>NZ_JBBKBP010000002.1:0-373853 GCF_037890165.1 Blautia sp. HCN-1074
CAGTTAAAAATAAAAACGTAAAGGAGAAGATAACAAATGAATCAGAGAGAAAGAATGTTAAACGGACTTCCGTACAAAGCGTGGTTAGATGGGCTTGAAGAGGACAGACAGGCATGCAAACAGAAGATTTATGATTTTAATCAGCTGCCACCGTCCAGACAGAGCAAAGAAGCTCCACAGATGATCAAAAATATTTTGGGGAAAACAGGAGAAAGTGTATGGGTGGAAGCACCATTTCATTGCGATTACGGCTGGAATATCGAAGTTGGTGAGAATTTCTATGCCAATTATAATCTGACAATCCTTGACGTAGGCAAAGTAACCCTTGGAAAAAATGTCCAGATTGCGCCGAATGTTTCCATCTACACAGCAGGTCATCCGGTTCATCCGGACAGCCGTAATTCCGGATACGAATATGGAATTCCTGTTACGATTGGAGACAATGTATGGATTGGTGGAAACACAGTGATTCTTCCGGGAGTTACCATTGGAAATAATGTAGTGATCGGTGCCGGAAGTGTAGTTTCCAAAGATATTCCGGACAATATGATCGCTGTTGGAAATCCATGCAGAGTGATCCGTGAGATCACAGATGAGGACAGAATTTACTATTTCAAAAAACAGAAATTTGATGATGAAGCATGGAACGAGATAAATAATAAATAAACACAGATTATATATGATACGATTATTTATGCTTATGAGAAGGCTGCTGTAATGGGAATCAAACCTATCCGGCAGCCTTTTATACGGTTAATCAATGGTGATTTCGGAAAAAGCAAAGAGCAGAATCAGAAAGGGTTTGAGTCAATGACAGAAATTTTCGGAAAAATCATCGTAAGATGTTGCAAAATGACAGAAAAGAGGAGTTTTTGCGCATGACATACCATGGAAAATATGATATGATGGACACAGAGATAAAAATTCGCACAATTAGATAAAAATTAAGAAAATATGCTGAAACAGTATATGGGAAGGAGACTTTATATTATGGGATTAATCAAAGCAGCCGCCGGTGCATTTGGCGGAACAATGGCAGATCAGTGGAAGGAGTTTTTCTATTGTGATGCGATAGATAAGGATGTTCTGGTTGTCAAAGGGGAGAAAAGAGTAAGTGGTCGTTCTTCTAATAAAAAAGGAAATGACAACATTATTTCCAGTGGTTCCGGAATTGCAGTTGCAGATGGCCAGTGTATGATCATTGTGGAACAGGGAAAAGTCGTAGAAGTATGTGCGGAACCAGGTCAGTTTACCTATGATGCATCAACAGAACCGAGCATTTTCTCCGGAAGTTTAGGAGAGGGAATCAGCAGAACCTTTGAAACGGTAAAGAAACGTTTTGAATTTGGCGGAGATACAGGCAAAGACCAGAGAGTGTACTATTTTAATACGAAAGAACTGGTAGATAATAAATTCGGAACGGCAAATCCGATTCCATTCCGCGTAGTTGACAGAAATATCGGTCTTGATATTGATGTATCTGTACGTTGTAATGGTATTTATTCCTATAAGATTGTTGACCCGCTTCTGTTCTATACAAATGTATGTGGAAATGTAGAACAGCAGTATGACAGAGAAGAAATAGAAGGTCAGTTAAAGACAGAGTTTGTCAGTGCTTTACAACCTGCATTTGCAAAGATCTCAGAGCTTCAGATTCGTCCAAGTGCGATTCCGGGACATGTGCAGGAATTATGCGATGCCATGAATGAGGCACTTACAAAGAAATGGCTGGAAACAAGAGGACTTGCAGTGGTTTCTATTGCCATGAATCCGGTGACACTTCCGGAAGAAGACGCGCAGATGATTAAGGATGCCCAGAAGAATGCGATTATGCGTGATCCGACTATGGCGGCAGCTACACTTGCCGGAGCGCAGGCAGAGGCTATGAAAGCAGCGGCTTCCAATCAGGCAGGTGCTATGACTGGATTTATGGGAATGGGTATGGCAAGTCAGGCTGGCGGAGCGAATATGCAGAGTCTTTATCAGATGGGAGCACAGCAACAGGCTCAGGCAGCGCCGAAAATGCAGCCATCATCCGGTGTGGGAACATGGAAATGCGAATGTGGAGCTGAGAATACCGGAAAGTTCTGCGCAGAATGTGGAAAACCGAAACCACAGCCGGCAGAGTGGACCTGTAGCTGTGGAGCAGTAAATATCGGAAAGTTCTGTTCTGAGTGTGGTAGCCCGAGACCGGCAGGCAAATGGATCTGCAGCTGTGGAGCTGAGAATACCGGAAAGTTCTGCGCAGAGTGCGGAAAACCAAGACCATAAGAAAGGGATTGTATACGGTCATATTACCAGGAAACGGTAGTATAAGAATACAGTACGAGGGGGAAACCTATGTCTGATTTAAAAGAATACAAGTGTCCTGCCTGTGGGGGTTCAATCGAATTTGACAGCCATTTACAGAAAATGAAGTGTCCATATTGTGATACAGAATTTGAACTGGACACGTTAAAAGAATTTGACGAACAGATAAAGCGTGAGGCAGCGCAGGAAGATGATCTGTCAGGATGGCAGACGGATGCCGGCGGAGAATGGCAGGAAGGTGAGACAGATGGGATGAATGTCTATACCTGCCAGTCCTGTGGCGGCGAGATCATTGCAGATGAGACTACAGGAGCAACGAACTGTCCATATTGTGGAAATCCTGTAATTATGACAGCGAAATTTAAAGGAGCTTTAAGACCTGATCTGGTGATTCCGTTTAAGTTAGATAAGAAAGCTGCGAAAGAGGCTTACTATAAACATATCAAAGGAAGACGATTACTTCCAAAAACATTCCGAAAAGAAAATCATATAGATGAGATTAAGGGAGTCTATGTTCCGTTCTGGCTTTTTGATGCGGATGTCAATGCGGATGTCCGTTATAGGGCAACGAAAGTGAGAACATGGAGCGATCATGATTATGATTATACAGAAACCAGCTATTATTCCGTAGAGAGAAATGGAGATATGGCATTTGCCTCTGTCCCTGTAGATGGATCTGAGAAAATGCCGGATGATCTTATGGAATCAATAGAGCCATTTGATATGTCTAAAGCAGTAGATTTTCAGACTGCATATCTTTCCGGATATCTGGCAGATAAATATGATGTCAGTCAGGAGCAAAGTGTGAACAGAGCACATGAACGTATGAAGAAGAGTGCAGAGGAAGTAATTGCTGATACTGTAAGAGGATATACTACTGTAGTTCCGGAGAATTCAAATGTATCTATGTCAGGAGGCAAGGCACAGTACGCATTATATCCGGTATGGATTTTGAACACGACCTGGAAAGATACGAGATACATATTTGCAATGAACGGGCAGACTGGAAAGATGACAGGGGATCTTCCAATCGATGAAAAAATTTATAGGAAATATCTTGCCGGTCTGACGGTAGTGTTTACTGCTATCGCTTATCTTGTAGGAATGCTGATTTTTTAGGGAGGACGAAGAATGTTAAAAAGAAAGATAATACCTGCATTTCTGGCTTCTGTCCTTGCTATATCTGCTACAGCAGGAGTTTCAGCAGAAGTATTTTCGGAGAATGCGTATGCGGCGGAAGAATTGCACACAGTAAGATTGGTGGACTATGCAGGCCTTCTGGAAGATGATGAGGCAGAGACGCTGGAAGAGAAGCTTGATCAGATCAGTGAAGATTATGACTGTGACGTTGTGATCGTTACAGAAGAGAGCATAGACGGAGCTGATCCTATGGCCTATGCAGATGATTTCTATGATTATAATGACTATGGCATGGGAGATGACAATAGCGGTATTTTACTGTTGCTGACTATGTCAGAACGTAAATGGAAGATGTCTACGCATGGTGATGCGATCCGGATTTTCACCGATGCAGGGCAGGAGTACATGTCTGATAAATTTGTTTCATCATTAACGGATGGTGATTATTACGAAGGATTTACAGAGTTTGCAGATCTTTGCGAGGAGTTTATCATACAGGCACAAAATGGAGAACCGTATGATGTGGAGAATATGCCGGACGACTCTATATCCGCAGGCTTTCTATTCCTTATGTCACTGGCAGTCGGTTTTGTTCTTGCATTGATCGTATCAGTGGTGATGCGATGTCAGATGAAAACAGTTCATATGAAACCTGATGCGGCAGATTATATGAAAGCAGGAAGCCTTCACATTAACAGAAGCCGTGATATGTTCCTGTATAATCATGTTACACGTACAGCGAAGCCAAAGAATGAAGATTCCGGCGGTGGAAGCAGTACACATACAAGTTCTTCGGGAGAGACACATGGAGGTTCCGGAGGATCATTTTAAATCTAAAGATCCTGGCTTTTGTCTTATAAAAATTATAAGTAAAAGCCGGGATTTTTCTCATATCACAGGAAATTACTCTGTAATGTTCCTATAACATAAAAAGCTCTCCTGGAGGGATTTATATATATGTAAATAGTTTTGCTGCTGCTTACACTTTGCTGTCTATGCAGAATATATTATCATGGACGGAGTGAGCCATCACATGCTTTTTGTAAAATTAGCACAAATTTCTGATGTTATATAGTTTATACGAATATGTTTATAATAGGAAATAATATAAAATATCGGGATATCAGTTGCAAGACGGAAAAGAATATGCTACAGTACAAAGTGGTTTGCTTTGTGTCAGACCACAAAACCGGCTACTGTCCAGCACATGTGAACAGTAGCAAAAATATTACGAAATGGAAACGATGGAGAGAACATGAAAAAATACGTTGATAATTTTTTGCAGTACCGCTTCCTTTTATCGGAACTGGTAAAAAAAGGAATTAAGCTGAAGTACAGACGTTCTTATCTGGGAATCGTATGGTCCATGCTGGAACCATTGCTTACAATGATCGTACTTACCATTGTGTTTGGTACCTTATATGGAAATACAGACAGGACATTTCCGGTGTATATTCTGACAGGACGATTGTTGTACAGCTTCTTTTCACAGGCAACAAAGGCGGCATTGAAATCTATCAGACAGAATTCGGCGATGATCAAGAAAGTTTATGTGCCGAAATATTTATATCCCTTGTCCAGTGTGCTTTTTAACTATGTGATTTTTTTAATTTCACTGATTGTGCTGGCAATTGTAAGCATAGTGCTTGGAGTAAAACCTACAGTTTATCTGATTCAGGCACCGATAGCATTAATTCTCATTCTTATTATGTCTTACGGAGTGGGAATGATCCTGGCAACGATTGGTGTATTTTTCAGAGATATGGAGTATCTTTGGTCTGTAGCACTTATGCTGGTCATGTATACATGTGCGATTTTTTACTATCCAACAAAACTCTTAAAAAGTGGATGGGCATGGATCTTAAAATATAATCCGCTGTATTGTGTGATTGATATTTTCCGATGCTCTGTATTTGGAGAAATGATGAATATTCATTACTTTGAATATGCATTGGGCTTTTCTATCGTGATGATTTTAATTGGATTATTCTGTTTTAAGAAGAAACAGGATGATTTTATTCTTTATATCTAGTAAGTAAGCTCCCTGTGAGGATGCGAAGAGCCATAAAGTTACTGAAAATACTGAAAACAGTATAAACAGTAACTTAATAATTGGCGGGCAGGGACTTGCTAATTTTATGAACAATAAGGAGAAAAGATGAGCAAACCAGCGATTATTGTTGATAATGTCAGCATGAAGTTTAACCTCAGCAAAGAAAAAGTAGACAGCCTCAAGGATTATATTATCAAATCAATCAAAAAAGAGATTAAGTATAATGAGTTCTGGGCGTTACAGAATGTAAGTTTTACTGTAGAAAAAGGTGACAGAGTAGGAATCCTTGGACTGAATGGTGCAGGAAAGAGTACTCTTTTGAAAGTAATTGCCGGTGTTTTTAAACCGACAGAAGGAACAGTTACCAAGCATGGAAAGATGGTACCGCTTTTGGAACTTGGTGCCGGCTTTGATCCACAGTATACAGGAAAAGAGAACATTTACCTTTATGGAGCAATGCTCGGATATACAAAAGAATTTATTGATGAGAAGTATGATGAAATTGTAAAGTTTTCAGAACTGAAAGATTTTATTGATGTTCCGATCAAGAACTACTCATCAGGTATGAAATCCCGACTGGGATTTTCTATTGCGACAGTGGTTTCCCCTAAGATTCTGATTCTGGACGAAGTGTTATCTGTCGGTGATGCGAAGTTTCGTAAGAAAAGTGAGAAAAAAGTCCTTAGTATGTTTGACTCAGGGGTGACTGTGCTGTTTGTATCTCATTCCCTTGCACAGGTACAGAGAATCTGTAACAAAGCAATGATCCTTGAAAAAGGAAAACTGATCGCATACGGTGATATTGATACAATCTCTGAACAGTATGAAAAGATGACAAATTAAAAATCACCCCAAAAAGATCACCGGATATCAAAAGGTGACAGCAACATGACATTATGCTGCATAAAATCAAGAAGAAACAGGGAGTGCATAATGAAAATACTTCAGATTGGAATGGGAAATATTGCCGGAGGTCTGGAATCATTTGTGATGAATTATTACAGAGTTCTGGTTCATATGGATGTACAATTTGATTTTGTGTGTATGTATGATAAAATTGCATATGAAGATGAAATAAAAAAGCTCGGCGGAAAGATTTATTACATCCCAAATGTAAAGAAAAATTATCAAGGTTATGTGAAGCAATTAAAAAGAATCCTGAGAGAGACGAAATACGATGTGGTACATGTAAATATGCTGTCAGCAGCGAATATTGTTCCGCTTCGTATAGCCGGTAAAATGAATATACCAAAGGTAATTGCACACAGCCACAGTTCCTCCTGTCCGGGATTTATCCGAAAAACAATGGATTGGTGGAACCGGCCGAAAATTGCCAGATATGCCACAGAGAGAGTTGCCTGCGGGGAAATGGCCGGAAGATGGCTGTTCGGAGATAAGGCATACCAGAGTGGAAAGGTGATTCTGGTCAATAATGCGATACAGGCAGAAAAATTCTGCTTTCAGGCAGAAGAGAGGGATGTACTTCGCAAAAAGATGGGCTGGGAAAATAAGATAGTGATCGGACATGTGGGAAGATTTGATATTCCAAAGAATCATGACCGCATGGTTGACATCATGAAGTGTGTTGTCACAAAGAATAAAGACGTTGTATTGTGCCTGATAGGTCCAAAAGAAGGCTTGTATGAACAAATCAGAGAAAAAGTTCAGAAAGCTGATTTGGAAAAGCATGTATATTTTGCAGGAAAGCAGGAGAATGTTTCAAGATATCTGTCTGCGATGGATGTATTTCTTTTTCCGTCTCTTTTTGAAGGAGTACCGTTTGCGTTGATCGAAGAACAGGCAAACGGACTGCCATGTGTCATGTCGGATGCTGTCTCTGAAGAAGCAGTTATCTTTCCTGAAAGTGTAAAACGTCTGTCTCTTCAGAAAGATGATCAGACCTGGGCTGATACAATTATACAGATGGGTAATCTGAAAAGAAAACCACAGGATGTGATCTGTGAGGGGATTCGCAAAGCTCATTTTGATATTACAACAGAAGCACAGCGGCTTAAGGACCTTTATCTTGGAATAGGAGCTGGAGGATGAATAAAATAGATTTTGTACTGGCCTGGGTAGATGGGGCAGATAAGGAATGGCTGGAAGAGCGCCGTAAATATAATCCTGCAAAAGGTGCAGATAATTCAGCTGCAAGATACCGGGACTGGGAAAATCTTCAGTACTGGTTCAGGGGTGTAGAGAAATTTGCACCGTGGGTAAACAGGATATATTTTGTAACCTGCGGTCATATACCGCCGTGGCTGAATACTTCTCATCCTAAATTGAAGTTGATCAGGCATTCAGATTATATGAAACCGGAATATCTGCCTACTTTTAATATCAACTCTATTGAATTGAACTTTCACAGGATACCGGAATTGTCAGAGCAGTTTGTCTATTTTAATGATGATATGTTTCTGTTAAAGTCTGTGAAGGAAGAAGATTTCTTTAAAGACGGACTTCCGCGGGACTGCTGTATTGAGACTGCGTTGGTGCAGGATGATATCAGAAATCCGTTTGCATCAATGCTGATGAACGATGCGGCGTTGATAAATATGCATTATTCCAAGCGTGAGGTAATAAAAAAACACTGGAAAAAATGGTTTAATCCATCTTATGGAAAGATGGCACTAAGAAATCTGTTGATGCTTCCTTACAGAGACTTTTCAAGTTTTAAGTATACACATCTGCCGAGCGCTTTTCTGAAAAGTACATACGAGCAGCTGTGGGATGAAGAAGGTTCATTCCTGGATGAAGTATGTAGAAATCGGTTCCGGACATCATTTGATGTAAATCAGTATGTACTGAAATATTGGCAGTATATGGAAGGAAAGTTTGTACCTCAATCTCCGAAAATTGGAAAATTTTATACGATCGGTCTGCATGATGAACAGATTCATTCAGCCATCAGAAAACAGCAGTGCCAGATGATCTGCATTAATGATACGGCAGATGTAGGTGATTTTGAAAAGCAGAAAAAACGGATCATTCAGTCCTTTGAAAGTATTCTGCCAAAGAAATCATCTTTTGAATTATAATAATGCGAGAATCGTAGGATTTTGTGTTACCGGGCATGGAGTGAAAAGTAACGATTTTGTCCCTGATATTTCATAATCTGTATCTCAGGAGGAAAGAATGATATTAGATTCCATTAAGGAACAATTTAAGAAAAAAGGATTCTGGAAAACGATAGAATTTTATTTCTGTCGGGTCATGTCGAAAGCGGCACTTAAAGTAGTTGGGACTTATGCTGCAAATCATGGAAAACTGCATAGAAATTATATTGTATTTAAAAACAGGACGATGCAGGATATGACAGATAATGCCAGGGCCTTCTTTGAATATTTGGTCCATAATGAAGCGTATAAAAATTACCAGATTATCTGGATGGTTTCGGATAAAAGAAAATTTCGGAAATGCAAATATAAGAATGTAAAGTTTGTAACAGCAGAGAGCAGGAATGGATGGACCAGTCCGTTGGCGTATTATTATGGGGCTGTTTCCGGATTTTTCTTTTATACGAATAATACTGCCTATCTGAATCTGCATCATTGTCCGGGACAGATTACAGTGAATCTGTGGCATGGATGTGGATATAAGGATGTTCCCAGAGAGAAACGTGAGAATACAGGGGCAAGTATGATGCATTTTGATTATGCACTTGTGCCTGGAGAGGCATTTGTGGAAACAAAATCCCGTTACTGGAAATGCCCGAAAGAGAAGATACTTCCGCTCGGATATCCAAGATACGACTGGATGCTGCATCCATCTATGAATAGTCAGGATATCATCTGGAAAATGTTTGGAATGAAGGCAGATAAGGCGATCTTGTGGATGCCTACATTCAGAAACAGTGAAGTTCTGGACAGTGCAGAAAGTAAGATCAAACTTCCGTTTCCACTGCCGGGATTTAAGAATGAAGAAGAGCT
The DNA here is from genome assembly GCF_037890165.1 of Blautia sp. HCN-1074. Lineage (NCBI taxonomy): Bacteria > Bacillati > Bacillota > Clostridia > Lachnospirales > Lachnospiraceae > Blautia > Blautia sp. HCN-1074. The sequence goes on from NZ_JBBKBP010000002.1 coordinate 9,433, forward strand.
GAGACATCTTGATAAGACGCTGAAACATTTGAATGTTTTGCTTATTATCAAGAAACATCCGGTGCAGAAAGAATGGGACATAGAAGAGGATGCTTTTGAGAATATTCGTTTTGTGAATCAGGAAATGCTGGATCAGAAAGAAATACAGCTGTATGAACTGATCAGTGCCAGTGATGGACTGATTTCAGATTATTCATCGGTAGCCGTCGATTATATGCTGCTGAATCGGCCACTGGCTTTTGTGCTGTCAGATATGCAGCAATATAAAGAGACCAGAGGCTTTGTATTTGAGAATCCACAGGAATATATGCCAGGCGAGAAAATTTATGATCTTAAAGGTCTGGAGGAATTTGCTGTACATGTGTCAGGAGAAAAGGACCTGTACCGGGAAGAACGAAGAAAATTGCTTCCGGTTATGCATCAGATGCCTGTCAAAGAAAATTATTCTAAGGCATTGGCAGAGTTTCTGAAATTATAAAGTCCTATGATTTATCGGTTGAAGACATCATCAGTAATAGCTTAGAACGTGTTTGAAAAATGCAATAAAAATGTAAGAAATGGAGAACATTATGGAAAAGGTAATTGGATACACACAGGGAACTTTTGATATGTTTCATATTGGCCATCTGAATCTCATCAAAAACGCAAAACGTCATTGTGACTATCTGATCGTTGGTGTAAATGCTGATGATCTGGTGGAATCATATAAACATAAAAGACCAATCATTCCGCTGGAAGAGAGAGCGGAGATCGTTCGTGCGATCAAATATGTAGATGAGGTAATTGTTACTACAACTCTGGATAAGAAAAAAGTATGGGAAAAAATACGATTCAATGAGATCTATATCGGAGATGACTGGAAAGGTAACGAGCGCTGGGAAAAAACAGGAAAAGAGATGGAAGCACTCGGAGCAAAGCTTGTATATCTTCCATATACGAAAGATACTTCATCAACCATGCTTCGTGAAAAATTAAAAGAGTTTTAAGGAGTGTTTATATGGGAATCCAGAAGAAAGTCAAGAAGAAAATAAAGAAAATTAAAAATGCGGCAAAAAAAATCCAGAAAGTAAAAGCCCAAAAGGGCAGAAAAGCAATGCTTTCTGAATTGTGGGCAACCATCACATATGGAATTTATGATGGACGTACGATCAGACGTATGAAGAAGTTTCCACCGGCATTAATAGAAAACAGAATGCTTTTTGAGACAAATGATGATTTTACGGATAATGGTCGTGCACTGTTTGATTATCTGGTTGAAAATGGATACAACAAAAAATACGAAATCATATGGCTGGTTCATGAGCCGGAAAAATATAAAGAATATGCCGTAGAGAATGTGAAATTCGTAAGAAACTTTAAGAAAGGTTCTACGATCCGAAGAGCAGAAGCGTATAAATATGCTCTGACATCCAAATATATTTTCTATACTCAGGCATTTAACTGGATTGGAATGTCAAGAAGAAATCAGCTCTTTATTGATCTCTGGCATGGATGCGGATATAAGGCAAATAAAAATGGACGTAAGGTATTTTTTGATTATTGTCTGGTTCCCGGAGATATCTTTATTAAAACAAAGATGGAATTCTTTGGATGTACTTCCAAGAAACTTCTCTCTTTTGGATACCCGCGTTATGATATGATGCTCAGAGGAAGCAAAAAGGCAGACGAGTTTAAGGAGAAGCTGCTGAAAGAAACGAACAGTGAGAAAATGATTCTCTGGATGCCGACATACAGACATGCTTCCAGCGAACGTCTCAATGAGGAAACATTGAATAATGAATTTAATATTCCGATCATTGACGATGCAGACAAACTTCTTGAACTGAATAATTTCTGTAAGGAAAATCATATTCTGATCGTTATCAAGAAGCATTATCTCCAGATTCCGTATGATTTTGGTGAGAATGTTCTTACAAATATTGTTTATCTGGAAAATAAAGATCTTGCTGATAACGAATTACAGCTTTATGAATTCATCAACTGCTCAGATGCGCTTGTTTCAGATTATTCATCTGTTGCGATTGACTATCTGCTTCTGGACAGACCACTGGGCTTCACATTGGATGATTATGAAGCTTATACAGAGTCCAGAGGATGGGTATTTGATGATCCGCTGGAATATATGCCTGGTGAACATATGTACAATATGCAAGATTTTGAGAATTTTATTTTGGATATCAAGAATGGAAATGATAAGTATAAGGAACAGCGTGCCAGTGTAAGAGCGAAAACACATAATGTGTGCGATAATTACTGTCAGCGTGTACTGGATTACTTTAACATCACTATGTAAAGCCATAACAGGAGAAGAAAGATAAATGAAAATATGTATTTGGTGTACTAAGATATTTGATCTTGGCGGAACTAAGCGAGTTGTCACACTCCTTGCAAATGAACTTGTAAAAGAACACGATGTAACGATCATGATATACCAGGATAGATTTAAAGAAGACCGCAATATGTACCATATGAGCGAAGATATCAAAGTGGACTTTATTGACAACAGTGAATTTGTCAATCGCCATCATACACCGGCTTTCTGCTGGCGTTATCTTGTTCAGAAACTGAATGCGAAATATGGAATTTTTAATAAAGAAAGATTTAACGATATCCTGGCAGATGCGATTTTCCCTAAGAAGACCAGGGAAAAATGGGTGAAGTATTTAAATGAGCAGAACTATGATATCATTATTACAACTGCCGGTCTGAGTCTTCGCCTTGGTATGCTGGCACCGGAACTGAATGCAAAGACGATTGGCTGGCAGCATAACTGCTATGCCGGATATCTGGATGTGCCTAATGTTGTATTCTGGAAACAGGAATGTCTGCTTCAGGAATATCTGCCCAAATTGGACAGATATATCGTCCTCAGTGATTATGATAAACGCGATTATAAGAAATTCCTGGATATTGATACAGAGGTTAAAATCAATCCGAGAAGTTTCGTAAGCGAACGCAAATGTGATCCAAAATCCAAGCGTTTTCTTATGGCTACCCGTTTCGTATATGCCAAGGGTCTTGACTTGATGATGGAATCCTTTGAGGAATTCTGCAAACAGGATGACGAATGGCAGTTAGATATTATCGGAGCCGGTGATCTTTGGAACCAGATCGTGGCAGATGCCAAAAGACGTGGTATTGAAGACAGAGTTAACTTTGTTGGCTATACCAATGAACCGGAGAAATATTATCTGAATTCATCTATTTTCCTTCTTCCGTCAAGATGGGAAGGGTGGCCGATGGTTATCATGGAAGCTTTTGAGTTTGGTCTTCCGGTTATCGCATTCCATACAGGTGCGATGGATCTGATCATAGATGATGGAAAGACAGGATACCTGCCGGAAGCTTTTGATACAAAGAAATTTACAGATGCAATGTTAAAACTTGCCCATGACGAAGAGCTTCGCAGGGAAATGTCCAGAAATGCAATCTGGAAGTCAGAAGATTTTGCAATTGAAAAAGCTGTCAAAGAATGGAACCGTCTTTTCAACCGTGTGATGGGAATTGAGACATTTTATCAGAAGAATGAAAAGAAGATTCTTGAATGCAGGGAAAAATATCCGTTGAGAACCAGTTATGCTGAATTTGTAAAGGAATATCAGCTAAGGGATAAAACCATTCTTTACGAAGCGTTTGGCGGACGTGGAATGATCTGTAATCCGTATGCTCTTTTCCTGTACCTTCTGGAAAAAGAAGAGTATCAGGATTATACACATATCTGGGTTTTAGATGATTTTGAAGACAACAGGAAGCAGATTGAAAAATACGAGAAATATCCAAATGTAAGATTTGTAAAATATAAGTCAAAGGAATATTGTAAAGATCTTGCAACGGTAAAATATCTGGTAAATAATGTAAGTTTCCCAAGTTATTTCCTTAAGAGAGAAGGACAGGTGCTGATCGATACCTGGCATGGTACTCCGTTAAAGAACATGGGATTTGATATTCCGGGAGCTAATATTTCTCAGGGAAATACAGCAAGAAATCTTCTCAGTGCAGATTATATTGTTTCTTCAGGCCCTTACATGACTGAGACGGCATATAAGAATTCTTATAAAATGCAGAATTTGTATGAGGGAACAATCCTTGAAGAAGGCTTCCCGCGCAATGATAAACTGTTTGAGAATAATCGCGCAGAAATTATTCGGAAACTTCAAAGTTATGGCGTAAATGCAGAAGCGGATAAAAAAATAATCCTTTATGCTCCGACATGGAGAGGTGAGCAGTATAGTCAGCCGGATACAGATTTACAGGACGTATATAAACTGATTCAGATCATAGAAAACAGCATAGATACAAAAGAGTATCAAGTATTGGTTAAACTTCATCAGATCGTATATCATTATCTGAAAGAGAATCAGGTGGAACTGGGAGATGCTCAGGCGAAATTTATCCCTGCTACAATGGATACCAATGAGATTTTGTCTGTAACAGATGTACTTATTTCTGATTATTCCAGTATTTTCTACGATTTCATGCTGACAGGAAAACCGATTCTGTTCTATGTGCCTGATGCAGAAAACTTTGAAGATTACAGAGGATTATATTATGGATTTGACAATCTTCCGGGACCGGCGGTATCTTCACCGGAGAAACTGGGTGAGCTGCTCAAAGATATTCCGGCAGCAGTAAGTTCTTATCAGGAGAAATATGCGAAAGCCAGAGTACAGATATGTCCAAGAGATGACGGAAATGTCTGCAGACGAATCGTTGATGTGATGTTTGACGGGAAAGAACCGGTAAATCCGGTATACCTGAATAAAACAGATAAAGTAAAACTTTTGGTATATGCAGGTGATTTTAGTAATGCACCTGAGACAACGGCATTTTATGAATTCCTGAACAAAGTAGATTTTGAACATTTTGATGTCACTCTGATTGGTAATGGCGCAAAGGAAGAGGAATCTGCAAAGAAATTGAATGAACTGTCAAAAGAAGTGAGGGTATTATACTGGAAACGTTCTTATCCTGCTACAGATGAGGAATATGTATGCCATAAGAAGTTCATGAAAGCAGAGGAAACAGAAGTGCCTGAGATGCTTCTTGATTTCTATAAACGTGAGCTTCGAAGAATACTGGGAATGTCAAAGTTTGACTATGCTGTAGTATTTACAGATATGAAGAAGTTTTTCCCTGCAATGTCTGGTGCACTGGATGTGAAGCAGATATATGACATAGAAAACTGGCAGGAAGTTCTGAAATTTTAAAAAATTATGTAAGCAGTCTGGTAAGTATAAATACTGGACTGCTTTTTATATTATAGAAATTTTTTTGTAGTATTTCTATGACAGGAAAATATGATAAAGCTTTTCGGGTGCTACTGAGAACGGAGTGAACAGTAACTTTCAGGTGCGCAGATAATTGCGCATGGATTTTAAGGCATTTTTCTCCAGGCGACTGACCTGTGCCTGGGAGATGCCTATTTCCTGAGCCACTTCCATCTGAGTTTTTCCTTCGTAAAAGCGCAGTTCTATGATATGTTTTTCACGTTTGCTTAGACGCTTCATGGCTTCCCGGAGAGACAGATCTTCAATCCAGCGATCTTCTTTATTTTTGGTATCGCTGATTTGATCCATAACATAAAGAGTATCTCCTCCTTCGGTATAAACCGGTTCAAAGAGGCTTACCGGATTTTGAATCGCGTCCAGAGCGTATACGATCATTTCTTTTTCGATACCGATTTCCTGTGCAATTTCGGTGACTGTCGGTTCTTTAAGATGCTGTTTCATATAAGTTTCGCGGGTATAGATCGCTTTATATGCAATGTCGCGAAGAGAGCGGCTTACACGAATGCTGTTATTATCCCTTAGGTATCTTCGGATTTCTCCAATGATCATGGGAACGGCATATGTTGAAAATTTTACCTGTAGAGTTGTGTCAAAGTTATCGATTGCTTTGATCAGGCCGATACAGCCGATCTGAAAGAGATCATCTGCATTTTCGCTGCTGTTTTGAAATCTTCGTATCACACTGAGGACCAGCCGCAGATTTCCTTTGATGTATAATTCACGTGCCTGTTCATCACCTTTTTTGATACGGCTGAACAGTTCTTCTTTTTCTTCTGCATTAAGAACAGGAAGTTTCGCCGTATTGACTCCACAGATTTCTACTTTGTTCAGTGCCATCTTTTTTGAATCCTCCTTATTATCCTTAAACGTAAAACAGTAAAATTTACCTGATAATGTTTCAGTAAGAATGATTCTCAGATGGAGGAATAATTATACTTTTAACTGGAAAATATAAAAAATATTGCCCCTTGACAAAGTAAAGGCTTAAAGCATATCGCTATATCCGCCTGACGCCGCAGCAGGTGTGGATATATGGTTATTTATGTAAACATTTTTCTTCTTCAATCTCCACAAGAATAATATCATCACCAATTCGGCAGATACATTCCCAGGGAATGAGATATTCGCTGTCATGTCCAAAAAGACAACACAGTTTTCCGGGACCAGGCACGATCAAAGCTGTCAGACGATTGGTTTTGCAGTCGAATTCTATATCAACAGGACATCCAAGACTTCGACAGGTACAGGTATTGATTACTTCTTTTTGCTTTAATTCGCAGATTCTCATAGAATTGGAAGATCCTTTCTGAATACAAAGAGTTATCCGTTACCGAGATTGAAATGAACAGTAACGTTATCTGATAACAATTTATGTATTTTTGCGAAAATTTATGCAAGTCCTTTTATTGACACTTCAAATAGAAATACAGTATAATAAACTCATACATAACTGTTCAGTACCATGTTTCTATGTGAAAATATCTCATGGGATAGTAGACTGCTGAATAGTTACAGCTATACAACATAATCTCACAGAAAACGTGATATGACTTAAAAAGGGGGGACGTCCTATGAAGTGTCCATTTTGTAATCAGGATAACACGAGAGTAGTTGATTCCAGACCGGTAGAGGATACAAACTCTATTCGCCGCCGCCGTTTATGCGATGCCTGTGGCAGAAGATTTACTACATATGAGAAAGTGGAGAGTATTCCGCTTACGGTGATCAAGAAAGATCAGAACAGAGAGCAGTACAGTCGTGCCAAGATTCAGGCAGGCATTCTGAGAGCGTGCTATAAAAGACCGATATCTATAGATAAAGTGGAAGAAATGATGGATGCCATCGAAGGGGAAATTTTTAATACGGAAGAAAAAGAAATTTCCAGCACAAAGATTGGAGAGATCGTGATGAATCATCTCAAAGATCTGGATGCGGTTGCTTATGTACGTTTCGCATCAGTGTACAGAGAATTTAAAGATGTCAGTACATTTATGGATGAACTGAAGAAGTTTATGAATTAACACATTAATATTGATCAGATGCTGTGAAAAAAAAGATAGCTGCTGTTTTGAGATAGCGGGGGAAAGACCGCATATATCAGACAGCAGTTTTTATATTACAGGTAAGCGGATTGCGAATATCCGATTGACAAATTATTTGGAAATATCCAAAATACAGACGAAAAATGGAGTATATTTTTACATTATAAAAAGCCGGCAGAATTAATTCCACCGACTTTTTATGTGTATTTTTTATGGGGTAGTTAACGAATTAAAAATTAAACAATACCCTGAGCTTTCATAGCATCTACAACTTTCTCAAAGCCTGCGATGTTAGCACCTACAACGTAGTTGCCTTCCATTCCATAACGTTTGGAAGCATCATCAACTTTGTTGAAGATGTCAACCATGATCTGATGAAGTTTTGCATCAACTTCTTCAGCTGTCCAGGAAAGTCTTGCAGAGTTCTGGCACATTTCCAGCGCGGAAGTAGCAACACCACCGGCATTAGCAGCTTTACCAGGCATAAATGTTACGCCGTTTGCCATAAGATAATCTGTTGCTTCACGGGTAGTAGGCATGTTAGCACCTTCTGCAACATATTTGCAGCCGTTTGCGATAAGAGTTTTAACGGCGTCAAGATCAAGCTCGTTCTGTGTTGCGCATGGAAGATAGATATCGCATTTGATATTCCAGATACCTTTTCCTTCTGTGTAAGTAGCGCCTTCAACACGATCAGCATATTCTTTGATACGTCCACGTTTTACTTCTTTGATATCTTTAACGATGTCAAGTTTGATTCCTTCCGGATCATAGATATATCCGTTGGAGTCGCACATAGCAACAACTTTACCGCCAAGTTCAGTAGCTTTTTCTACAGCGTAGATAGCAACGTTACCGGAACCTGTTACGATAAGAGTTTTACCGGAAATTGTATCGTTTTTAGCTTTAACCATCTCGTCAAGCATATATACAAGACCATATCCTGTAGCCTGTGTACGGATTAAAGATCCACCATAGGAAAGACCTTTACCTGTGAGAACACCTTCATATAATCCACGGTTTCTCTTGTACTGTCCGTACAGATAACCGATCTCACGTCCGCCTACACCGATATCACCTGCAGGAACGTCCATGTCAGCGCCGATATATTTGGAAAGCTCTGTCATAAAGCTCTGGCAGAATGCCATAACTTCTCTGTCAGATTTTCCTTTAGGATCGAAGTTGGAACCACCTTTACCGCCGCCGATTGGAAGACCTGTAAGAGAGTTCTTGAAGATCTGCTCAAAACCTAAGAATTTAAGAATTCCCTGGTTTACTGACGGATGGAATCTTAAACCACCCTTGTATGGTCCGATTGCGCTGTTGAACTGTACACGATAACCCTTGTTTACCTGTACAACACCTTTGTCATCTACCCACGGAACACGGAAAGAAATGATTCTTTCTGGCTCAACAAGACGCTCCAGAATGGAAAGTTTGCGGTATTCTTCTTCATTTTTGTCGATTACGACTTTAAGGGAGTCTAAAACTTCCTTTACTGCCTGATGGAATTCAGGCTCATTTGGATTCTGTGCTACGACTCTCTCGTATACCTCTTCAGTATAAGACATAATGATTTCCTCCTCGTCGATCGTTTAAGTTATAATTTTTAAATCGACGTTATTATACACTAAAGTGTTACAAATGGAAAGAGCCAAATGAAATTTTTTTATAAAAATTTTGTGAACAAATTTTGACTTGATAAAAAAAGTTAAATATGAGAAAATGTTAAGAATCATCCATATGATATTGGTCACTATAATTTCTGTAACATTTATGAGCCAGTAGCGAAAGCGGATTGCGAATATCCGATTGACACACGATCTGGTGAAAGAAAAAACAGTTTATATAAAATATAGACCAGATGGAAAAAAAATGCTATACTTTTATTAAATAGCTGGAAGCAGTTATTGTTTTAAGGTTACTGTTCACACACCACTATTCCGCGAGGTGTTTTGGCATGAATATGCCAAAATCCCGAGACATACAAGCCAAAATTCCATTGCCGCAGGCAATCTGGAATGAATTTTGGCTACGTTACTGTGAATGGAGTGAACAGTAACGTTTTAAGGTTTCGGTTACGATTCATTCTATACTTGTTATACCCGGTAACTTGCGGGATATTAGCAGTGAAAAGTAACATTATCGATCAGTATCTCATAACAGATCAGTATCTCATAACAGATCAGGGATGAAGAGGGGGATTTATTATCGACAAAATTGTGAAGAAAGGGGATTTAATTACATGGCGGGATTTAAAATGAAAGTAACACCTGAAATTGAAAATCTGACTGATATCTGCAAGGAGCATACAAGTCTGGATCTTTCTCTATATGGAAAATATGATGTAAAGAGAGGTCTGCGTGACATTAATGGAAAAGGCGTTCTTGCGGGGCTGACACAGGTTTCCAATGTCAAAGCTACAAAGATCGTAGATGGTAAAGAAGTTCCATGTGTAGGCAGTCTTTCCTACAGGGGATACGATATTAAAGAACTGACAAAGGGCTTTATTGAAGACGACAGATATGGGTTTGAAGAAGTTACATATCTGTTGTTGTTTGGGAAGCTTCCTGACAAGAAGCAGCTTGCTGATTTTACAGAGCTTCTGGCTGATCAGCGATCACTCCCGACAAATTTTGTCCGCGATGTTGTAATGAAAGCACCAAGTAAGGATATTATGAATGCTCTTTCAAGAAGCGTGCTCACATTATATTCTTATGATACAAATCCAGATGACACGTCATTGCCAAATGTACTCAGACAATGTCTGAATCTTATCAGTGTATTTCCACTGCTGTCTGTCTATGGTTATCAGGCTTATAACCATTACATAAAGGGAAAGAGCCTTTATATCCATAATCCGAAGAAAGAACTTTCAACGGCAGAGAACATTCTGAGAATGTTAAGACCAGATAAGAAATACTCACATCTGGAAGCGAAGATTCTGGATATTGCACTTATTCTTCATATGGAGCATGGCGGAGGTAATAACTCTACATTTACAACTCATGTTGTCTCTTCATCAGGAACCGATACTTATTCTGCGATTGCGGCAGCACTTGGATCTTTAAAAGGACCAAAACATGGCGGCGCAAACATTAAAGTTGTCAAAATGTTCAATGATATGAAGAAAGAAGTTAAGGACTGGAAAGATGAAGACGAAGTCCGTGCATACTTAAAGAGACTTCTTCATAAAGAAGCATTTGATCAGAAAGGACTGATCTATGGTATGGGACATGCCATCTATTCTGTATCTGATCCGCGAGCCGAAGTGTTTAAAACTTATGTGGAAACACTGGCAAGGGAGAAGGGCAGAATGAAGGATTATGGTCTGTATTCTATGGTAGAACGTCTGGCACCGGAAGTAATTGCAGAGGAACGTCGTATTTATAAAGGGGTAAGTGCCAATGTGGATTTCTACAGTGGCTTTGTCTACAGTATGCTGGATCTGCCGCTTGAGCTGTTTACGCCGATGTTTGCAGTTGCGCGTATCGTAGGATGGAGTGCTCACCGAATGGAAGAGCTTATCAATGCTGACAAGATCATTCGTCCTGCATACAAGAACGTTCTGGAACCGGCGGTATACGTTCCACTTAATGAGCGTTGATCGTAAAAAATACAAATAAAGGAATAGCTGTAAATGTTTAAATGTTTTTTTCCGGATGAATATGTGGATTCTACTTATGTGATTGACTTTGATAATCTGTATGCGCAAGGATACAGGGGGCTTTTATTTGATATAGATAATACTTTAGTACCCCATGGCGCACCGGCAGATGAGAGAGCATGCGCATTGTTTGCACATTTGAAGGAACTTGGCTTTAAGTGTTGTTTCCTGTCGAATAATCAGTATGAAAGAGTTTCCTCTTTTAATGATGCGATAGGAGAATATTTCATAGAAGATGCACACAAGCCTTCAACGAAGAATTATATCAGGGCAATGGAACTCCTTGGAACTGACAGGAGTAATACGATTTTTGTGGGAGACCAGCTGTTTACTGATATATTTGGAGCGAAACGTGCAGGAATCCGTAATATTCTGGTGAAACCACTCAATCCGAAAGAAGAGATTCAGATCGTACTTAAGAGATACCTTGAAAGAATTGTGCTATATTTTTACCGTAAAGAGGAGGGGAATTCATGAACCATATTGTTATCATAGGATTTATGGGTTCAGGAAAAACAAAAGTAGGAAAACGTCTGGCAAAGGATTTTAATCTGCCGTTTATAGATGTTGACCGCGTAGTAAGTAAAAAGATGAACCTTACAATGAAAGAGATTTTTGAAAGATTTGGAGAACCATTTTACAGAGCACTTGAGACTACTGTAATTAAGGCTTTAATCGATGATCCGGAACAGAAAGTTATTTCACTGGGAGCCGGACTGCCGATGCAGGAGCAGAATGCCAAATATATCAAGAAGCTTGGGACTGTGGTATATCTGAAAGGATCTTACGCTACATTGAAGAAGAGACTGGAGAATTCCAGCAATAATCCTTTGATCGAAGGTGAAGATAAAGAAGACAAGATCAAGAAACTTCTGAAACAAAGAGATCCGGTTTATGCGAAGTTTGCGGATGTTGAGATGGTCACAGGAGACAAGCCTTTTGAGGATCTGATCGCCCAGCTTGAAGAAAAATTAAAAACATATGTAAAAAATAGTTGAAAAAAGCGTCGGAATATTATAAAATTAAATAAGAGTGTGTCACGAAGATGAAGAATGAGAAAGACACACACTTTGAACCGGCTGTTGCTGTAAATGCCATTTCAGAATGAAAACCGGCGGGAAACAGCATCGCTGAACTTGTACTATTAAGGAGGAAATATAACTATGATTTCAGCAGGTGATTTCAAAAACGGTATCACACTTGAAATTGACGGAAACGTATGTCAGATTGTTGAATTCCAGCACGTAAAACCAGGAAAGGGTGCTGCTTTCGTAAGAACAAAATACAAAAATATCATCACAGGAGCAGTTCTTGAAAAATCTTTCCGTCCTACAGAGAAATTCCCGGCAGCACGTATCGAGCGTGTAGATATGCAGTATCTGTATGATGATGGTGATCTGTACTATTTCATGAACGTAGAGACATATGATCAGGTTGGTCTTACAAAGGATCAGGTTGGCGATTCTCTTAAATTCGTTAAAGAGAACGAAATGGTTAAGATTTGTTCCCATAACGGAAACGTATTTGCTATCGAGCCACCTCTGTTCGTAGAACTTGAAGTTACTGAGACAGAGCCAGGATTCGCAGGAAATACAGCACAGGGCGCTACGAAACCGGCTACTGTAGAAACAGGTGCACAGGTTCAGGTTCCGCTGTTCGTTAACCAGGGCGATAAACTGAAAATCGATACAAGAACAGGAGAATATCTCTCCAGAGTATAATTGCAGGTTATCATTAAGGATTTGCGGTTATAAGAACGTAATCAGACTGCCATCGGTGAAGACCGGTGGCAGTTTTTGTATAGGAGGAATGAAGTGATGGAATACGTAACACTTGGAAAAACAGGATTAAAAGTTTCCAGAATGGGGCTTGGTGGAATCCCGATTCAGAGAATTGATGCAGAAGGAACAAAAAGTCTGCTACATAAACTGGCAGATCAGGGTGTGAATTATATTGATACAGCCAGAGGCTATACAGTAAGTGAAGAGTATCTTGGATATGCGTTAGAAGGCATCAGAGATAAATTTGTACTTGCAACAAAGTCTATGGCGCGCACAAAAGAATCTATGGCGGCAGATATTGAGAAGAGTCTTCATAATCTTCGCACAGATTATATTAATCTGTACCAGGTACACAATCCAAGTATGGAGCAGTTGGATCAGGTGCTGGCAGCAGGCGGTGCTCTTGAGGCATTACAGGAAGCAAAGGCGGCAGGCAAGATCGGACATATTGGATTAACTGCACATTCAACAGAAGTATTTGCACGTGCGCTGGAACTGGACTGGGTAGAGACGATTATGTTCCCATATAATATCGTAGAGAGTCAGGGTGAGGAACTGATTGCAAAATGTAAAGAGAAAAATATCGGATTTATTGATATGAAACCACTGGCAGGAGGCGCTATTGAGAATGGAACACTGGCACTTCGCTATATCTGTGCCAATAAGAATGTCACAATCGTAATTCCTGGAATGGCAGAAGAGAAGGAAATGGAAGAAAACATCAAAGCCTGTCTTGATTCTTCTCCGTTAAATGAGAAGGAATTGAAAGAAATTGAAGAAGTCAGAGAACAGCTTGGCACAAATTTCTGCCGCAGATGTAACTATTGTGCTCCATGTAGTGTGGGAATCGATATTTCGGGTGTGTTCCTGTTCGCAGGATATCTTAACCGTTACGGACTGGGAGACTGGGCAAGAAACCGTTACAGTTCTCTTGCAGTGAAGGCTTCCGCCTGTATAGAATGCGGCAAATGTGAAACCAGATGTCCGTACCATCTGCCAATTCGCGAAATGTTGAAAGAATGTGCACAACAGTTTGGTGAATAAAAAACATCCACAGGGAATTACCCTGTGGATGTTTTTATGGACCTGGCGGGAATTGAACCCGCGTCCGAAAGCCTATTCATTAAGGCATCTCCCATCACAGTCGCTGTTTTAACATTCCCTCGGATGTACGCCCACCGACAGGCTTACAACCTTAGTAGCTTCATAATACATCTACCGGGGCAAAGCTTACCCGGCAAGGTTTCTCACATAGTCGACGCCAGATTCCTGAAGTGTGAGTGCATCAGGGCTGACGAGCAGCAATTAGGCTGCTAACGCGTACTGTTCGTCTGCGTTTATATTTAGGTTCCCGGTTGGTACGCAGTCCAGGAGTCTGCGGATGGCTTCCCCAACTTCAAAGCCCCCGTCGAAACCAGTACAAGCCCTGAATATGACTCTTGCTACGCTGTCCTTTTATAAAACTGCACTGGTGGTAAGACGAAAGCGTGTTTCTTAATGTTGGCATATATTATATGCTAGATGAATTTAATTATATGAAAGAATTTAAACGCTGTCAAGTCTATTTTTGCTAAAATTTCTTTTTGTTTCTTTTGTATGTTCACAAAACCTACATAAATCTTTGCTATAGTACCGTTATAGAAAATTACAGATGATTGTTCATATTTCAATTTCATATAAAATGAACAATGATTTAGCTGATGAAAGAAGAAGCAGCAGGGTAGGATACGAGCTGCTTTGAAAGATAAAAAAGAAAACGGAGGAGATAAAGATGGATGCATTGAAAATCCTGGTGGTAGATGATGAAAGTCGTATGAGAAAACTGGTAAAGGACTTCCTGACAAAGAAGAATTTTCAGGTGCTTGAAGCAGGTAACGGTGAGGAGGCTATGGATATCTTTTATGAAGAAAAGGATATCGCGCTGATCATTCTTGATGTCATGATGCCGAAGATGGACGGATGGGAAGTCTGCCGTGAAATCCGTAAAAATTCAAAGGTGCCGATCATTATGCTGACAGCGAGAAGCGATGAGAGAGACGAACTACTCGGATTTGATCTGGGAGTAGATGAATATATTTCCAAGCCATTCAGCCCGAAGATTCTTGTGGCGAGAGTAGAAGCAATTCTCCGACGTACCGGTCAGAGTAATCCGGAAGATGTGCTTTCGGCAGGTGGTATCGTGATAGACAAAGCCGCACATCTGGCTACCGTAGATGGCAATCCGATGGAATTAAGCTTCAAGGAATTTGAACTTCTGACTTATTTCCTGGAGAACGAGGGAATAGCTCTTTCCAGAGAGAAGATTCTTAATTCTGTATGGAATTACGACTACTTCGGAGATGCCCGTACCATTGATACCCATGTCAAGAAACTCAGAAGCAAAATGGGTGACAAAGGTGAATATATCAAAACTGTATGGGGCATGGGTTATAAGTTTGAGGTAGACGAATGACAGTAAATGAGAATACAGGTGAGAAAGGGCTTCCAGGTGAAAAAACTGATGAAAAAGAAATTCAAAAGAAATTAAAGAATGAGTCAGCGCCTGCTGAAAAATCACAAAAAAATAAGAAACGTATGAAACGAGTCAAAGCTAAAAAATTTCATTCTCTGAAGCATCAGATTTCAGTGTTGTTTATAGGATTGCTGTTATTATCTATTTTCGGCATTACTCTGATTAACGGTCTGTTTCTTGAAAAGTATTACGTGTCCAAGAAAGTGGAAGCACTAGAAGAAGCAAAAGTACTTTTATCCCAGATGAATCTGGATGATATACTAGAATATGACACAGATTCGGGAGAAGACACAAAAGAAGCAAAAGCTGAGATTCCGGATGAGATTGAATGGAACAGTTCCAGAAATAACCTTACGTGGATCATTGTAAATGAGGAGAACAGTGGATATTATTACTGGGGCGAGAATAATATGGCCAAGATGCTCCGAAGTAAATTATTCGGATATGTGAATGATCTTGATAAGGATATGGAGCGCAGCCGTATTCTCAAACAGACAGATACCTGTACTATGTGGCAGGTACATGACCGATTTGCAGGTATGGAATATGTAGAATGTTGGGGGCAGTTTGATAATGGCTATTATTTTCTGATCCGTTCTCCACTGGAAAGTATAAAAGAAAGCGCTGCTATTTCTAATAGTTTTTATTTTGTTGTAGGAGCGATCATAGTTGTGATCAGCGGATTGATCATTCTGGTAGTAACAAGTCGTATTACCCGACCAATCAGTGAACTGACAAAGTTATCAGAAAAGATGTCGGATCTTGATTTTGAGGCAAGATATCAGAGTTGGGCGGGAAATGAGATTGATGTGCTTGGTGATAATTTCAACAAGATGTCCAGAAAACTGGAAAGTACGATTTCTGAACTGAAATCGGCAAATAACAAATTGCAGAAGGATATTGAAGATAAGATCAAGATTGATGAAATGCGTAAAGAATTTCTGGATAACGTATCACACGAGCTGAAAACTCCGATCGCGTTGATTCAGGGCTACGCAGAAGGTCTGAATGAAAATATTTCCGATGATCCGGAGAGCAGAGAGTTTTACTGTGAAGTTATCATGGATGAAGCATCCAAAATGAATAAACTGGTAAAGAATCTGTTGACCTTAAATCAGCTGGAATCCGGTAAAGATGCTCCGGTGATGGAGCGTTTCGATATTGTATCTCTGATAAAAGGAGTGATTGGCTCTATGCACATTGTGATTGAGCAAAAAGAGGCAACAGTGATTTTTGAAGAGACAGAGCCCGTATACGTCTGGGCAGATGAATTTAAAACGGAAGAAGTTGTAACAAATTATACAAGCAATGCGTTAAATCATCTGGATGGAGAACGTAAGGTGGAAATCAAAGTACTCCGTGAGGGTGATTGCGTAAAAGTGACAGTATTTAACACAGGAACTCCGATTCCGGAAGAGGATATTCCAAATCTCTGGAATAAATTCTATAAAGTAGATAAAGCACGTACAAGAGAGTATGGCGGAAGCGGCATTGGACTTTCGATTGTTAAGGCGATTGTTGAGGGCATGAACCAGAAGTATGGCGTATGTAACTATGATAACGGTGTTGAGTTCTGGTTTACGCTGGATTGCAGACAGTAAGAAATTAAGAGAACATTGTCAGATGATCTTTCCTGTAAAGTAAAAGACCTGTCTTTCAGTCAGAAGTATGCGATAATGCGATAACTAATGAATAGTAGCAGATGACTGAAATAAAAGAAAATAAAAAGAAACAAAAACAGACAGTTGCAAAGAAATTATACTTTGCAACTGTCTGTTTTTGGGTTATACTGTATTGTAGCTATGCAAATATAGCGGGCGGATATTCTTATCCGCCGGATCTGAATCAAAGGTAAAACAGACAGTTGATTCAGTTTGACAGGTACTCTGAGGTATACTTGGATTACTATATAATGAGGAAAAAGATAATGATATAGGAGGACAACATGATAGCGATAATCGATTACGACGCCGGAAATATCAAAAGCGTGGAAAAAGCACTTCATTATCTTGGAGAAGAAACAATTGTAACCCGTGATCCGCAGACTTTATTAAGTGCAGATAAAGTGATTCTGCCGGGAGTGGGAAGTTTTGGGCAGGCTATGGAGAATCTCCATACATATGGACTTGTACCGGTGATTCATGAGATTGTAGAGAAAAAGATACCATTTCTTGGAATCTGCCTTGGACTTCAGCTCCTTTTTGAAAGCAGTGAAGAAACCCCTGGTGTAGAGGGACTTGGAATCCTGAAAGGTAAAATCGTTAAGATTCCACCGGCAGCAGGACTTAAGATTCCGCATATGGGCTGGAACTCTCTGCATCTTCAGAATAATGGCAGATTGTTTGAAGGAATTCCGGAACAGACCTATGTATATTTTGTTCATTCCTATTATTTGCAGGCAGAGGATCCTGAAATCATAAAAGCAACGACAGAATATAGCACCTGCATTCATGCATCTGTAGAGAAAGACAATGTATTTGCGTGTCAGTTTCATCCGGAAAAGAGCAGCAAATGGGGACTGAAAATACTTAAGAATTTTGCTGCTATCGGAAAAACAACAGAAACTGACGAAAAGGAGGGAAGATAAATGTTTACAAAGAGAATTATTCCCTGCCTGGATGTAAATAATGGACGTGTGGTAAAGGGCGTTAATTTTGTTCAGCTTCGTGATGCCGGTGATCCGGTGGAGATTGCGAAGGCTTATGATGCGGCGGGAGCAGATGAACTGGTATTTCTGGATATTACAGCATCCTGCGAACAGAGAGACACCGTCGTAGATATGGTAAGACGTGTAGCTGCCAATGTATTTATTCCTTTTACAGTAGGCGGCGGAATTCGTACAGTAGATGATTTCAAGAAGCTGTTAAGAGAAGGCGCGGATAAAATTTCTGTAAATTCTGCGGCTATCGACAGACCGGAGCTTATCAGTGAAGCGGCAGATAAATTCGGAAGCCAGTGTGTTGTAGTTGCCATTGATGCCAAGAGAAGAGAAGATGGCGGCTGGAATATCTACAAACATGGTGGAAGACTGGATACAGGAATCGATGCTGTAGAATGGGCGAAGAAAGTGGAAGCCCTTGGCGCAGGTGAGATTCTTCTTACCAGCATGGACTGCGATGGAACGAAAGCGGGATATGATCTGAAACTTACCAGAGCAATCGCAGATGCAGTATCCATTCCGGTGATCGCATCAGGCGGTGCAGGTACATTGGAGCATTTTTATGATGCGCTTACAGAAGGAGGAGCAGATGCTGCGCTGGCTGCGTCTTTGTTCCATTATAAAGAACTGGAGATTTCACAGGTTAAGGATTACCTGGCAGACAGAGGAATTTCCGTGAGAAAGTAGAAAAGAGGTATCATAGTTATGTCAGCTATTACAGGTGACTGGCTGGAGGCATTGAAAGGTGAATTCCACCAGCCGTATTATGCCAAGCTTTATAAAACGGTAATGTCTGAATATCAGACAAGAAAGATTTTTCCACCGGCAGACGAACTGTTTAATGCGTTTCACTTTACGCCTCTTCATGAGGTGAAGGTAGTGATTCTGGGGCAGGATCCGTATCATAATGACGGACAGGCACATGGATTATGCTTTTCTGTAAAAAGAGGAGTAGAGACACCTCCGTCGCTGGTGAATATTTATCAGGAGCTCCATGATGACTGTGGATGTTATATTCCGAATAACGGAAATCTGGAGAAATGGGCGAAGCAGGGTGTGCTTCTTTTGAACACAGTTCTGACAGTACGTGCACATCAGGCTAACTCACACAGAGGAATTGGCTGGGAACAGTTTACAGATGCCGCGATCCAGGTTCTGAATGAACAGGATCGTCCAATCGTATTTTTGTTATGGGGACGTCCGGCACAGATGAAGAAATCCATGCTGAACAATCCGAAACATCTGATCCTGGAAGCACCTCATCCAAGTCCATTATCTGCTTACAGAGGATTCTTTGGGTGTAAGCATTTCAGCAAAACAAACGAATTTCTGATTGCCAACGGTCTGGAACCGATCGACTGGCAGATAGAAAATATATAAGAAAAGAGGTAATGTGTAGTCAGAAGAAAGACACACAGCAACAACATGAATCAGAAAAATAATTTAGTAAAAAATGCATCCTTTCTGATGATTGCGGCAATGGTTTCCAAGGTAATCGGGCTGCTGTATAAGAGTCCGCTTTCCAACATTATCGGAAGCCTTGGAATGGGATATACAAGTCTTGCGCAGAATGCGTACATGATTCTTCTGATGATCGCGTCATTCAGCATTCCGCAGGCAGTATCAAAACTGATTTCCGAGCGCATTGCTCTGAGAGATTACAGGAATGCGCATAAGTTCTTTAAGGGAGCTATGATCTATGCGATGATCGTTGGAGGTGCAGTAGCACTGTTTTGTCTCTTCGGGGCAGGATTGATTATTCCAAGCAATCAGAAAGATGCAATTCTTGCGCTGCAGATCCTTGCGCCGACCATTTTCCTGTCCGGAATCCTGGGCGTGTTCAGAGGATATTTCCAGGCATATAGAAATATGATGCCTACATCTATTTCTCAGATTATTGAACAGGTATTTAATGCGGCAGTCAGTCTTCTGGCAGCCTGGGGATTTATCAACGTATTTGCGGATGGAACAGAGAACAGCATTGCGAAATGGGGAGCTGCGGGATCTACAGTAGGAACAGGAGCCGGTGTGGTCACCGCATTGATTTTTATGCTTCTGGTATACGGCGTGAATCGTGGAAAGATTATGCATCGTGTAAACAGAGATCATAAGCACCAGGAAGAGTCATATAAAGATATTTTCCGCGTGATCGTACTGGTAGTTTCGCCAATCATCCTCAGCGCATTTGTATATAATGTCAATGCATATATTAATGGATATCTTTTCTCAGATATTCTTGGCAGAAGAGGCGGAGACGCAACACAGATTGGCATTCTCTATGCAGAATACGCAACTTACTTTATGACGATTATTAATATCCCACTGACCTTATCCAGTACAGCGCCGACTTCTATGATTCCTGAAGTATCTGCGTTGTATGCTACAGGAGATATTGAGGCAACCAGAGAATGTATCGATCAGACGGTGCAGCTTTCTATGGTAGTTTCTGCGCCGTGTGCGATGGGACTTGCAGTACTTGCACAGCCAATTGTATTCCTGCTTTATGGAAATTCCACAGGGCTTGCAGCGAATCTGCTCATCCTTGGATCATTTTCCATTCTCCTAAACGGAATGTCAAATATTTCCAATGGTGTTCTGCAGGCAATCGGACAGCAGAAGATTCCGGTTATCACAGCTGCAATTGCATTGGTTGTGGATATCATTGTGGTAGTGGTATTGCTGTTTACGACAAACCTGGGAGTTTATGCACTGCTGATTGCGATGGTGATTTATTCTATCGTTGTATGCGTGCTGAATGATCTGGCAATGAAGAAATATCTGCAGTACAAGAATCCATGGAAAAAGGGTTACCTGTATCCGATTCTTGCATCTGTTCCAATGGGAATCGTTGCAGGATGCATCTGCTATGGATTGAATATTTTTGTGAAATCCAACTTCATCTGCCTGATCGTTTCGATTCCAATCGCGGCAGTTGTTTATCTGCTTGCTTATCTGATCATCAGTAAGCCATCAGAGGCAGAATTGAGAAGAATACCGGGAGGAAGCTATCTTGTAAAAGTTGCTGAGAAACTTCCGTTCTGGCAGAATAATAATTAAATAAAAGTAAAAGAGCTGTATTCCAGATACTGTTACATTTCTACGCAAGAATATAAAACAGATATCTGTGTGATACAGCTCTTTTATTTGCTTAACAGATATAATTTAAATAGGGAAATATTATTTCAACTGGAAAATAAATGAATATAAAAGCCCTTATTATCTGCCGGTTATTTCTTCTGTGCTTTTTTCAGATTTTTCTGAGCAGTGGAGAGCATCAGTTTGATTCGGTTCAGCTGGTTAACTTCGCTGGCGCCTGGATCATAGTCGATGGCTACAATGTTTGCTGTAGGATATTCGCGGCGGATTTCTTTGATAACACCCTTACCTACGATATGGTTCGGCAGACATCCGAAAGGCTGGATACAAACAATATTCGGAACATCTCCATGGATCAGTTCCATCATCTCTCCTGTCAGGAACCATCCTTCACCTGTCTGGTTTCCGGTGGAAACGATCGGAGATGCCATTTTTGCCAGATCTCTGATATCAGCAGGCGGTGCGAAATGACGGCTCTGCGCAAGGGCTTCGCTTGCAGGCTTTCTCACCCATTCGATTGCTTTGATTCCCCAGTTTGCCATGGTTGCCTTGGACTTCTTGAAGCCAAGATTTTCTACCTTGAAGTTCTGATTATAGAAACAGTAGCACATGAAATCGATCAGATCCGGTACAACTGCCTCAGCACCTTCAGATTCCAGAAGCTCTGCCAGATGATTATTTGCAGCAGGCAGGAACTTGACAAGGATCTCACCTACGATGCCGACACGAGGCTTCTTCACATCGCTGATCGGAATTGTGTCAAATTCATGAACCATTTCACGGCACATTTTCTTAAACTGGCTGTGGCTGACACTGCTTCCGCTTAAGAAAGAAATCACACGCTGTTCCCAGATTTTGTGCTTTCTGTTTACGATTCCCTCTTCCAGTTCGTAAGGACGCATACGGTATACGCATTTCATCAGGATATCTCCGAATACGGCACCGTACGCAACTTTTTTCACCAGTGGAAGAGTAAGTTTGAATCCCGGGTTGCTTTCCAGACCACTTAAGTTGACGGAAATAACCGGAATCTGCTCCATACCGGCTTTCTTTAACGCGCGGCGGATAAATGCAATGTAGTTGGAAGCACGACATCCACCGCCTGTCTGTGACATGACAACGGCTGTCTTATTCAGGTCATATTTGCCGGAAAGCAATGCATCCATGATTTGGCCAACCACGATCAGAGACGGATAGCAGGCATCATTATTTACGTATTTCAGACCTACATCTACGGCGTGTTTGTTATCGTTTGGAAGTACTTCCAGATTATATCCGCAGGAATTGAAAGCTGCCTGTAAAAGGCTGAAATGGAACGGCGACATCTGCGGACAGAGAATCGTATAATCCTTTCTCATTTCCTTTGTGAAGGATACTTTATCAATAGAAGCCGGTTTGATATTACGTTTCTGTCCCTGAGCTTTCTTTGCACGGATCGCAGCGATCAGGGAGCGGATACGGATCCTTGCTGCACCGAGGTTGTTTACTTCATCAATCTTTAAGCAGGTATAGATTTTGTCGCTTCCGTCGAGAATTTCATAAACCTCGTCAGTAGTAACGGCATCCAGACCACATCCGAAGGAGTTGAGCTGAATCAGGTCGAGGTCATCACGAGTCTTAATGTAGTTTGCGGCTGCATACAGTCTGGAATGATACATCCACTGGTCATTTACACGAATCGGACGTTCTATAGGTGCCAGATGAGAGATGGAATCCTCAGTAAGTACAGCGATTCCATAACTGTTGATCAGATCCGGGATACCGTGATGGATTTCGGGATCAATGTGGTATGGGCGTCCTGCGAGAACAATACCGTGACGGCCTGTTTCCTCCAGATATTTCAGAGTCTCCTCGCCCTTTTTCTGCACATCGCGGCGGGCAGCAGCCATTTCTTCCCATCCTTTATGTGCCGCAGCTTTGACTTCTTCAACCGGGATATCCTTGAATTCCTCTATCAGACGCTTGGTCAGGATTTCCTCAGAGGTAAACGCAAGGAACGGATTGCGGAAATCAATGGACGGATCATTTAATTCATCTACATTGTTCTTGATATTCTCTGCATAGGAAGTAACAATCGGGCAGTTGTAATGGTTGACTGCATCCGGAAATTCGTTACGTTCATATGGGATACATGGGTAGAAAATAAATTTCACACCATTTCGGATCAGCCATGTCACATGACCATGTGCAAGCTTAGCCGGGTAACATTCGGACTCACTTGGGATGGATTCAATTCCCAGCTCGTAAATCTTTCTGGTGGAAGTAGGTGAAAGAACAACCTCGTACTTCAGTTCTGTAAAGAAAGTATACCAGAAAGGATAATTTTCAAACATATTCAGAACACGCGGGATACCTACCTTGCCTCGCGTTGCCTTGTCAGCACTGAGAGGTGTGTAGGAGAAAATACGTTTATATTTATATTCATAAAGGTTCGGAATATGATCTTTGTTTTTCTCTTTGCCAATACCGCGTTCGCAACGGTTTCCGCTGACATACTGGCGGCCGCCGGAGAACTTGTTGATAGTCAGACGACAGTTGTTGGTACATCCGCGGCAGTTTGCCATGGAAGTTGTATATTTCAGCTCATTGATTTTGTCAATGGAGAGCATAGTAGTTTCTGCACCTTCCTGATGGCGTTCGCGGGCAATCAGCGCAGCACCGAAGGCCCCCATGATTCCGGCGATATCCGGACGGATGGCTTCGCAGCCGGCAATCTTTTCGAAACTTCTCAGAACTGCATCATTGTAGAAAGTACCACCCTGTACAACGATGTGTCTGCCAAGTTCGGAAGCATCAGAAACTTTGATAACCTTATAGAGTGCATTTTTGATAACAGAGTAAGCAAGACCTGCGGAAATATCGGAAACCTCAGCTCCCTCTTTCTGTGCCTGCTTTACCTTGGAATTCATGAAAACAGTACATCTGGTACCAAGATCAATAGGATGCTGTGCAAAAACAGCAGCTTTTGCGAAATCCTGTACTGTATAATTCAGAGATTTGGCAAAGGTTTCAATAAAGGAACCGCATCCGGAGGAGCATGCTTCATTCAACTGTACGCTGTCAACGGTCTTATTGCGGATTTTGATACATTTCATATCCTGTCCGCCGATATCTAGGATACAGTCTACCTCCGGGTCAAAGAAAGCAGCTGCATAGTAATGAGATACGGTTTCAACCTCGCCCTCATCCAGGAGCAGGGCAGCCTTGATCAGAGCCTCGCCGTAACCTGTAGAGCAGGAATAAGCAATCTTTGCATCTTTGGGAAGCAGTTCGTAAATCTCTTTAATAGAACGGATGGTAGTTTTTAACGGGTTTCCGTTGTTGCTGCTGTAAAAAGAATAGAGAAGTGTTCCGTCTTCGCCTACCAGCGCAGTTTTGGTTGTGGTGGAACCTGCATCAATACCCAGATAGCAGTTTCCCTTATATGTAGCCAGATCTCCTGTTTTTACTTTGTAAGAACTCTGACGTTTCGCAAATGCATCGTATTCTTCCTGAGAAGCGAAAAGCGGTTCCATACGTTCTACTTCAAAATCCAGCTTAATGGAATTGCGAAGTCTGTCTTTCATCTCTGTCAGGGAAATAGAATTGTCTTCTTTTGCATTTAATGCAGAACCAATGGCTGCAAAAAGATGGGAGTTCTCTGGAATGATAGTGTGTTCCTCATCCAGCTTCAAAGTACGGATAAAGGATTCTCTCAGTTCGGACAGGAAGTGGAGCGGACCACCCAGGAATGCAACATGTCCACGAATGGGTTTTCCGCAGGCAAGACCGGAGATGGTCTGGTTTACAACTGCCTGGAAAATAGAAGCTGACAGATCCGGTTTGGTTGCACCGTCATTGATCAGCGGCTGGATATCAGTTTTGGCGAAAACACCGCAGCGTGCAGCAATCGGGTAGAGTGCCTTGTAATCTTTGGCATATTCGTTCAGACCTGTTGCATCTGTCTGGAGAAGAGAAGCCATCTGGTCGATGAAAGAACCGGTACCGCCTGCACAGATACCGTTCATACGCTGTTCTACATTTCCGTTTTCGAAATAAATGATCTTGGCATCCTCGCCGCCAAGCTCAATGGCAACATCTGTCTTTGGTGCCAGCTTCTGCAGAGAAGTAGAAACGGCAATAACCTCCTGGGTAAAAGGAACGCCGAGATGATTGGCAAGGGTCAGACCGCCGGAACCTGTGATCACAGGATGGAGAGTCATCTCACCATACTGATCAAAGGCCTCCTGAAGAAGGTCTGCAAGGGTTTCCTGAATGTTCGCAAAATGACGCTTATAATCCGCGAAAATGAGATTTTCATTCTCATCTAAGATCGCGATCTTTACAGTAGTGGAACCAATGTCAATTCCAAGTGTTTTGTAATTCATAAAGTAAATTCAAGCCTCCTCGTATTGTATATAAACAAAGTTGAAATTTTCCTGTTACTGTTCATGCTGATATCATGCAAAGCGTGTTGCCGGACATGAAGTAAACAGTAAAAATCTATCCTGTTCTTTCCTATTAAATACCTGTTTCCAGATATGGAATATTCCGTAATATTATACGCTAATGGTCTGGAAAAGACAATATGAAAGTTTACCAAGGTTTGAGTGAATTGCAGTTGAAAATTCAGCTATTTCAAGATATAATAAAAAAAGTAATTTTTATCAAGAGGAGAAGAAAAATGGCAGAATATAAACTTCTGAAAACAGAGGGGCGTGCCAAACGTGCGGAGTTTCATACAGTGCATGGTACGATCCAGACTCCTGTTTTTATGAATGTGGGAACGATCGGTGCGATTAAAGGCGCTGTATCCACTATGGATTTACAGCAGATCGGAACACAGGTAGAATTATCAAATACTTATCATCTTCATGTGCGCCCGGGTGATAAAATAGTAAAGCAGTTAGGTGGCCTTCATAAATTTATGGTATGGGACAAACCGATCCTTACAGACTCAGGCGGATTCCAGGTATTTTCCCTTGCAAAGCTGAGAAAGATCAAAGAAGAGGGAGTCTATTTTAACTCCCATATTGACGGACATAAGATCTTTATGGGGCCGGAAGAGAGTATGCAGATCCAGTCCAATCTTGCCTCCACTATTGCCATGGCATTTGATGAATGCCCCAGCAGTGTGGCTGACAGGGATTATGTGCAGAAATCTGTAGACAGAACCACACGATGGCTTGCCCGCTGCAAGGCAGAGATGGCAAGACTGAACAGTCTGCCGGAGACCATTAACAAAGAACAGCTTCTGTTTGGAATCAACCAGGGCGCTGTTTATGAAGATATCCGTATTGAGCATGCCAAAGCGATCTCTGAAATGGATCTGGATGGCTATGCTGTCGGTGGTCTGGCAGTTGGAGAAACCCATGAAGAGATGTACAGAATCCTGGATGCGGTAGTCCCCTATCTTCCTCAGAATAAACCTACTTACCTGATGGGTGTGGGAACACCGGCCAATATTCTGGAAGGTGTTGAACGTGGAATTGATTTCTTTGACTGCGTATATCCAAGCCGTAACGGTCGTCATGGACATGTATATACCAATCATGGAAAGATGAATCTGTTTAATGCAAAATATGAACTGGACACACGTCCTATCGAAGAAGGCTGTCAGTGTCCTGCATGCCAGCATTACAGCAGAGCCTATATCCGTCATCTTCTGAAAGCAAAGGAAATGCTGGGAATGCGTCTCTGTGTACTTCACAATCTGTATTTCTATAATCATATGATGGAAGAGATCCGAGATGCTCTTGATGCAGGAAACTTCGCAGAATATAAGAAAATGCGGCTGGAAGGCTTTGAAGAGGGAAAAATAAACTCGAAAAGATAATCTGTATATAAAATAATTATTAAATATGCCAAAAACTCTTGAAGTAAAGCGGTTTTTTGTGTATGATGTGTAGTGACGCTTTAATCGGATTGTTATGCATGAAATACAAGATTTCATATAGAAAGTAACAGAGATTATAAGTGAATTGCAAAGCAGCTCTTCAGTATGAGCAGCCGTCAGGACGGTCTGTAAATATGTGATGGACTGCAAATATGCAGAATAACAGGATAAGTTACAGGAGGAATCAAAATGGACGCATCAAGCGGAATGGGTATGGTTGGCGCTATTGTCTGGATGGTAGTACTGTTTGGAATTATGTACTTCTTAATGCTTCGCCCTCAGAAAAAAGAGCAGAAGAGACTTCAGGCAATGTTAAATGACATGGAGGTTGGCGACAGCATTGTTACTACCAGCGGCTTTTATGGAGTTGTCATTGACATGACAGAAGAAGATGTGATCGTAGAATTCGGTAACAACAAAAACTGCCGTATTCCAATGAGAAAACAGGCAATCGCTGAAGTTGAGAAAGCCGGAAGCGCTGCCGAATAATGAAAGAGATATAAAAAAGCAGAACCTATAGTCAGTGATGACTGTGGTTCTGTTTTTTTATAGTAAAATCTCCGGAAAAAAACACTTTTATATTTTTTCACTTTAATAGGTTGAAATCTGTCGGAAAGTGCGTTATTATAATAACAATTACGCAATTAGAGTATTTTTGGAGGAAATTATTATGGATTATAAGATTGCATTGATCCCCGGCGACGGAATCGGACCGGAAATCGTAAGAGAAGCAAAGAAAGTACTGGACAAGGTATGCGAGAAATATGGACACAGCTTTTCCTATTCAGAAGTTCTGTTAGGCGGTGCATCCATCGATGTACACGGCGTACCCCTTACTGATGAGGCAATTGCCACTGCCAAATCATCAGACGCCGTACTGATGGGCTCTATTGGCGGAGATGCAAAAACTTCTCCATGGTATAAGCTTGAGCCATCCAAACGCCCGGAAGCAGGACTTCTTGCAATCCGTAAGGCATTAAATCTTTTTGCAAACTTAAGACCGGCTTACCTTTACAATGAGCTGAGAAAAGCGTGCCCTCTCCGCGATGAGATCATCGGAGACGGATTTGACATGATCATTGTACGTGAGCTTACAGGCGGTCTGTATTTCGGAGAACGTCAGACAATTGAAGAGAACGGTGTGAAGAAAGCGATTGATACACTTTCCTATAACGAAAACGAAATCCGTCGTATTGCCATCAAAGCATTTGAGATCGCACGTAAGAGAAGAAATAAAGTGACAAGCGTAGATAAGGCAAATGTTCTGGATTCTTCCAGACTCTGGAGAAAAGTGGTAGAGGAAGTTGCCAAAGATTATCCGGATGTTACCTTAGAGCATATGCTGGTTGACAACTGCGCAATGCAGCTTGTACGTGATCCGAAACAGTTCGATGTTATCCTTACAGAGAATATGTTCGGAGATATCCTTTCAGATGAGGCAAGTATGGTAACAGGCTCCATCGGAATGCTTTCTTCTGCAAGCTTAAATGAAACAAAATTCGGTCTCTATGAGCCAAGCCATGGTTCTGCACCTGATATTGCAGGACAGGATAAGGCAAACCCTATCGCAACCATCCTTTCCGCAGCAATGATGCTCCGTTTCTCCCTTGACATGGATAAAGAAGCAGATGCAGTGGAAGCAGCAGTACAGAAAGTCCTGACAGAGGGATACCGCACAGGCGATATCATGTCAGAGGGATGCAAACTTGTAGGAACAAAAGAGATGGGCGATCTGATCGCAGCAGCTCTGTAAGAATTGATATTAAGAGGATTCAGCCGGCGCAGGCAGATTACGGGGTCAGGAATTCCGGTTGAATCATTAAAAAATAAATAAAACAGTAAGAAAAGAGGAAATAAAACAATGAGAAGTGATGCAGTAAAAACAGGCACACAGCAGGCACCTCACCGTTCCCTGTTTAATGCTCTTGGAATGACAAAAGAGGAAATGGACAGACCTCTGGTAGGTATCGTAAGTTCTTACAATGAAATTGTACCGGGTCATATGAACCTTGACAAGATCACACAGGCAGTTAAGCTTGGTGTGGCAATGGCAGGCGGTACACCTGTTATGTTTCCGGCAATCGCAGTATGTGACGGTATTGCAATGGGACACGTTGGAATGAAATATTCTCTGGTTACCAGAGACCTGATCGCAGATTCCACAGAAGCCATGGCAATGGCACATCAGTTTGATGCACTGGTAATGATTCCAAACTGTGATAAGAACGTACCCGGACTTCTGATGGCAGCAGCCAGACTGAATGTTCCTACTGTATTTGTAAGCGGCGGTCCGATGCTTGCCGGACATCTGAACGGACACAAGACAAGCCTTTCCAGTATGTTCGAGGCAGTAGGTGCTTACGCAGCAGGGAAACTTGATGAGGACGGCCTGACAGAATGTGAAATGAAGACATGTCCTACCTGCGGATCCTGTTCCGGTATGTATACAGCAAACTCCATGAACTGCCTGACAGAAGTTCTTGGTATGGGACTGAAAGGAAACGGAACAATTCCGGCTGTATATTCTGAACGTATCCGTCTTGCAAAACACGCAGGTATGCAGGTTATGGAAATGTACAGAAAGAACATCCGTCCAAGAGACATCATGACAAAAGAAGCAATCCTCAATGCCCTGACAGTAGACATGGCACTTGGATGCTCCACAAACAGTATGCTTCACCTTCCGGCTATTGCTCATGAGATCGGAATGGACTTTGATATCAGCTTTGCAAACGAGATCAGCGCAAAGACTCCGAATCTCTGCCACCTTGCACCTGCAGGCCCAACATATATGGAAGACTTGAACGAAGCAGGCGGTGTATACGCAGTTATGAACGAACTGAATAAGAAGGGACTCCTTCATACTGAGTGCATGACAGTCACAGGCAAGACAGTAGGCGAGAACATCAAAGACTGTGCAAACTTAAATCCTGAAGTTATCAGACCAATCGACAATCCATACAGCCAGACAGGCGGACTTGCAGTACTTAAAGGTAACCTTGCACCGGACGGCGGTGTTGTAAAACGTTCTGCAGTTGTAGAAGAGATGATGGTCCATGAAGGACCTGCAAGAGTCTTTGACTGCGAGGAAGACGCAATCGCAGCTATCAAAGGCGGCAAGATCGTAGAGGGTGACGTAGTAGTTATCCGTTACGAAGGACCGAAAGGCGGCCCTGGCATGAGAGAGATGCTGAATCCTACATCTGCAATCGCAGGTATGGGACTGGGATCTTCCGTAGCCCTGATCACAGACGGACGTTTCAGCGGTGCATCCAGAGGAGCATCCATCGGACACGTATCACCGGAAGCAGCAGTCGGCGGACCGATCGCACTTGTTGAAGAGGGCGATATCATCAGCATCAACATTCCGGAACTGAAACTGGAGATCAAGGTTTCTGATGAAGAAATGCAGGCAAGAAAAGCAAAATGGCAGCCTCGCAAGCCAAAGGTAACAACAGGATATCTTGCAAGATATGCTGCAATGGTAACCTCCGGAAACAGAGGAGCAATCCTTGAGGTACCAAAAGCAAAATAAAGATGAACAAGTACCCGGCGGGAATTACAGCATAACCTGTGATTCCTGCCTGAAAAGTTAGGAGGATACGTAAAGATGCAGCTTACAGGCGCTGAAATCATCGTTGAATGTTTAAAAGAACAGGGCGTTGACACTGTATTCGGATATCCGGGCGGTGCCATCCTGAATGTATATGACGCCCTCTATGAATATAAAGACCAGATCACACATGTACTGACTTCCCATGAACAGGGAGCTTCCCATGCAGCAGACGGATACGCAAGAGCAACAGGTAAAGTCGGCGTATGTCTCGCAACCTCCGGTCCCGGAGCTACTAATCTGGTAACAGGAATCGCAACTGCATACATGGATTCCGTACCAATGGTGGCAATCACATGTAATGTAGGAACTCCGCTTCTCGGAAAGGATTCTTTCCAGGAGGTTGATATTACAGGAATTGTAATGCCCATCACAAAGCACAGCTTTATCGTAAAAGACATTACAACTCTGGCAGATACCGTCCGCAGAGCTTTCTATATCGCAAAGAGCGGCCGCCCGGGTCCTGTACTTGTAGATGTGACAAAGGATGTGACAGGCGCGAAATATGAATACAATGCCTGCACTCCGGCAGCCATTACACCAAAAGTAGATACAATCAAAGATAAGGACATCGAAACAGCAGTCCGGATGATCAAAGATGCAAAGAAACCGTTCATCTTCACAGGCGGCGGAACAATTATCTCCGAAGCATCCAAAGAAGTGACAGAACTTGCTCACAAAATCGATGCTCCGGTATGTGACAGCCTTATGGGGAAGGGGGGATTTTCCGGCGAAGATCCTTTCTATACAGGAATGCTTGGAATGCATGGAACAAAAGCATCAAACCTTGGCGTTTCCGAGTGTGACCTTCTGATCGTTCTGGGAGCCAGATTCAGCGACCGTGTCACAGGAAATACAAAGACTTTCGCTAAGAATGCAAAGATTCTCCAGATCGATGTAGATGCTGCGGAGATTAATAAGAACATTATCGTAGATGCAAGTATCGTAGGAGATGAGAAAGAAGTTCTGAAACGAATTCTGAAAGAACTCCCGGAGATGAAACATCCGGAGTGGACAGCACATATCAGCGAACTGAAAGAGAAATATCCGCTAAGATATGATCATTCCCAGCTGACAGGTCCATACATTATCGAGAAACTTTACGAGCTGACAAAAGGTGACGCGATCATCACCACAGAAGTAGGCCAGAACCAGATGTGGGCAGCTCAGTATTTCAAATATAAAGAACCAAGAACATTCCTTTCATCCGGTGGATTAGGAACGATGGGATATGGACTTGGAGCGGCAATCGGTGCGAAGATGGGAAGACCGGACAAGACGGTAGTAAATATCGCAGGTGACGGATGCTTCCGTATGAATATGAATGAGATCGCCACAGCAGTCCGCTGCGGCAAACCATTGATTGAAATCGTACTTAATAACCATGTACTTGGAATGGTGCGTCAGTGGCAGACATTGTTCTACGACCACAGATATTCCCATACAATTTTAAATGATTCCGTTGATTTTGTAAAACTGGCAGAGGCTATGGGTGCGAAGGCAATCCGTATCACTACCATGGATGAAGTGGAACCTGCTTTGAAAGAAGCACTTGCATGTCCGGGACCAATCGTACTTGACTGTATGATCGATCAGGATCTCAGCGTATTCCCGATGGTACCGGCAGGCGCAAGCATTGATGACATTTTTGACGAGGAGGATATGAAAAACAATGAGCAGAGTGTATAATTTTTCCGCAGGACCGGCTGTATTGCCGGAAGAGGTATTAAAAGAAGTTGCAGAGGAGATGATGGACTATCAGGGAACTGGTATGTCTGTAATGGAAATGAGCCACAGAAGCGCTGATTTCCAGAAAATCATTGACGAAGCAGAGCAGGATCTGCGCGACCTGATGAAGATTCCGGATAACTACAAGGTATTATTCCTTCAGGGCGGAGCTTCTCAGCAGTTTGCTGCAATTCCTATGAACCTCATGAAGAATAAAGTTGCTGATTACATTGTTACAGGTCAGTGGGCAAAGAAAGCATATCAGGAAGCACAGAAATATGGAAAAGCAAACAAGATTGCTTCTTCCGAAGATAAGACATTCTCTTACATTCCTGACTGCAGTGACCTGCCGATCAGCCCGGATGCGGACTATGTATACATTTGTGAAAACAACACAATTTACGGAACAAAATTCAAAGAACTCCCGAACACAAAAGGAAAAACTCTGGTAGCAGATGTTTCTTCCTGCTTCTTATCTGAGCCGGTTGATGTATCCAAATATGGAATCATCTACGGCGGTGTTCAGAAGAACATCGGACCTGCGGGTATGGTAATCTCCATTATCCGCGAAGACCTGATTACAGACGATGTTCTGGAAGGCACCCCAACTATGCTGAAATTTAAAACACAGGCTGATGCAGGTTCTCTTTACAACACACCGAACTGCTACTGCATCTATGTATGCGGTAAAGTCTTCAAATGGCTGAAGAAAATGGGTGGTCTGGAAGAAATGAAGAGACGCAACGAAGAGAAAGCAAAGATCCTCTATGATTATCTGGATCAGAGCAAACTCTTCAAAGGAACAGTCGTAGCAAAAGACCGTTCTCTTATGAACGTACCATTCGTAACAGGTGACAAGGATATGGATGCCAAATTTGTAAAAGAAGCAAAAGAGGCAGGACTTGTAAACTTAAAAGGACATCGTACAGTCGGCGGTATGCGTGCAAGTATCTACAACGCTATGCCAAAAGAAGGTGTAGAAGCACTGGTTGCTTTCATGAAGAAGTTTGAGGAGGAGAATGCATAATGTTTCAGTATCATTGCCTGAATCCCATCGCAGAAAAAGGTCTGGGATTATTTGATGAAGACTATAAGAAAACAGAAGAACTGGAAGGAACCGATGCCATCCTTGTAAGAAGTGCTAAGATGCATGATATGGAACTTCCGGAGAGCGTAAAAGTAATCGCACGTGCAGGTGCAGGTGTCAATAACATTCCTGTCAAAGACTGCGCAGAGAAAGGTATCGTAGTATTTAACACACCGGGTGCCAATGCAAACGGCGTTAAGGAACTTGTTCTCGCAGGTATGCTCCTTGCATCCCGTGATATCGTCGGCGGTATCGAATGGGTTGCCAAAGAGAAAGACAAAGAGGACATTGACAAACTTGCCGAGAAACAGAAGAAGCAGTTCGCAGGCTGCGAGATCATGGGTAAGAAACTTGGTATCATCGGCCTTGGTGCAATCGGAGCAATGGTAGCAAACGCTGCATCTGCTCTTGGAATGGAAGTATACGGATATGACCCGTACATCTCTATTGATGCTGCATGGAATCTTTCCCGCACTATCAAACATATCAAGAGCCTGGATGAGATTTATTCCCAGTGCGATTATATCACCATCCATGTACCTCTTCTTGACAGCACAAGACAGATGATCAACAAAGAAGCATTAGACAAGATGAAAGACGGCGTAGTACTTCTGAACTTTGCCCGCGATCTTCTGGTTGATGAGGATGCTCTGATCGAAGCATTAGACAGCGGAAAAGTGAAGAAATATGTGACAGACTTTGCAAACCATACCGTAGCAGGTCATGCCGGAATTCTGGTAACTCCACATCTTGGAGCATCCACAGAGGAATCCGAAGAAAATTGTGCGGTAATGGCAGTGAAAGAAGTAAGAGATTTCCTTGAGAACGGAAACATCAAGAACTCTGTAAACTTCCCGAACTGTGATATGGGAACCTGCGTAGCAGTAGGACGTATCGCAATCTGCCACAAAAATATCCCGAACATGATCAGTCAGTTCACCAAGATTCTCGGTGCAGAAGGCCTGAACATCGCAGATATGACAAATAAGAGTAAAGGCGAATACGCTTATACTCTGATCGATCTGGAAAGCACAGCATCCAAAGAAGCACTGGATGAACTGAAAGCAATCGAAGGCGTATCAAGAGTACGTGTGGTAAAATAAATAGTAAGTTAGAAGCTAACGGTTCAGTATTTTTATAATGATCGTTGAATTATAATAAGGATGTATATATTTCAAATATCTCCTGGCCAATTGAGATTTTCAATTGCCGGGAGATATTTTTGCTTTTATTTTTAGGATAAAAAAGAAGCCCGGTCTGGCGGTGCCAGAGGGCTTCTTCAAAGTTTTGGATGATCAAGCGGATATTCGCAATCAGCATCCTCTTGATTTCATAAAGTCAAGAACTTCTTCTTTGGTGGACATAACGCGAAGAGCACCCTTGCGTGTAGTAATAAGAGAAGCTGCCGCATTAGCGAATGTGAGCAGTTCTTTTAAGTTCTCTTCTGTCAGATTGTCCAGACCATGTTCCAGAACATAGTTTAAGGAACTTGCGCAGAAGGTATCGCCTGCACCTGTTGTCTCGATAGTCTTTTCCTGAAGGAAAGGAGCAGCTTCCACTTTCATATCTTTGTAGTAAGCGCGGCTTCCGTCTTTTCCAAGTGTGATAAGGATAAGCGGAATGTTGTATTTCTCTTTCAGAAGTGCGGCACCTTTGTCGTAGTCTGTAGTTCCGAAGAGGAATTCAACTTCGTTATCTGAGATTTTCAGAATATCGCATTTGCCAAGGCCGTATTCGATCTCTGCCTTTGCGTCATCCAGAGATTTCCATAATGGCGGACGAAGGTTCGGGTCGAAGCTGACAATACATCCGGCTTCCTTTGCAACGTCGATGGCATAGCGGGTTGCCTCGCGTACTCCCTCGTGAGTGGAAGAAAGAGTTCCGAAGTGGAAGATTCTGGAATCTCTGATCAGGTCTTCCTGGATTTCATCTTTGGTGAGCATCATATCTGCACCCGGGTTACGGTAGAAGGAGAAATCTCTGTCTCCGTCAGGATAAGTATGTACAAAGGCAAGTGTTGTGTGTACCTCGTTGTCGATCACAAGGTTGCGGGTGTCGATCCCTACTTCCTCTACGGCATTCTTAAGCTGGGTTCCGAACATGTCGTTTCCGACTTTGCCGATGAATGCAGTTTTTTTGCCAAGCTTCTCAAGCATTGCAAGCACATTGCATGGAGCACCGCCCGGATTGGCTTCCAGCATAGGATTTCCCTGTGCGCTGATGCCGTTTTCAGTAAAGTCAATCAATAATTCGCCTAATGCGGTTACGTCAAAGGCTTTGTTTCCCATTTTGTATCCTCCTTGTTGTGATGGAAAGAAGCATAGTATCCGGAACAAGATTCCTTCCATGGTTAATAACATAAATTTAGCGCAGGAAAGGGAATTTGTCAAACAATTTTCTTTATTTTTTTGTGCAAAGATGCTAAAATAAACATAACTTGATTTGTTATTGTTTACAGGTGACGTTTAATGTACCGTAAATACGCTGCCGGTAAGAGTAACCGATCATCATATTTCTGACAATCGGGGAGGTAACGCAGCTATGGACGAAAAAGTATACGGCTATATGGACTGGCCGAGAATTGAAGCTATTGTGTATGGAGAGGAAACTGCTCCCAGAGATGTGATGGGACCAAGGATCACACAGGACGGAGTTCTTATTCAGGGATTTTTTCCTGATGCAGAAGAAGTCAGTGTGATCAGCGGAAAGAAAACCTATGCCTGCGAGAAAGAGGACGAGGCCGGATATTTTGCAGTATTGCTTCCTGTACGCAAGGTGCCGGAATACAGATTCCTTATAAAAATGGGAGAGACAGAGACAGAATGTTATGATCCCTATGCTTTTCCATGCCAGATCACAGAGGAAGAGGAGAAGGCTTTCTGCGCAGGTGTTTATTATGAGGCATATAAGAAGCTGGGTGCGCATCCTATGGAGATTAAAGGAGTGAAAGGTACTCTTTTTGCTGTCTGGGCTCCGAACGCAGTGAGTGTAAATATTGCAGGTGATTTTAATGGATGGATCGGACGTGCAACCATTATGCATCGTATGCCTATGTCCGGTATCTTTGAGCTGTTTGTTCCGGGCGTAGAAGCAGGAACACATTATAAATATGAAATTAAAGTTAAGGGTGGCGAAGTTCTGTTAAAGGCTGATCCTTATGGGAACAGTGCAGAGTATGATTCTGAGGGAGCATCTGTGGTAGCAGATGTAAGTGCTTTTCAGTGGAATGACGGAGACTGGATGAAAGAGCGTCACAGATTTGATGACAGGAAACAGCCAGTTTCTATATACGAAACATCTCTGGAGGAATGGAAATCTGCTGAGGAACTGGTGGAATTTCTGGCAGAGAAAGATTTTACCCATGTGGAACTCCATCCTGTGATGGAATACCTGGATGATATTACAGGTGGTTATTCTACATATGCATATTATGCACCTACTTCCAGATTTGGAAGCGTGGCGGATTTTCAGAAGCTGGTAGATGAGCTGCATCAGGCGGGGATCGGTGTGATCCTGGACTGGACACCTGCACAGTTTCCACGTTATGCCTCCGGTCTGGAGAAATTTGACGGAACACCTCTTTATGAGAGACAGAATCCGGCAGAGGCGATTCATCCGTTCTGGGGAACACTGCTCTATAATTACGGAAGCCCGATGGTTAAGGATTTTCTGATTTCCAATGCCTGCTTCTGGGCTGAGGTTTACCATGCTGACGGTCTGCGTATGGATGATGTGGATGCCATGCTGTATCTGGATTATGGCAGAAATCCGGGAGAGTGGACACCTAATATTTACGGAACCAATGAAAACCTGGATGCTCTGGAATTTCTGAAGCATCTGAATTCTGTGATAAAGGAGAGAAATCCCGGATTGCTTTTAGTTGCTCAGGAGAACGGACTCTGGCCGGAGCTGACAGACAGTGTGGGAAATGACCATCTGGGATTTGACTATAAATGGAGTGGTGGATGGACAAAAGATCTGCTTGAATATCTGAGCAAGGATCCTATTGAGAGAAAGAATTACCATGATCAGCTGACCATGTCCATGCTCTATGCATACTGTGAACATTATATTCTAACACTTGGCAGCAGGGATGTTGGTACATTGAAGGATTTCGCAGATAGGCTGCCGGGAAGTGAAGAACAGAAGAATGCGCAGATCAGAGAGGCTTATGCTTATATGATGCTTCATCCGGGATGCAAGATGATGGCACCGGACAAAGATATGCCGAAAGAACTGGAATTATGTGTCAAAGACCTCAATAATATGTATCTTGCTCATCCTGCACTTTATCAGCTGGATGATGAATATGATGGATTTGAATGGGTTCAGCTGATGAAGTATGAGGAGAATGTGATCGCATTCATGAGAAAGACAGAGAAACCGGAAGAAACTATTCTGGCTGTTTGCAATTTCGCGGCAATTCCATATGAAAACTACAATGTGGGAGTTCCTTTTGCCGGCAAATATAAAGAAATCTTTAACAGTGATGATAAAAAGTACGGTGGTAATGGTGTAGTAAATACGAGAGTGAAAGCAGCGAAGAAGGCTGAGTGTGATGAGAGAGAGTATTCCATCACAGTAAAGCTTCCGGCACTTGGTGTGGCAGTCTTTACCTGCACTCCGGAAGAAACAGAGAAAAAGCCCGCTGCCGAGCATGGCCAGATCAAGAAATCCATTACCAAGACAAGAACTGTACGCAAGGCTGCCGGGAAAACAAAAGCAGCTGTAAAAACTGCAGTGAAACCGGTGACGAAAAAGGTGACAAAAGAAGCACCCCAAATAGTGAATAAAACGGAGGAGAAAATACCGGTCAAAAAGGACTTGACAGAGAAGAAATAATATTATAAACTAAATGCTGTGGCTGTCAGAATTATCAATTTCTGACAGATTACAGCATAAGCTGAAATAGCTCAGTCGGTAGAGCACTTCACTCGTAATGAAGGGGTCGTGAGTTCGAGTCTCATTTTCAGCTTGAAAGATATTGGGCAATTGTAATTTTATAGAAAATCCGCTATACTGAAAAGCAGAGTATAGTGGATTTTTTATGTTTTTATGGAGGTTCGTATGGTGAGTACCTTAAAATTGCCGGTAGGAATTGAAATGATTGTAAAGAGAAATTTACGTTACTGTCCACACGCCACTATCCCGCGAGGTGTTTTGGCATGAATATGCAAAAATCCCGAGACATACAAGCCAAAATTCCATTGCCGCAGGCAATCTGGAATGAATTTTGGCTAAGTTACTGTGAACGGAGTGAACAGTAACAAATTTACTTGACAATCTCGGGCCTATCCTTTAATATAACTTTTGGATTATACCAAATAAATAATGACCGGGAATCTATCAAGAAGAATGGTTGATTTCCGGTTTTCTTATGTGGACATCATGGTCAGGAGTGCCCGCAGACTGGATGGAACAGGACGGACCGGATATATCTATAATTGGAAAAATGGACATATACAGATGCGAAACCATGCAGAGACTGGCACTGTAACAGGCGTCAGCATTGGCATAAGCCGATGTAGGGGCGAGAGCTTTTACGCGTGGTTTTGTATCTTTTTTAGTTGGTAACTTTTTTACATGAAAGGAGCTGAGTATAGTTGGCAGAGATTTCACTTGAACTGAAAGAGATAAAGAAAAGTTTTACAGAAGGCGAAGCAGTTCTGGATAATATCAGTCTTGAGATCAGTAAAGGAGAGTTTATTACTTTGTTGGGATCTTCGGGATGCGGCAAGACGACAACGCTGCGAATCATTGCCGGTCTGGAACAGCCCGATGCAGGAAGTGTCTGGCTGGACGGCAGGGAAGTGACAGGTCTGGAGCCGAACCAGAGGGATGTGAATACGGTATTTCAGAATTATGCGCTCTTTCCGCATATGAATGTTGCGGAGAATATTGGCTATGGTCTGAAGCTGAAAAAAGTTCCTAAGAGTGAGATCAGGAAAAAAGTTTCTCAGATGCTGGAACTGGTTCAGCTTGAAGGATATGAAAAAAGAAAGCCTTCCGAACTCTCGGGCGGTCAGAAACAGAGAGTTGCCATTGCGAGAGCACTGGTGAATAATCCCAAAGTATTGCTTCTGGATGAACCGCTGGGAGCACTGGATCTGCAGCTTCGCCGTGCGATGCAGATAGAACTGAAGCATCTGCAGAAGAAACTGGGAATTACATTTATCTATATCACTCATGATCAGGAAGAAGCTATCAATATGTCTGACAGGATCGCGGTGATGAGGGACGGACGTATAGAGCAGATCGGAACACCGGATGAGATCTATAATCATCCAAAGACCAGTTATGTGGCAACATTTGTAGGAAATGCGAATATCCTGCATGGAGTTGCAGAGAGTATTCAGGGACAGAATGCAATCGTAAAAATTGGAAATGACAAGGTAATTGTAAAGCTTGAAGCAAGTCAGCAGGATACAAAGGATACAGGGGCAAAACAGCACCTTACAGCAGGAGAGAACGTAACTCTGGCTGTGAGAAGTGAAAATGTATTGTTACAGGAAGCTGCCGCAATCGGTGATACCGGTACAGATAACGGAGACATTGTTGATATAAGTATGGCAGGTGGGATTTCGGATATACATGATACGAATAGTATATCGGGCTTACAGGCGACTGTTACAGAGAAGAACTTTGCAGGAGGTCAGCTTCGTGTAACCCTGAAGCTGAGCGATGGTACACAATTGATTGCCAGCAGATACGGAATCGACGCATCCGTAGCAGAAGGCCAGACAGTAAGATGCAGTTTCCTGCCGGCAGATGCAGTACTGGTAGACAGGGAGGATATTCATGAAGAAGCGTAGAAGCCGTTCTGACAGTTCTGCATGGATGGCACTTCCACTGTACATTTTTACCATTGTGTTTGTGGTATGCCCTCTTATCTATATGGTGGCGCTTAGTTTTGCTACGCCGTCCAGAGGATTTGGGGTGACCTGGAAATTTACGCTGGACAATTACAGAAATATTCTGGAACCTGTATACCTGAATACATTT
Organism: Blautia sp. HCN-1074; assembly: GCF_037890165.1. Taxonomy (NCBI): domain Bacteria; kingdom Bacillati; phylum Bacillota; class Clostridia; order Lachnospirales; family Lachnospiraceae; genus Blautia; species Blautia sp. HCN-1074. Next base: position 49,783 of record NZ_JBBKBP010000002.1, read on the forward strand.
GTGGAATCACTGAAGCTGGCATTTACCAGTACGATAGTGATCGCTTTGATCGGCTATCCGTTCGGGTATTTCATGGCGAGGCTGCCGGAGCACAGAAAGAAAAAGGCACAGCTTCTGTTGTCCACACCGTTCTGGGTAAATTCCCTGATTCGTCTGTATGGCTGGATCATTATTCTGCAGAAAAAAGGACTTTTGAATTTTGTATTGATAAAACTCGGGATCATTGAGAAACCGCTGTCCATCCTGTACAGCTATCCGGCAATTGTGATCGGTATGATTTATGTGCTACTCCCGTTTATGATTATGTCTGTATACTCCAGCGCAGAGAAGCTGGACTGGTCTTATGTGGAGGCTGCCAGAGATCTTGGTGCATCCAGAATACAGGCATTTTTTACCATAACACTGAAGCTTACACTGCCCGGGTTGCTTTCGGGTGTGATCCTGACTTTCGTGCCATCCATGGGACTGTTCTTTATTGCAGATATCCTGGGCGGAAATAAAGTGGTACTTGTCGGAAGCCTGATCCAGGATCAGATGACAAGAGGAAGTAACTGGCCATTTGCAGCAGCACTTGCTGTGGTGATGATGGTACTTACAACTGTACTGATCATGATCTACAGGAAAGTGACAAATGCCAGAGAACTGGAGGGAATCGGATGAAAAAGAATTCAAGATTTGCCGGATTTTATATGGGGCTGATTTTCTTCCTGATGTATCTCCCTATTGCAGTAGTGATCGTTTTCTCATTTAATGAATCCAAACTGCCGGTGAAATTTACAGGCTTTTCCCTGAAATGGTATCAGGAACTGATCCATGACAGAGCAATGCTGGAAGCACTGGTAAACAGTCTGATCCTTGGGGTATTAAGCTGTCTGGTTAGTGCAGTGATCGGTACTCTGGGCGCAGTTGGCCTGTCAAGGATTCACTGGAAGTCAAAAGGTGCACTGGAATACATTTCCATATTGCCGTTAATGATACCGGAGATCATCCTTGGTATGGTGCTGATGGCATTCTTTTATATGTTGAACCTGCCTTTTGGCATGCTGACATTGTTAATAGGTCATACGATATTCTGTGTGCCTTATATTCTGATGGAAGTGAAGGCAAGACTGGCGGGAATGGACCCTGCGTTGGAAGAGGCGGCAAGGGATCTGGGTGCAGGACCGTTCAGGGCTTTCCGGGATATTACGCTGCCCTTAATTATGCCGGCTGTAATTTCAGGTTCGCTGCTTGCGTTTGCCATGTCCATGGATGATGTGGTAATAAGTATCTTTGTAAACGGACCGCGTCTGTCTACGTTGCCGATCAAGGTGTACACACAGCTGAAAACAGGAGTGACGCCGGAAATCAATGCGTTATGTACCATATTGCTGGCAGCTACACTGGTTATTTTTATTGTTTATTCACTGATAACAAAGAAGAAAAAGTAATTGTTATAGCTTTTAGGAACATTCTGAACAGCCGGCAGATGCTTTTGGAACAGCCGGATTATAAAAAACAGAGAAAAAACAGAATACATTCAGAGGAAGGAAAAGATGATGAACAAACTGATTGAGTTAAAAAATCTGACCAAGAATTTTGATGATCAGCAGGTTTTGCGCGGCATCAATCTGGATATTTATGAAAAGGAATTCCTGACACTTTTGGGACCCAGCGGATGTGGAAAGACAACCACCCTTCGAATCATTGCAGGCTTTGAAGAACCAAGTGACGGAGAAGTACTGTTTAACGGAATTGAGATCTCCAAGCTTCCCCCGTACAAGAGAGAGGTTAATACTGTGTTTCAGAAGTATGCTCTTTTTCCTCATTTAAATGTGGCAGAGAACATCGGTTTCGGGCTGAACCTGAAGAAGGTCGATAAAACTGTCATCGCCCAGAAGGTGGAGCGTATGCTGAAGATGGTTGGTCTGGAAGGCTTTGGGAAAAGAGATGTAACTCTGCTCTCCGGTGGCCAGCAGCAGCGAGTGGCCATTGCCAGAGCTCTGGTAAATGAGCCGAAGGTCCTGCTTTTAGATGAGCCCCTGGGTGCACTGGATGCAAAGATCCGTAAACAGATGCAGGTAGAATTAAAGAAGATTCAGCAGGAAGTAGGCATCACTTTCATCTATGTTACCCATGACCAGGAAGAAGCCCTGTCCATGTCAGATACGGTTGTTGTTATGAATAACGGTGAGATTCAGCAGATCGGTTCTCCTACAGATATCTACAATGAGCCGGAAAACCGTTTTGTTGCAGGCTTTATCGGTGAATCCAATATTATCGAGGGAACCATGATCCGCGATTATCTAGTTGCTTTTGACGGATTTGAGTTTGAATGTGTGGATAGGGGATTTGAGGATAATGAAGAGATCGAAGTTGTGTTAAGACCTGAGGATCTGGATATCGTAGATCCCGGTCAGGCAAAGATCAGGGGAATTGTGCGCAATATTACATTCAAGGGCGTGCATTATGAAATCCTGATCGAAACAGAGCTTCGTACTTATATGGTTCATACCACAGATTATGCGGAAGTCGGAAGGGAAGTGGGACTGAAATTCGGGCCTGAAGACATCCATGTTATGTGTAAGATGGGAAGCTACTGATGAAACAGTACAGAAATCTTATCAAACCATATCTTGTGTGGGCATTTGTGGTCATTGTCATCCCGCTGATACTGATCGCATTATATGCATTTACAGAAGATGGAAACGAAGTGCTGACGTTCTCCTTTACTCTGGAGAATTTCCGCAAATTCCTGGAAGCTACTTATATGAGCGTTATTTTCAAGTCTTTTAAGCTTGGAATCCTGACGACGGTCATCTGTCTGGGACTTGGCTATCCTCTGGCATATATTATTTCCAAATGTCCGGAGAAATCCCAGAGTCTTCTGATCCTGCTGGTAACTATTCCGGAATGGATCAATATGCTTCTGCGTACTTATGCATGGATGAACCTGCTGTCAGACAATGGTATCATTAACCATTTGCTTGGATTACTGGGGATTTCTCCGGTGACAATGATGTATACGGACTTTTCCGTAGTGGTTGGCCTGGTCTGTAACTTTATGCCGTTTATGATCATCCCGATCCATACATCCCTGAGCAAAATGGACAAATCCTTTATCGAGGCTGCCTATGACCTGGGAGCAAATAAATTCCAGACCTTCACAAAGGTTATCTGGAAATTGTCCATCCCCGGCGTGCTCAATGGAATCATGATGGTATTCCTGCTGTCTATTTCCACATTCGTTATTCCGAAACTTCTCGGAGGCGGACAGTACATGCTGATCGGTAACCTGATCGAGTCTCAGTTTATCTCTGTTGGCGACTGGAACTTCGGAAGTGCGATTTCTCTGATTCTGGCTGTGCTCATTCTGATCTTTATGAGCCTGATGAAGAAGATGGATAAAGATGAATAAGGGAGGACGGCATGAAACGTAATAATAAATTTTTCTCAATGTTATATGTAGTACTCTGCCTTGCTTTCTTTTACCTGCCAATCCTGGTGACGATGATATTTTCCTTTAACTCATCCAAGTCACTGACCAGATTTACAGGCTTTTCCCTGCGCTGGTATCAGGAACTTCTCGGTAATGGGGAAGTAATTAAGGCAGTTTATGTATCTGTTACCATTGCGATCATTGCGACCATTGTTTCTACAATACTTGGAACCATTACAGCGATCGGTTTATCCAAATCAAAGAAGGTAATCAAGGAACTGCTTTTGAATATTAATAATATACCGATTCTGAATCCTGAGATCGTAACTGCAATCAGTCTGATGCTCTTGTTCTCTTCTCTGGGATTTCGAAAAGGGTATCTGACTATGCTGCTGGCACATATCGCATTCTGTACTCCGTATGTAATTACCAGCGTTTATCCGAAAGTAAGGGCTCTGGATCCGAATATGGCAAATGCTGCCATGGACCTTGGGGCAACTCCTTTTCAGGCTCTGACAAAGGTTATCGTGCCGATGATCAAAGAGGGTATTTTTGCAGGCGCACTGCTTGCATTCACCATGTCATTTGATGATTTCGTTATTTCCTATTTCGTATCAGGAAATGGTGTAAAGAATATCTCTATTGTTGTATATAATATGACAAAGCGTATCAATCCAACGATCAATGCTTTGTCAACCATTGTGATCGTAGTCATCATCGTGGTACTGCTTTTAGCCAATCTGCTTCCGAAGTTTAAGAATAAAGCCAGGAAGCTGAACAGGAAAGCAGTAAAAACTGTTTCTGTAGTTCTGGTTGTTGCTGTTACGGCAGGGCTGATCAAATGGGGATTCGTGGCACAGTCCACTCATGTGCTGAAAGTCTACAATGCAGGAGAGTACATGGATCTTTCCCTGCTCGAAGATTTCGAGAAAGAGTATGATTGTACCATTGTATACGAGACTTTTGAGTCAAATGAGATGATGTATACCAAGCTTTCAAGCGGTGAGACTTATGATGTGCTGATTCCGTCTGATTACATGATTGAGAGACTGATCAAAGAAGAATATCTGCAGGCACTTGACTGGAAGGAAATTCCGAATAAGAAAAATCTGCTGAATGATGTCATGAACCAGAGCTATGATCCGGACAACCGTTATTCCTGTCCATATTTCTGGGGAACAGTAGGAATCCTTTATGATAAGACAGTAGTAAATGAGGCTGACCTGAAAGATGGATGGAATCTTCTGTGTAATCCTGAATATAAAGGAAATATTTACATGTATGATTCTGAGAGAGATTCCTTTATGATAGCATTAAAAGCACTTGGGTATTCTATGAATACTACAAATGAAGCTGAGATTGAGGAGGCTTATCAGTGGCTGATTGATCAGCGTGACACTATGGATCCGATCTATGCAGGGGATGATGTGATCGACAACATGATTTCAGGAAACAAAGCGTTGGCAGTTGTGTATTCCGGAGACGCATCTTACATTATCAGCGAAAACCCGAATCTGGACTACTTTACGCCGGAACAGGGAACCAACAGATGGTACGATGCAATGGTTATCACAAAGGACTGCAGCGAGGTACAGCTTGCCCATGAATTCATCAATTTTATGATCAGTGATAAATCTGCTCTTTCCAATACGGAAGAAGTAGGGTATACTTCTACAGTGAAGAGTGCTTTTGAAACAATGAAGGAGGGGGACTATGCCGGAATCAGTTCTTATATTCCGGATACAACCAACCCGAATAACGAAATCTTTGCTTATCAGCAACCAAAGATCAAGCAGAAATTTGCAGAACTCTGGACAAAAGTAAAAGCAAAGTAAAAAAGGATAGCCGCTGTCTGCCGATACAGTGGAAGGCGGATTGGGGCTGCTACAGACAACAATGCAGGGCATAAGAAGGGAGACTGTTTATGAAAAAAAGAGTACTTGCAGTAGTAATGTGTGCATTAATGGCCGGATCTGTATTTACCGGATTTAAGGATGCAGGAGATGATAAAGAACTTGTACTTTTTACATGGGAAGGAATGTTCCCACAGGAAGTTCTGGACGATTTTGAAAAAGAGACAGGTGTTAAGGTTGTCTATTCAAACTTTGATACGGACGAAACTATGCTTGAGAAACTCTCCATGGCAAAAGGCGGTGATTACGATATTGTAATCGCAGATGATTATATTCTGGAAACTGCCATTTCAGACGGACTGGCTGAGAAACTGGATAAGGATTCTCTGGAGAATATCGGAAATATCAATCCTTTATATCAGGGACAGTTTTATGACCCGGATGATGAATACACAGTTCCGTATGGAGCAGGTATTCCTCTGATCGTTTATGATCCGGAGCAGGTAGATATTGATATTAAAGGATATAAAGATCTCTGGGATCCGTCTCTGGAGGATAGCATTGCATTGACTGCCAATTATCGTGTGATCAATGGTATCACTCAGCTTTCCATGGGAGAGAGCATGAATGAAGAGGACGTAGACGTGATCAAGAAAACAGGAGAGAAGCTTCTGGAGCTTGCTCCGAATGTACGTCTGATTCAGGATGACAACACACAGAATGCACTTCTTAACGGAGAGGCAAGTGTTGCATTTCTTTATACTTCTCAGGTAACGGCAGCTCTCGCAGAGAACCCGGACCTGAAGGTAGTATATCCGGAAGAAGGACTTGGATTTGGAATTATGGGAATGTTTATTCCGAGTGAAGCACCGGATAAGGATGCAGCATATTCCTTTATGGATTATATCATGCAGCCGGAAGTTGCGGCAAAATGCACAGAGTATATCGGATATTACAGTACAAATAAAGCAGCAGATGAACTGGTAAATCCGGATCTGGTAGTTCCGGATGACGTTACAAAGGGCGAGATCGTCCAGAATGTAAGCCAGGACGCAGACGCACAGTATCAGAAGAACTGGACTGAATTTAAGGCTGCCTGCGACTAAGGAGTTTAACATGGATATTTACAAGGGAACCGGTGCCTTTTCCGGAATCGCCATCGGTAAAATACTCTATTACCACAAGAGTGAATATCAGATACATCAATATGAGATCACAGATGTCAGGGAAGAACTGAATGTTTTCCGCCAGGCGCGTGCCAGAGTGATGGAACAGCTGACGGAACTTTATGAGAAAAACTGCACGATTCAGGAATCCCAGGCGGAACTTTTCCTCCGGCAAAAGAATCTGCTGGATGGAAAGACTTTCCAGCGTGCGATTGAGAGTATCATTCAGAATGAAAAAGTAAATTCTGCCTATGCAGTAATGACTACAAGAGATGAGATGGTTTCTACTTTTCGAACTTTGGAGGAGCCTGCGATCAAGGAGAGACTGGAAAATATACGTGAGATTTCAGACCGTCTGATCAGTGAACTTGGGGGTATTTCCCCGAGAATCGATCTTGGTGATGAGCCAGTGATTCTTGTCACAGAGAGTATCACGCCGACGGAACTGATGGAGATGGATAAAGATAAACTGATGGCGATCGTTACACACCATGGTTCCGATATTTCCCATGCTGCGATTCTGGCAAAGACCATGAATATTCCGGCATTGATTGAGATTGATACGGATTCAGAATGGGATGGACAACAGGGGATTGTGGACGGATATACAGGATGTCTGTATATTAATCCTGATGAAGAAGTAAGAAAAGAATATGAGATCCGCAGGCAGGCCGATATGGAAGAACGGGAAGAACTCCTGAAATTAAGAGAGGAGCCAGATGTTACAAAAGATGGCAGAAGAATTGAAATCTATGCCAATATCGGAAACATGGATGATTTAAACAGTGTTCTTTATTATGGCGCTGCAGGAATTGGGCTTCTGCGAAGTGAGTTTCAGTATCTTGGAAGAGAGAATTATCCTCGTGAGAATGAACTGTTTCTGGCATATAAGAAAATTGCGGAGACGATGGGTGACAGGCTGGCAGTGATCCGTACTGCAGACCTGGGAGCTGATAAACAGGCAGAATACCTGAACATTCCTGATGAGACGAATCCAATCATGGGAAACAGAGGAATCCGTCTCTGCCTTGACAGAAAGAGGATGTTTAAGGCACAGCTTCGTGCGATTTTCAGGGCAAGTGCTTATGGAAATCTGGCGCTGATGTATCCGATGATCACTTCGGAGGAAGAGATGGATGAGATCGAGGCGATTATCCGGGAAGTTGTCCAGGGGCTGGAGGAGAAAGGAATTCCATATAAAAATATCAGGACGGGCATTATGATCGAAACACCGGCTGCAGTAATGATCAGCCGGGAACTTGCCAGAAGAGTGGATTTCCTCAGTCTGGGAACGAATGACCTGAGTCAGTATACGCTTGCGATGGACAGACAGAATCCGTTGCTGAGAAATAAATACAATGACCATCATCCGGCAGTACTGCGTATGATCAAAATGGTCGTTGAAGCGGGACATGCGGAGAATAAACGTGTCTGTATCTGTGGAGAACTTGCAGCTGATACTGCTCTGACAGAAGAATTCCTGAAAATGGGAGTTGATTGCCTTTCAGTCGTTCCGGCATGTATTCTGCCAGTAAGAAAAGCACTGAGGCAGGTTGATCTGTCCCAGGAGAAGATTAATGAAAAGTAAAGTAGTATTACTTCCTTGCGGAGAATATGATGAGGAAAAAGTTTATACATTATTGAAGCAGGGACTGTATTTGGTGGGTGGAGTGGAAGCTCTGATTCCAAAAGATGCGAAGATTCTGCTGAAACCCAATCTGCTGAAACGAGCGGAAGTGGAGAAGGCAGTTATCACGCATCCGGTAGTGGTTGGTGCGTTCGCCAGAATCCTGAGAGAAAATGGATATGAGCAGATCGTTCTTGCTGATTCCTGCGGACATGGGACGACACAGGCAGTGATTCGCGGAACAGGAATGGATACTTATCTGGAAAAATATCAGATTCCGGCGATTGACTATTCAGAGGGGATAAAAGTGGACTACCCGCAGGGAATTCAGGCAAAAGAATTTATTCTGCCAAAGGAATTGCTGGAGCAGAACTGCGTGATTTCTCTAAGTAAAATGAAAACTCATGCCCTGGAGAGAATCACAGGTGCGGTTAAGAATAGTTATGGATTTGTGTATGGCTTTCACAAAGCGAAAGGTCACACACAGTACCCGAGTGCGGACAGCTTTGCCAGAATGCTGATTGATCTGAACAAATGTGTTGCCCCGAAATTGTATGTGATGGACGGTATTGTAGCGATGGAAGGAAACGGCCCCGGCTCAGGAGATCCTGTTCAGATGAATGTAATACTTATGTCCACAGATCCTGTTGCGCTGGATAGCGTATTCAGCCGTCTGGTCTATCTGAAACCAGAGATGGTTCCGACAAACTATCATGGTGAGAAAATGGGGCTTGGAACATGGAAAGAAGAGGAGATTACTCTTCTTACTCCGGATGGAGAAATCTCCATGTCAGAGGCAGTAAAAAGGTATGGGAATCCCCAATTTAATGTAGATCGTACAGAAGTGAGAAAGAATATCTGGACGAGAATGGCCGGAGCATTAAATATTTTCCAGAAAAAGCCATATATAGAAGCTGATAAATGCGTTCGCTGTGGAATCTGCGTACAGAGCTGTCCGGTTCCAGGTAAGGCTGTAGATTTCCGAAAAGGGAAAGGTAAGCCGCCGGTGTATGATTATAAGAAATGCATTCGGTGCTTCTGCTGCCAGGAAATGTGTCCCAAAAAGGCAATTAAAGTGAAATAACAGATTGTTTTGCAATATAAAAAGCACATGACAGAAAATGAGAGACCTCTCATATTCTACTCATGTGCTTTTATTATGCCTGTTTATCTGCCGAGAATTTTATTTACTTCTCTGATAAATTCCGGAGTCGTGCCACAGCATCCTCCGACGACAGATGCACCGTTCTCAATCAGAATCTTCATATGTTCTGCGAAATTCTGTGCATTCATGTTGTAAATGGCATTACCATGCTCATCGATTGTCGGCATGCCCGCATTAGGCTTGGCGATGACAGGAATAGATACGTTCTCTTTGATATTGCGGACAACGGATACCAGCTGGTCAGGTCCTACAGAACAGTTGATACCAACTGCTACGGCACCTGCACCCTCAAGGGCAATCGCAGCCTCCACAGCATTCCCTCCGCTGAAAATGCTTCCGTCAGCTTCTACGGTCATTGTACACATTACAGGAAGAGAACTTACAGATGCGGCGGCATCCAGTGCAGCCAGAGTTTCTTCGATATTGATCATAGTTTCCGCAGCGATCAGATCAACACCTGCATCCTCAAGAACCTTGATCTGCTCACAGTATGCTTCGTATGCCATCTCATAAGTGAGATCACCGGCAGGCTCCATCATCTTTCCGGTTGTGGTAATATCACCGGCAACATAGACGCTGTGTCCTACGGCTTCTCTGGAAATATTTACCAGTGCATGGTTCATCTCTTCAAGCTTATCCTGCAATCCGTGAAGTCCGAGACTGTAACGGTTGCCGCCAAAAGTAGGGGCATATACGATCTGGCTTCCTGCTTCTACATAAGCTTTCTGAAGATTCTGCAGAACCGCTTTGTGATCCATGATCCATGCTTCCGTACAGATTCCCCTCGGCATACCGGATGCCATCAGATTAGAACCGGTAGCACCGTCAAGCAATACCACATTCTGTGTCAGCTTCTGAAATTCTTCTTTTGTCATGGGAATTTCCTCCTGTTTAGTTGTTTCGTATGGTTATAAACATATTGTGTTACTGATTTATGCAGCTCACAATACGACTGCCATTTCCGGCAATCTGCATCTGGCTAACCATCGGACAAATGCTACCCAACATTATAGCACAACTATCAGAAGAAGTGAAAAAAATTAATAAATTTTTATCTCATAGGAGGCGTTAAAAATCTCATCCACATTCAATACATTGATATTTGCCTTTTCTGAAAGGTCACCTTTAAATCCGCAGTCATCACATCTTCCCATCCATGGCTCCAGGCATACGAAAGAGGAACCAGGTACGGACCAGATGCCGAAGTTCGGGAAGCGATGGCAGGTAAGCTCCAGATATGGAGTGCCATCCGGGAAAGCAATGCCGGCTTTTTCAATCTGATTATCGAAGATCAGCGCATCATGGTCAAACATGTGTGCATCGATTTTGCAGGTACCATCCGTAAGTTCAAGTGTCTGTGTCTGATCAGGAAGAGCAGTTCCGGAAGCTGGATCCAGAAGAAGATAAGTAAGAGATTCCTGTCCGTCGAAAGTCAGTAGGTAATCTTCTTTATTGTCAGCGCTGCCGTCAGCAGGAACATTGAATGCCGGATGTCCGCCAATTGTAAAGTACATTGGCTCATTGCTGTGATTGACGATTTCCCAGCATACGCTGACCTGATTTTTCTCCAGAACGTGCTTGATCTTTAATTCGAAATCATATGGATAATTTTCTCTTGTAGCATCAGAGGATTTTAATTTGTGTGTAATAGAATCCGCAGTCATATCTACGCAGGTAAATTCACTGTCTCTGGCAAAACCATGCTGTTTGGAAGGATATTCAGTGCCATTGATGCGATAGTGCTCTTCAAAGTGACGTCCTACATTGGGGAAAAGAACAGGAGCATGACGTTTCCAGTAAGCCGGATCTGCCTGCCAGATTACTTCCCTGTTATGTAGTTTATCAAAAATGCTGCATAGTTCAGCACCGTGATCATCTACGGATACTTTCAGATAGTCGTTTTCAATTGTATGAATCATAAGTGTGTCCTCCTTGATATAAATATTGACAGGATGCCATGAAAGAAAACAGTTACTACTTATTTCGTATTACTGAAAATGGAGTCAACAGTAACTATTTCGTTTTCAGTAAAAGGAAATATCTGCAATTGACATCATTGCTATAAGTATATCACAATGTATAAAGGAGTACAAATCACAGATCCTGGAAAATGAGTTACTGTTCACTCCGTTCTCAGTAATACGCTTCGCGATGCACAGAATTTATGCTATTCGCATAAATTCGCGCGGTATGTCTCGGGATTTTGGCATTTTCATGCCAAAACACCTCGCGGGATAGTGACGTGTGAACAGTAACGAAAATGATTTCCGTATCTGTGTCTTTTACGTTATTAATTCCCGTATCTTCCCGTATCTGAGTCCTTTTGCGCTTTTGAAAGCATGAACATTTTTTGATAAAAATAGAGTAGTTATTTGATGTAGAACCATTGGCCAAGAGCAGATTACAGATATAAACAGGCATAAAAATATAACGAAATGAGCTATTTGTACAAAAAACGATGAAAATATATAGATATAGAACGAAAAATGCAAAAACAAGATAATGTTTAATAAAAATCGTATGTATAAAAATGACAATAAAATATTGACGAAACAAATAAATTTTGTTACAATTTACCTCAACAAGTCTTATGGACATAAAACATGATAAATAAGATACAAAAATAGAACATGAAAACAAGGAGGTCATTACTATGGCGAAAAAAAGAAATATCATTGTTGGACAATCAGGAGGACCTACTGCAGTAATCAATTCCAGTCTTGCCGGAGTTTACAAGAATGCCATTGAACGTGGATTTGACAAAGTATATGGAATGCTTCATGGAATTCAGGGGCTGTTGGATGAGCAGTATATTGACTTATCTACACAGATCCATTCAGAACTGGACATTGAATTATTGAAGAGGACCCCATCAGCATTTTTAGGTTCCTGTCGCTATAAACTTCCTGAAATTCATGAAGATAAAGCAATCTATGAGAAAATCTTTGAGATTCTGAATAAATTAGACATCTACGCATTTATCTATATCGGTGGAAATGATTCCATGGATACCATCAAGAAATTATCTGATTACGCGATCCTTACCGGACAGACACAGAAATTCCTCGGTGTTCCGAAAACAATCGACAATGACCTTGCTCTGACAGACCATACACCAGGATTCGGAAGCGCAGCTAAATATATCGGTGCTTCCACAAAAGAAGTAATCCGGGACGCGCAGGGTCTTACTTATAAGAAAAATATGATCACGATCATGGAAATCATGGGACGCAATGCCGGATGGCTTACAGGCGCTACAGCCCTTGCGAAATCCGAAGACTGTGACGGACCGGATCTGATCTATCTTCCGGAAGTTCCTTTCGATGTTGATAAATTCCTTGCAAAGGTAAAAGACCTTCTGAATAAGAAATCATCTATCGTAATCGCAGTTTCAGAAGGAATCAAGCTGGCAGACGGCAGATACGTATGTGAACTTGGAAGTGTAGGTGATTATGTGGATGCATTTGGTCATAAGCAGCTTCAGGGAACAGCAACATATCTGGCAAACTTCCTGGCGGCAGAATGTGGCTGCAAGACAAGAGCAGTAGAACTTTCTACTTTACAGAGAAGTGCTTCCCACATGGCATCCAGAGTAGATATTGATGAAGCATTTATGGTTGGTGGTGCAGCAGTCAAAGCGGCTGACGAAGGAGATACAGGAAAGATGGTTGTTATCGATCGTGTTTCCGATGATCCATATATGGCAGCTACTGGTATTTATGATGTACACAGAATCGCAAATGAAGAAAAACTCGTTCCAAGAGAATGGATGAATAAAGATGCCACAAATGTAACGAAAGACTTTGTAGATTACATCAAACCACTGATTCAGGGAGACTATCAGCCTATCATGGTAAATGGTATGCCAAGACATCTGGTACTGAATCTGAAGAAGGGCAGAAAAAGATAAATAATTGAAAGTCAATCAGGCAGCGAAGCGGATATGTGTTTGGCTGCCTGGTTTTACGTTATCAGAATCTTGCCAGAATATAGAGGGCGAAAGAGATGTACTGATTATTTGTATTCAAATCGATTGTAACAGAGGGCATATTTCGTTATTTTGCAGGTAATAATAAATGTGTCAGAATATTTCTTTGCAACTGTCAAAAGTAGTAATGTTAAATTTGTTTTCTTGGAAGATGTCTGTTAATAAAACGAAAAAAAATTTACAGATAAAAATACAGACCAGAATAAAGGACAGTAAAAACTTTGACAATAATAGAAATGACAAAATAAATCATATTATGCAGAATGTATAAAAAAAATGCCTGATTTTAGCAGATTAACCTTGACGAAATGACATAAACTCTATAAAATAATTATGTGCGTATAAGAAACATATTTAATATATTTACTTATGTGTGAAAGAAAGAACAATAATTAGGAGGAAAATGTAAAATGGCAAAATGGGTTTACATGTTTACAGAAGGTAACGCTACTATGAGAAACCTTCTGGGTGGTAAAGGTGCTAACCTTGCTGAAATGACAAACCTTGGTCTTCCTGTACCGCAGGGCTTCACAATCACAACTGAAGCTTGTACACAGTACTATGAAGACGGAAGACAGATCAATGATGAGATCATGGCTCAGATCATGGAAGCAATCACCAAAATGGAAGGAGTTACCGGAAAGAAATTCGGTGACAAAGAAAATCCTCTGCTTGTTTCCGTTCGTTCTGGTGCGAGAGCTTCTATGCCAGGTATGATGGATACTATCCTGAACCTTGGTTTAAACGAAGACGTTGTTAACGTACTTGCTGAAAAATCCGGCAATGCTCGTTGGGCATGGGACTGCTACAGAAGATTCATCCAGATGTACTCTGACGTAGTTATGGAAGTCGGAAAGAAATATTTCGAAGAACTTATCGATAAGATGAAAGCTGACAGAGGTGTTAAGCTGGACGTTGAACTTACAGCAGAAGACCTTCATGAGTTAGCAGAACAGTTCAAAGCTGAATATAAAGCAAAAATCGGTGCTGATTTCCCAACTGATCCTAAGGAACAGTTAATGGGTGCTATCAAAGCCGTATTCCGTTCATGGGACAACCCACGTGCAAATGTATATCGTCGTGACAACGATATCCCATATTCCTGGGGTACTGCAGTTAACGTACAGATGATGGCATTTGGTAACATGGGTGATGACTGTGGTACAGGTGTTGCCTTCACACGTGACCCTGCTACAGGAGCTAACGGTCTGTTTGGTGAATTCCTTACAAATGCACAGGGTGAAGACGTTGTTGCCGGTGTTCGTACACCTATGCACATTTCCGAAATGGAACAGAAATTCCCGGAAGCATTCGTACAGTTCAAACAGGTTTGCGAAACACTTGAGAAACACTACAGAGATATGCAGGATATGGAGTTTACTGTAGAGCATGGTAAACTGTATATGCTCCAGACACGTAATGGTAAGAGAACAGCTCAGGCTGCTTTAAAGATTGCTTGTGACCTTGTTGATGAGGGAATGAGAACAGAAGAAGAAGCTGTAGCTATGATCGACCCACGTAACCTTGATACTCTTCTTCACCCACAGTTTGATGCTGCTGCTCTTAAGGCTGCTACACCAATGGGTAAAGGCCTTGGCGCTTCTCCTGGAGCTGCTTGCGGTAAGATCGTATTCACAGCTGATGACGCTGTTGAATGGGCTGAAAGAGGAGAGAAAGTCGTACTTGTACGTCTTGAGACATCTCCTGAAGACATCACAGGTATGAAATCTGCTCAGGGTATCCTGACAGTTCGTGGTGGTATGACATCTCACGCAGCAGTTGTTGCCCGTGGTATGGGTGAGTGCTGTGTATCCGGATGCGGTGATATCGCTATGGACGAAGAAAACAAGAAATTCACACTTGCTGGCAAAGAATTCCACGAAGGAGATTTCATCTCTATCGATGGTACAACAGGTAACATCTATGACGGAATCATCCCGACAGTAGACGCTACTATCGCTGGTGAGTTCGGACGCATCATGGCATGGGCTGACAAGTACAGAACAATGAAAGTTCGTACAAACGCAGATACTCCTGCAGATGCTAAGAAAGCTGTAGAGCTTGGTGCAGAAGGTATCGGTCTTTGCCGTACAGAGCATATGTTCTTCGGTGAGGGACGTATCGATGCATTCCGTGAAATGATCTGCTCCGAAACAGCAGAAGAGAGAGAAAAAGCACTTGAAAAAGTTCTTCCATATCAGCAGGATGACTTCAAAGGTCTCTTTGAAGCTCTGGAAGGTAACCCTGTTACTATCCGTTTCCTGGATCCGCCTCTTCATGAGTTCGTTCCTACAGATGAAGCTGACATCAAGAAACTTGCAGATGCTCAGGGCAAAACTGTAGAGCAGATCAAGACTATCATCGCTTCTCTTCATGAGTTCAACCCGATGATGGGACATCGTGGATGCCGTCTTGCTGTAACATATCCTGAAATCGCTAAGATGCAGACAACAGCAGTTATCCGCGCAGCAATCGAAGTTAAGAAAGCTCATCCGGACTGGACAATCAAACCGGAAATCATGATCCCACTTGTTGGCGATGTAAAAGAGCTTAAATATGTTAAGAAATTCGTAGTTGAGACAGCTGATGCTGAGATCAAAGCCGCTGGTTCTGACCTTCAGTATGAAGTTGGTACAATGATCGAGATCCCGAGAGCAGCTCTTACAGCTGATGAGATCGCTAAAGAGGCAGACTTCTTCTGCTTCGGTACAAACGACCTTACTCAGATGACATACGGCTTCTCCCGTGATGATGCAGGTAAATTCCTCAATGCATACTATGACGCTAAGATCTTCGAGAACGATCCATTTGCAAAACTGGATCAGGTTGGCGTTGGCAAGCTGATGAAGATGGCTATCGAACTCGGCAAACCGGTTAACCCGAACCTTCACGTAGGTATCTGCGGCGAGCATGGTGGAGATCCGTCTTCTGTAGAATTCTGCCATAAGATTGGTCTGAACTATGTATCCTGCTCACCATTCCGTGTACCGATCGCTCGTCTTGCAGCAGCACAGGCAGCTATCGCTGAGAAGAATGCATAAATAATATAAAATATAGATTCATGCAAAAGCATGATAGTGTCCAAGCGTAAAAACTGGCACTGGAACTTAGGGCAACCTGAAGTTTCAGTGCCTTTTTTGAGTAATACAGATATTTGCAATCTACTTTTATTAGCTGCTTATAACTGAATAATGCATTACTATTTTACTACATACCCAGTAACCATTAATACCTAATTCGGTAAAAAGGGATTGACAAATAGTAGAAAATCGTTTATATTAAAGCACAGATTTGGTGTGTTACTGGACAGGCAGGCATTAACCGGTCATAAATGTTATTTTTTAATATTTATGGGGGTTAGTGCCTTTTTTTGATGTATTTTTTGCGGAAAATTCCGAATAATAAGTTGTCAGAAGGTTTTAATCTCCAGAAAAATCCGGCAGTTATAACGGATAACTATGCCAACACTATCAGGAAAAGGAGAACAAAGAAACATGAAAGACAAAATCTTTGGAGTTTTGCAGCGTGTAGGAAGATCCTTTATGCTTCCGATTGCAATCCTCCCTGTCGCAGGTCTGCTGCTTGGTATCGGCAGTTCCTTCACAAATGAAACAACCATCGCAACCTATGGATTACAGAAAATCCTTGGAAGCGGCACTTTACTTAATTCCCTTCTGATTATTATGAATAAGGTCGGAAGTGCAGTATTTGACAACTTACCGCTGATCTTTGCGGTTGGTGTTGCCATAGGTATGGCAAAAAAAGAGAAAGAGGTTGCGGCTCTTTCAGCATTGATCGCATATTTCGTTATGAACGTAGCAATCAGTGCCATGCTTCTCATTAATGGTGAGATTACTGCTGACGGACAGATTGCCAAAAATGTACTGGAAGGAACTGTTACTTCTGTATGTGGTATCCAGTCCCTGCAGATGGGTGTGTTCGGCGGTATTATCGTAGGTCTTGGCGTTGCTGCACTCCATAACCGATTCCATAAGATCGTGCTCCCGAATGCGCTGTCATTCTTCGGCGGTTCCAGATTTGTGCCGATCATTTCTACAATTGTATATATGTTTGTGGGAATCCTTATGTATTTTATATGGCCGGTAGTTCAGAACGGTATCTATGCTCTGGGCGGTCTGGTAACAGGAAGCGGATATATCGGAACTTTAATCTTTGGTATTATTAAACGTGCTTTGATTCCATTTGGTCTTCACCATGTATTTTATATGCCTTTCTGGCAGACAGCAGTTGGTGGAACAATGGAAGTTGCAGGACAGATGGTACAGGGTGGACAGAATATCTTCTTTGCACAGCTTGCTGATTCTGCAAATGTAGCACATTTCAGTGCTGATGCGACCAGATATTTCTCCGGTGAGTTTATCTTTATGATCTTTGGCCTTCCAGGTGCGGCACTTGCTATGTATCGCTGTGCAAAACCTGAGAAGAAAAAAGCAGCAGGCGGACTTCTTCTTTCAGCAGCCCTTGCATGTATGTTTACAGGTATTACAGAGCCTCTGGAATTCTCATTCCTGTTTGTAGCTCCGGCATTGTTTGTTGTACAGGTAATTCTGGCTGGTGCGGCTTATATGATCGCACATATGTTAAATATCGCAGTGGGACTTACTTTCTCCGGTGGATTCCTTGACTTGTTCCTGTTTGGTATTCTGCAGGGAAATGAAAAGACAAGCTGGCTGAGAATTATCCCGGTTGGTATTATTTATTTCATTCTGTACTATGTAATCTTTACATTTATGATCAAGAAGTTTGATTTCAAGACTCCGGGACGTGAGGATGATGATACAGAAACCAAGCTCTATACAAAAGCTGACGTAAACGCCAGAAAAGAAGCTGGAAAGACAGATAGTGCAACTATAACAACTTCTAATGATCCGGTAAGCGAACTGATTACAATGGGACTTGGCGGAAAGAAAAATATCGTAGACGTTGACTGTTGTGCGACAAGACTTCGTATCACAGTCGCAGAGCCGGAGAGAGTCAGAGATGATCTCCTCAAACAGACAGATTCCAGAGGAATTGTGAAAAAAGGACAGGGTGTGCAGGTTATTTATGGACCTCATGTAACTGTAATCAAAGCAAAACTGGAAGAATATCTGGAAACTGCTCCGAATGAATTTGCAGCAGATACTGTTGAAAATGATACGGCAAATTCTGGAAATAATACAGCAGAAACTGCAAACGGATCAGACAGCAATGCAACTCAGAATCAGGCTGCAGGAACTGAAAATGAGAGCGATACAGCACAGACATCAGCACCTGTAAAAGAAGAAAAAATCAGAAAAACAGCCATTATTTACAGTCCGGTAAATGGTATCGCGGCAGATCTTTCCACCGCTCCGGATGAAGGATTTGCAGGAAAAATGATGGGTGACGGTGCAGTGGTAACACCGATAGAAGGAACTGTATATGCACCTGCAGACGGTGAAGTAGAGTTCATTTTTGACACCAAACACGCCATCGGATTCCAGACAGATTCCGGCATTCCAATGCTTCTTCACATGGGAATCGACACTGTGAAACTGGAAGGAAAAGGATTCGAAATTCTGGTAACAGAAGGTCAGAAAGTAAAGATGGGCGAACCGATGATGAAACTTGATTTAGAGTTCTTATCAGCCAATGCACCATCCCTTGTTTCTCCGATTCTCGACACTGAACCAGAAGACAACCAGAGAATCCGGCTTCTCGCAAACGGTGAGATCAAAGCGGGTGAACCGTTGTTTGCGGTAGAGACACTGGAATAATAAATATAGTTTTGAGAAAACTGAAGCAAACAGGCTGCAAATATTCGCAGAACAAATAAAAGAACAGCCAGATAATCAGAGAATATCTGAATTATCTGGCTGTTCTTTACATACCGTAAAAACGAGAAATCAATGACAGGAAAGTTGGTTGGAAAAACAAAGTAAATTAAACAGACAGGTAGGATTCCTGATAAAAATATGGTACACTTATGCTTGTATAAGGTAAATCAAATAAATTTTGAATATGATAACCGTATTATTAAGGACGGAGTAAATAGTAATAAAATATATGAGATACTTTTGCCTGTCAATATGAAGATTATCAGAGAAAAAGGAGGCTTTTTATGGGTGGAGAAGAGTTATATATACTAAAGCATAAAGACCTGGACACAGCCATGGTAAAGATCAACCCTTTTTCGGGAAGAATCGAATATATCCTTGAGGTGTATCTGCCGGAAGAACTGCCCGTTGGATGTAAAAAAGACGGAACAGGACTTGCAGAATGGTGGAATATGCGTGCAGTACCTGACACAAGAAAAGGGATTCAGCAGGCGCTGAAGATTCTGAGAGAAGAAACAAGTCAGTCTTTGATGCTGGCAGCATATGGATTAAGTCTGACAGATCATTATTGGATGCAGCCAGTTTCAAAAGAACTGTACTGGAGAGATATTAATTTCTTTGAGAATGATTTTTCAGATGAACTTGGCAATTTACTGACAGATACTGGCAGAATAGATGTAGACGATCACATATCGCGTTTTTCTCCGGCTTCATCTGTAAATGGAGAGATGAAGAAAAAATGGATCATCAGGGATCATACCCGTTATCTGCTGAAAATAAATACAAATAATTATGGACAGCAGGCAGTAAATGAAAAAATTGCGACCAGACTTCATGAACGTCTGGAATGGAGAAATTATGTCCCATATGAAATTACCGGAACAAAAATAGATGGTGAAGAATTCCCCTGTAGTCTGAATGCGCTGTTTACTTCTCTGGACACGGAATTGGTTTCGGCATATCAGTTGATTAGAAATTATAAAGTGCCGAATGATTTATCAGAGTATGAGGCGATTATTCGGTTGGCAACAGAATATGGACTCGATGAGCTGGAAGTAAGAAGGCAGCTGGAATATACGATTTTGACAGATTTTATCTTGAGTAATACAGACAGACATTATAATAATTTCGGATTTTTATATAACAGTGAGAAACATACACTGATAAAAATGGCGCCTGTATATGATACAGGAAACTGCCTTTTTTACAATGAAGATCCAGTTCCGGTCAAATCAGGTCTGTTAAATGTCAAAGTCAATTCATTTTGTAAAAAAGAAACAGATATGCTTTCCTATGTAAAGAATAAAGAAATAATTGATATAGAAAAACTTGAAGGATTTCCCAAAGAAGTAGAAGAATTATTAAAACAATATACGAAAATGCCAGAAGAAAGAGCAGAAAAGATAGCAGAAACCGTACAGAAAAAGATAGAGTATCTTCAGCTTTTTCAGGAAGGGAAGAAAATCTGGAAACGAGAAAAATATTGGTAAGGGGAATAGGCTATGAAACAGAAGGTTGGAAAGTACAGCGTAGAGATGGAAGGCGATAGATTATATATTGGTGATTCTCCTCAGTTGGTTGTCAATTTGAAAACGCAGAAAAATTTTATACGCTGTAAAAATGAAAATATTCCATATAAAAAAGAAATTCGTCTAAGTCCGGATTTACTAGAAGGGAAACGCCCGGAGGTTTTTAAAACGGCAGTGGGATATTATTATCAGCAGGCGTGTGAAATTGCAGATGGAATACAGATTGCCAGGGCATATGGAAGAAAGGCTAATCGCACAATTTCTGTTAAAGATTTATCTGAGAGAAAAGTATAATAAATAAAACACAAACGCAGTATGGAAAAAAATAATAAAAAATCGGACAGATATAAAGGAAAAGAAAAAGTATGATAAACAGAAATGATATGCTGGAGTTAACCCGCAGGATGACCTTATCCAGAAATTGTTTTATGCGTGCAGCAGGCGTTTACATAGACGAAAATGGATATATCGATAATACTTTTAATGTAAACTTTAAGAATATGGGAAAACATGACCAGCAAGTTAATCTGGATCTTGCGAAAACGATTCCGTTTTCAAAAACAAATGAGCAGTTAAAATGTTATAAATTTCCGGCAGGAGATCTGGCCTATGACAGTATTCATAAACTGCTAATGGCATTATCGCAATATGGTCTAAAAGATGATCTTCTTGTGCAGACACTTTGCGAACAGCTGGCAGAGGGAATCTGCGGCACAGAAGACAAGCCCAACAGGACAAATTATTTACGCGGGCAGGAATTTGGAATTTATATTTATCATGGAATCTACGATATTCCAAAGAAAGGCTCAGATCAGAGCGAACAATGGGAATCGGAAGAAGTTTATAGCTTCCTTGTGTGTGTAGCTGCACCGGTAGATAAAGACTATAATGCAGGAAAACCCAAATGTGGATTTATATTTCCTGCATTCGAGGACAGATCCGCAGAGCATGGAAAGATAGATATTTTTTTTGAAAATCCGGAACATCCGGATGAAGGATTTTTAAAGAAAATATTAGGGAGATAAACACCAGAAAAGAAAACTGGAAATCGTATGATTTTATGAATGCGAAAATTATGGAAGAGTTAGAACGATAAAAGTTTAGAATATACTTAAAAATCCGGCTGACTTATTTTATAAAAAGAAAGTTGGTCAGATTTTAATTACACCAGATACAATTCAATTTAGTCATTTCATGCAAGAATGACTAAATTGAATTGTAATATGACTAAATTGATGATAGAGTGAAAACATGAAACAGAGATAATATCAAGTAATAGGAGATACAATGCGAATTTTTAACTTTGAAAAAGAATATAGTAAATTGCATACTCCTGATATTGTGTCATATCTTGTACAGATTCATGAGTATAAAGGTGCATATGCAAATGGAAAGATACAGGATGAATTATTGTCAGAACTGGTGGAAATTGCCCGAATCTAAAGTACGGAAGCATCGAACAGAATTGAAGGCATTATAACAACGGATGAGCGCCTGAGGAAAATTGTCCATGAAAAAACGATGCCAAAGACAAGAAGCGAAAAGGAAATTGCCGGATACAGAGATGTTCTTGCAACAATTCACGAAAATTATGAGTACATTCCTGTCAGTTCAAATATGATTCTGCAGTTACACAGGGACTCATATAAGTTCAACGGAAATGGATATGGTGGAAATTTTAAATCTACAGACAACGTAATAGCAGAAGAACTGCCCGATGGAACGAAAAGAGTAAGATTTGAATCAGTGCCTGTATGGGAAACGGCAGAAACAATTAATAATCTTTGTGATTCATTTAAGAATGCCTGCAATATGCAGACAATGGACGTATTGCTATTGCTTCCGATGTTTATTCTGGATTTTCTCTGCATTCATCCATTTAATGATGATGTTATAATAAGGAAAAAGTTAGAGAACCCCAGTAAAATCAATGGGTTAGCACTAATTTAGTCCTTATTTTTATACCAATTTATCGGTAGGATAAGGCAGCGCTGTTATATCAAAACCGAAAATTCAAGTCAATATCGCAGATGTCCACAATCAGTCTGGGAGTGAATCTGTGTAATCAGATTAAGTACAATTTTATATTGAAACATTTAGTGAGGACTAAATTAGCACTTGTGATGGAACTTTCCATCTGCTGTTTTGGTCCTCTTTTTCTATTGGAAGGAGTGGTCGAATGGGCAAGGTGTTAATTTGGTTCTTAATCATCATTATTACAGTACTCCTGTATAGTCTTGTGAAAGTAAAGGCGGAGAGTGACGAACTGTATGAGGAATTAATGAGAAAGCATTTTTATGGCAGGTCAGATGGTGTTCCTCCATCTGACAAAACAGAGCACTTGGAAGGGGGTGGTTGATTCAATGAAATTGTGTGAAGCAGTAATGCAGGCAATAAGAAAAAGGAGAGATGAAAGCATGAACAACAAATTAGAAGTAGTCGGCATCGATCATAGCTGGTCGATGATGAAAGTTTCTATCTTCTGACACTTGCGGCAGTTGCAAAAGAACTAAAGTGAAGAGGTCTTAAAGAAGCAAAGGTATTCCTTGCGGTGGGACTTCCTCTTACAAGATTTGGTGCAGAGAAGAATGATTTTATCAAGTATTTGACCAAGAATAAAAGAGTGGATTTCAAGTATGAGAATGAACCATATCATATTGAAGTCGATGATGTGGCTGTATTCCCACAGTGCTATGCGGCAGTGGTAGATAAGATTCCGACGATGGCAACAAAAGCAGTGCTTGCTCCGATGAAAACTGTAAAGCATACACTTTTATCAATGGAGCTTCATCTGGATGCATCCATTGATAAGCTGGATAATCTGGTGATGGATGTGCAGATGGATAAGGAAAAGCGTGTGGAAAATGAAAATACTAAGGCACAAGAAAAAAGGCAGATAAGGAAGATATTGAAAAGTTCGAGCCTATAGAGAATAATCCTGAGAGAGTTGAGGCAGAGATTGTCTATGCACCGATGGTGGCAGAAGCACATGAGTACCAATACAATGCAGATGCATTTGAAGCAAGAGACAGTGCAGATATGAAGGTGGAAGCACAGAATGAAGTGCCAATGATTAGGACAGATAAAGTCAGATAGATGTGAGGACGTGGGAGAAAATCCTGCGTCCTTTTTGTGTGCAGAATATCAAAAAAACTTATTGAAACCTGACTTTTGCAGGTAAATTGACAAAAAACACCCGTCAAACCCAATAATTACAGAGCTTGGCGGGCTTTCTGGTTTGTCAGATTTTCATGGTGTTTTTTCTGCTTTTTTGGTCTTTGCCAAAATTTTTTATTTCTCCCAGAGTCCGGATACGTTTTCCAAAATCGATATCCATGTTCTTTCCAATATCTTTTAGAACCTCATCATAATAATCAAACAGATAGTAGTTTTGCTGGATCAGACTACATTCGGCTTTAGACAGAGAGGCCAGAATGGTCCCGATACTGTATTTTCGCTCCAGCTTATTTTCAAGTATCCTTGCAATTGTCAAAGCTATAAAACAGGTCAGGAAATGTGCTTTGATATGTTCTCTTGTCCAAACATATACGGGTCTGGCTTCCAACTCACTTTTAGTTATTTTAAAAGATTCTTCAATACGCCATAATCCCCGGTACATGTCGATGATCTCATCATCAGATGTTTCCATTTCGCTGGTCAACAGCATATAGTAACCGTTCAATGCTTCTTCTTCCCGGATTTTGTCTTTATCAATGTCCAACACAGAGGTGGCAGTAAGGATCTCTCCGGTTTCTTTGTCGTAGTCCACTTTTTTGATGTACTTTGCAGCACCGTAAGATGTGGCTCTTATATAATTTCCGGGATTTTTGGCGAGATCTCTGGCTTTTGTCAGTGCAGCTTCCCTGTCTGCTTTTGCCCTTTTGGCATATTTTTCGCTCCAAAAGACCACCTGCTTTTCATCCACCTGTTTTTTTATTTTTTTCCAGTAACAGAGGTAACCTGTATTGTTCTTGGAGATCTCCGGGATTTTCGTTTATATTCCGTACCAAGCCACTCATAGCCATATTCTTTAAGAACATAGTCTCTGATGCTTTTTTCAGCACCCCGGATGGACATACTGAAAACATATCCATCATGAGTAGGAGTATTGATCGTATACCAGATGTTATCACCCGTCGTCATCCCCTTGTCAGCAATAGAGATCACCCTGCCAAGGTCAAACTGTTTTTTGATACGCCCGAAGTTTGGTCTGTAGGTCAGACAGTCGTTAGTGTTTCCTGGAAAGAGTTCGTAAGTGATAGGAATGCCCTGATTATCCATGAACAGTCCCATCTGTACGATTGGATCTGGACGGTGTTCTTTGGAAACCCCTTTGCGGAGAAAGTCATTCTGCTCGTCTGTTTCGAAATAGTAGTTCGTAACGTCGTAATAGATCAGACTGGTATCCCTTCCATAATTCTTTTTGATCCTGTCATTTATCCAGACCTGCATATTTTCTTTGTGCTTATTCAGAAAAGAAAGACAGCGGTAAGTATCATCCAGGGAGTAATCTGTTTTTTCAAAAAAACGTTCTCTGCCATCATAAGAAGATCTTTTCGATGCAGGAAAAAGGAGCCGGGAATAGACCAGCATCTTCATGATGGCGTTGGCATCGTACTGTTCTTTCGAATGGCGCTGTCGATTGGCCAGAAAGGTATGGATACCAAGTTCGTGATAGATCTGGCTCAGTGCAAGCATAGCCGAAATTTTTCCGCAGATCATCCCCGGGGCATAGCCGGTCAGAGTCATAAAAAGTAAAGTGGATCGGAGCAGTCTTTTCCTGCTTTTCTTTTTTTAACTGCTCAATTCTTTTTTGAAAGTGAGTAATTGGATCATCGTATTCTTTTTCGAGAACATCAAGATATCCCAGAGATTCAATTGTTTTGGAACGGGACATTTTTTTCTGTTTATCATAAAAAGAATCAACAATTGCAAGATAGATGCGTCCGTTATTAGTTTTTGTTTTTCTTAAATGCATAATAGTCACCTCTAAATATAACTATTACCATATATGACTATGTATATCCAGTAAAATATGACAAAAAGTAAAAAATAAAAAAAGCCTGTAAGCCATAAGGGAAAAGGCTTTCAGGCTACAATCGAACATATGTTGCTGCAAAACTGTGGTAAGTTACGAAAGTGAGCAGTGTTTAGGATGCTATGTGATATGATTCTGATGAAAAAACTGAGAAGAAGCCCCCGGTATTTGCGGTACCGAGGGTTTCTTCTTATTTTATTTTATTATAATAAGACAAAAATAAATACAATATTAAAGTTATAATATACATAACGGTATTAGATAATTCCGAATAATTTGATTAAAAGTACAAGTTATTCACTGAAAAACAAAAATGTAAGTACAACTACTGTACAAATATAATTGATGTTAATACAAATTTGATTTATTATAAAATCACAATAAAGAAATGAATTCAAACATAAATATATAAAAAATAACCAAATGAAAAAAATGAAAATCAAGTATTTGGCCAAATACATGCATTAAAAGATAACAAGTAAATAACAAATTTTATGCAAAACTGGAGGGTTAAAATGAAAAAAACAATTTGTACTATTTTAGCTGGGATTATGTCAGTATCAATGTTGATGGGAAGCGCTATTACAACATATGCAGAAGAGAAAAAGGATGATATTTCAATTGGTGTGTCTATATGGGGAACGTCAGATCCTTTGGGTGCTTCCTGTAAAAAAATTCTGGATGCGGAAGCAGAAGCACTTGGTGTAAAACTGGTATATGTAGAGCATTCGCTGAAGTCTGAAGAGGTTGTATCCTCTGTTGAAAATCTTTGCGCTTCAGGCGTTCAGGGCATAATTATCTGTAATTCAGCTGATGCAGAAATGGCAAAAGCAATTCCTATCTGTGAAAAAAATGAAGTGTATCTGGCACAGTATTTCAGACAGATAACAGATGAACAGGTTCTGGAAATGGCAGAGGGTACAAAGTATTTCTTAGGTGAAACACATGAGGATGAAGAGCAAAACGGATACGATCTTTGTAAAATTTTAGTAGAAGATAAAGGCAGCAGAGATATCGGAATGTTAAGCTATCGTGTTGGTGATGCAACTGCCGGTGCAAGAATTGCAGGATATCAGAAGTATGTTGAGGAATGGAATGAAAATAATCCGGATGATCAGGTTAAATTAGGAGATGTCGTAGATGATAAATGGACAGCAGAAGAAGCAAGACAGGCTGTTGAAAATATGATTGATGCAGACAGTAATATGGATGGTCTGGTAGTTGTCGGAAATGCGACATCCCTGGAAGGCGCATTAAATGCAGTGAAAGCTAAAGATCTGGTAGGAAAAATCAATGTAGTATCTACAGATTTTACTGAGACATTAGGTACTCAGTTACAGAATGGAGAAATTGCAGCGATGTCAGGAGGACATTATGCAGATCCGTATTTTTCTTTAATGTTGGTTTATAATGCGATTCGTGGAAATTTTGTAAAAGAGGAAGGCAAGCTGTTTGAAATAAAATTCCCGATGATGTATGTTTCTTCTGAAGATGATTACAACAATTATAATAAATATTTTGTAGAAACTCTTCCTTATACTGAAGAAGAAACAAAGGAAATTGCAGAAGAGTCTTTTGAAGACTTGCAGGCAACGGCGGCAGCACTTAGCATTGATGAAGTTGCACAGAGGCATGGAGAAGATTAATAAGCAGATCTGATGGAGGAGAAATTGTTTCTCTCCTCCGTTTATGAGGAATCAATGTATGAAGAAAAAAGCAAGAGTAGATAGCAGAGTAAAAAGTACACTGGCTCTGTTTGGAAGCTGTCTGGCAGTATATTTAATTTTTAAAATTATTCGTCCCGGTAATTTTGGAAGCCTTTCCAATTTGTTTTCTTATTTTCAACAGTCTTTAATGCCTGCTGTGGCGGGATGTGGGCTATATTTTATTGTGGTTATGGGACTGTTTGATTTTTCTATTGGTGCCAATATTGTTTTATCTGCATTAGTGGGAGTTATGGTTGGAAATAGAACAGGATATATTGGATTTATCTCTTCTATTTTAGCTGTTGCAACTATTTTGGGCCTGATAAATGGAATTGTATATGTGAAGTGCAGGATTCCTTCTATTATTGTGACAATCGGATTAATGATCATATATGAATGTCTGGGTGCATTGCTTGCATCTGGAAGTGTATTTACTTTGTCAAAGAATATTGGAGCATTTGGTCGTGCACCTATGAATATAATTTTTGCGTTTATCTCGTTTTTAATTGCATATTATTTTATGAAATGTACGCGGATCGGTATTTATACCAATGCAATTGGAAGTAACGAAAAATCTGCGGAAAATATGGGAATCAATGTAAAAAAATATAAGGTTATTGCATTTGTATTGGCTGGTTTCTTTGCCGGCTTAATGAGTGTTTTAACGGTCAGCTACGGAAATGCAATGTCTCCCAGTACAAATATGGCAAGTATGTCAAGAAGTTTTACACCGCTTATGGGCTGCTTTTTTGCATTGGCTTTTAAAAATTCTATAAATCCTATTGTTTCTATCATAGTTGGAGAATTTATAATCACAATGATTATGTCTGGACTGATTGTTGTTGGAATTCCATCTACACTCCAGAACTTAGTGATTGGAGTTACTCTGATAGTAATTATTTTACTGACATGTAAGGTTGAGCGTGATGCGGTAGTGAAGTAATGAGGAGGAATTTATGGAAAATCAGATTTTATTGGAAATTGCGGACATTTCAAAAGCCTTTGGCATTACAAAAGCATGCCAAAATATTTCTTTCACGATTAATAAGGGTGAAATACATGGATTAATAGGAGAAAACGGTTCCGGGAAATCAACCCTGACATCAATGATTTATGGACTGCAGCCTCAGGATTCCGGGAAATTTATTTTTCTTGGAAAAGAATATAGGGCTGCTAATCAGCTGGAGGCAAATTCTCTGGGAATTTCAGCTATCGTTCAGGAAGCAGGAACATTAAGTGGTTTAACGGTTGCCCAGAATATGTTTCTCGGAAAAGAAAAAGAGTTTATTGAAAAAGGCTTTTTAAATAACCAAAAAATGAATGCGGCTGCGGATCTGCTTTTAAAGGAGTATGGTTTTGAGAGTATAAAAGGGTCTGATATTGTTGATAAGTATAATTTTGAAATCAGAAAGCTGATAGAAATTGTGAAGGCAACTTATTTTAAACCGGAATTAGTAATTGTGGATGAAACGACAACTGCATTGTCACAGGATGGCCGGGAAATTTTATACGGGCAGATGGAGAAAATCAGAAATTCAGGTCGGACAGTGATCTTTATTTCGCATGATCTGGATGAAGTGATGGACAGGACAGACAGAGTTTCGGTACTAAGAGATGGGGAATACATTACTACTGTTAATACAAAAGAGGTAACGGCGGATAAGTTAAAAGAATTAATGGTAGGGCGAAAAGTAGACAATCGCTATTATCGCATGGATTATGGAACTGAAATATCTAAAGATGTAGTATTTTCAATGCAGCATGTTACAACACATGGTTTGCTTAAGGATGTTTCACTGGAACTTCATAAGGGAGAAATTCTTGGAATCGGCGGATTAAGTGATTGTGGAATTCATGAAATTGGAAAGGTGATGTTTGGAGCAGAAAGAGATTATACGGGTGAGGTGAAGCTATCTGACGGCAGGAAGGTTGAATCTATTGCACAGGCGATTGCTGATGGAATTGCTTATACTTCAAAGGACAGAGATAATGAATCAGTGATATTAAATGCAAGTATAAAAAATAATATTTGTATGATGGCATATGATTCACTGAAAAAAGGAATCTTTATTTCGCCTTCGAAGTGTGGCAGCTTTGCAAATGAATTTGCACAGAAGCTTAGTGTCAAAATGCAGGGTATCGAGCAGGATGTAGCAGGATTATCAGGCGGAAATAAACAGAAAGTGGTACTGGCAAGATGGCTGGCAATTAATCCGGATATTCTCATTTTTGACAGTCCGACACGGGGAATCGATATTAAAGTAAAGGCGGATATCTATAACGTCATGGACGGACTGAGAAAAGAAGGGAAATCGATAATTATGATTTCTGAGGAAATTATGGAATTGATCGGTATGTGTGACAGGATATTAATACTTAAAAACGGAGTAATTAATGGAGAATTTATGCGAAAGGAATCTCTTCAGGAACAGGATTTAATTAGGAAGATGATTTAACAGGAGATATGCAATGAGCAAAAAAATGAAAATAAATATAAATGGATGCTTCTCTTATATTGGTATCGTCATTCTTCTGGCCTTCTTTGGTATTGTTACAGGTTTTAAATCTCTAACAGTGGGAAATCTGCTTTTGATATTACAACAATCCTATGTGTTGCTGATTTGTGCAACCGGCGTTTTTTTTGTGATGAGCATGGGAAGCCTTGATTTCTCACAGGGGGCGATTATTGGTGTTGCATCAATCGCAGTTATTCTTGCAGGGCAGGAACATATTGCATTAGGTTTAATTGCCGGAATTATTGTGGGAACTGTAATTGGGTTAATAAATGGAATACTCCATGCCCATTTTAAAATAGGATCTTTTATTGTGACAATCTGTACAATGCTGGCCTTTAGAGGATTATGCGCTTTTCTTACAACAGATGCACCATATTCTGCACCAATATATATGTATATGATGGATGCGGATAAATTTGCAATTCCTATTGTGGCGTTAGTCTTATTTGGTGGAGTTCTTGTGTCGAGATATACTGAAATCGGACAGTATGTCCGAATGATCGGAGCCGGTGAGACTGCTGCAAGATTCTCGGGAATAAAGATTGAAAAAATAAAAATTATTTCATTTGCAGCAGCCGGTGCACTTGCCGGACTGGCATCAACGATTAATGTGATACGTGTGGGATCAATTACAGCTTCAGCCGGTAATCTGGCAGAAACAAACGTTATGATCGCGCTGGTGCTTGGGGGACTTCCCGTAAGTGGGGGTGCAAAAACGAAATTCAGCAGTGTAATATTGGGTGTTTTTATGCTGAGTATTTTAAATAATGGATTAGTTTTGCTTCAGATTGAGCCCAATTTACAGCAATTGATTCGAGGAGTGATTTTCTTAGTGATTGTCGCAGTTACTACAGATAGAAAATCATTAGCTGTTATTAAATAAAAGGGGGAAATGAATATGAACAAAAAAATAGCGATTGTTGAAAATGGAATTCATATGACATTTTTGATTGCCGGAGAAACTGTCAGATTAATAAACTTTTCAGATACGGACAAGTTTGAAGAAGGAATGAATGAGGTTTTACAGCAGAATGGATATCTGGCGGAGTATCAGGAAACCGGAATGGGAAGCAGTGATCATCGCGGCAGAAAACATATTGGCTGTAATCCCGGATGCTGGATGAAATATAAGAATTTTAAAGATACAAGAACTGAATTTGGAAGAAAACTTGAAATAATACAGGAATATAATGGCGTTGAACTTGTAAGCCATTATCAGTTTTTTGATGGGATAAAAGTAATCCGAAGCTGGACGGAGGTAATCAATAACAGCGAACAGACAAGGGAAATTGAATATGTATCGTCGTTTATGTATTCTTTTGCATCCTATGGAGGAATGACCGGCTGGGAAAAGAAAATGAGACTTTATCAGGCAAGTAATTCGTGGTATGATGAATGCAGATGGTTTTCCAATACTTTACCTGAGCTTGGATTAAATCCTATCAATCTGGCACAATCAACGAAAAGGATCTATTTACAAAATGAAGGTTCCTGGTCAACAGAAGAACATCTTCCTATGGGATGTCTTCGGAATGAGGAAACGGGAACGGAATACTTGTGGGAGATTGAACATAATGGTTCCTGGTATTGGGAGGTTGCAGAAAGTCTTGGAACAATGTTTACGCAGGAGAATCATAATTTAATGATTACCAGTACCGGAGATCAGATCGGTGAAATATATTTTCAGATGTCAGGTCCTACAGAGTGGGAGAGTCAATGGCACAAATCTTTAAAACCGGGAGAAACTTTTGTGAGTGTTCCTGTTGCAGTTGCTGCGCTGAATGGAAAATTTGAAGATTCTTTTGCAGAAATGGTAAAATACAGACGAATCATTCGCAGAAAAAATCAGGATAATGAAACGTTACCGGTAATTTTTAATGATTATATGAATTGCTTATTTGGTGATTCTACTACTGAAAAGCTTATCCCGTTAATTGATGCAGCAGCAGAAGCGGGATGTGAGTATTTTGTTATTGACTGTGGGTGGTATACAGATCAGAACTGGTGGGCCGGTGTTGGTGAATGGCAGCCATCAAAAAGAAGATACCCTGGCGGAATAGATAAACCAATTCAGTATATACGAGATAAAGGAATGATTCCGGGACTGTGGCTGGAAATAGAAGTAGTTGGATTTGACTGTCTACATTTTGAAAATATTCCAGATACATGGTTCTTTAAGAGACATGGCTGTGTTGTCAGTGATCAGTGCAGGTACCAGCTGGATTTTAGAAATCCGGAAGTACGCGATTATGCAACAAAAGTGATCGACAGAATGGTAAATGAATTTGGCGTAGGATACATTAAAATGGACTACAATATTAACAGCGGAATTGGAACAGAAGTGGATTCGGACAGTTTAGGGGATGGACTTCTGGAGCATAACAGAGCATATTTGTCCTGGTTAGACAGTATTTTTGAAAAATATCCTAATCTGGTAATTGAAAATTGTGGATCGGGTGGCCTGAGGATGGACTACGCTATGCTCAGCAGACACAGTATTCAGTCTTCCAGTGATCAGACAGATTATATTAAAAATGCGTGTATTGCAGCTTCAAGTGTTACGGCGGTAAATCCGGAGCAATGTGCGATATGGTCGTATCCGATGAGCGGTCAGGATAAAGAAATAACGGTTATGAACATGGTGAATGCAATGCTTCTCAGAATTCATCAAAGTGGTCATCTGGGAAATTTGCCGAAAGAACAATTCGAATTTGTTCGGGAAGGCATTGAAGTATATAAGCAAATAAGAGATGATATAAAATCAGCTACGCCGTTCTGGTTAACAGGTTTGCCGCAATTTAGTGATGACTGGTTTACATTTGGCTTAAACTGTGGAACACATGCATATCTGGCAGTATGGAGAATTGGAGGAGAAGAAACATTAAATATGCAGTTGACAAAGGAACTTGAGAAATTTACTTCCGCAGAATTAATTTATCCGGGCTTTTCTGATGATAAGGCAATGATTTATTCAAATAAGACAATAACAGCAAAATTAAGAAATATAAAAACTGCGAGAGTGTTTAAGCTCTTTTGAGAATAGTACAGGTGGAAATGGCAGAGTATAAATATAAAGTTGTATATGACTGGATAAAAGAAAAAATTGATAATCGGGTATATAAATTTGGTCAGAAACTTCCAAGTGAAAACTTTCTGTGTACGAAATTTAATATTAGTCGTCAGAGTGTGCGTAAGGCATATGTTGCACTTACTATGGAGGACTATGTTTACAGTATTCATGGAAGTGGATATTACGTAAAAAGAGAAAGCACTTACGGACAAAGCACGAAAACTGTTGGAATTATAATGTCATATGTAGCAAACCATATGTTTCCAAGTATCCTGCGCGGGATAGAAGAGGTTCTCTTAGAGAATGGATATGGCATGCATCTGGGCATTACGGAGAATTGCTTTGACAGAGAGCGAAAATGCCTTGAACTTCTGGAAAGAGATGGAATTTCAGGCATCATTGTGGAGGGAACTAAAAGTGCTCTGCCGAATCCTAACCTTCATTTGTATCAACGCTTTATTGAACGGGGTATTCCAATTGTATTTATTCACAATTATTACAGAGAACTGGCAGTACCTTCTGTTTTAATGGATGATATTGAAATGGCAAGGGAGATAACGATGCTTTTGATCAAGGCAGGTCATGTAAATATCGGATGTGCATTTAAGTACGATGATCTGCAGGGTCACCGTAGATTCCAGGGATTTGCAGAGGCTTTAAACAGTGCCGGAATTCCAGTTGTGGACGACCATGTAAAATGGTTTGCATCCAAAAAGGAATTATGGACGCAGAATCGTTATGGAATAAGCATGGAAACAGAGAGCATAAAGGATGTTACGGGATATGTCTGTTATAATGATATGCTTGCAGAAGAATTTGTAATGGAAGCCAGGAAAATTGCCATCAGTATTCCGCAACAATTATCCATGGTTGCTTTCGATGATCAAAATGTACAGTTGGATGATGGCCATTATCTTACTTCTGTACGTCATCCGAGAAAGAAACTTGGCATTAAAGCAGCTGAGACATTGCTGGATATTATAGAGGGAAATGGACACATAGAAAATTTTGAGAAGATAATAGTTCCTTCCAAAATATCTGTAAGAGATTCCATTATTCCGGTAAAATAATTTCATAAAAATATCATTGACAAACAGTAAAAAATCACTTATAGTAAAGAACAGATTTGGTGTGTTACTGGACAGGCAGGCATTAACCGGTCATAAATGTTATTTTTAATATTTATGGGGGTTAGTGCCTTTTTTGATGCATTTTTTGCGGTGAATACCGGAATAATAAGTTGTCAGAAGGTTTTAATCTCCAAAGAAATCCGGCAGCTGTCGTTCCTGAGAAACGTCATGTCAAAAATAATACGGGAATAGATAACTGCGCCAACACTATCAGAAAAAGGAGAACAAAGAAACATGAAAGACAAAATCTTTGGAGTTTTGCAGCGTGTGGGAAGATCCTTTATGCTTCCGATTGCAATTCTCCCTGTTGCAGGTCTGCTGCTTGGAATCGGCAGTTCCTTCACAAATGAAACAACTATTGCTACCTATGGATTACAGAAAATCCTTGGGAGCGGTACGTTACTTAATTCACTTCTGATCATTATGAATAAAGTCGGAAGTGCGGTATTTGACAACCTGCCATTGATCTTTGCAGTAGGTGTTGCCATAGGTATGGCAAAGAAAGAGAAAGAGGTTGCAGCTCTTTCGGCATTGATCGCATATTTCGTTATGAACGTGGCAATCAGTGCTATGCTTCTTATCAATGGTGAGATTACAGCTGACGGTCAGATTGCCAAAGATGTACTGGAAGGAACCGTTACTTCTGTATGTGGAATCCAGTCCCTGCAGATGGGTGTATTTGGCGGTATTATCGTAGGTCTTGGCGTTGCAGCGCTTCATAACCGTTTCCATAAGATCGTACTTCCGAATGCGCTGTCCTTCTTTGGCGGCTCCAGATTTGTACCGATTATTTCTACAATCGTATATATGTTTGTGGGAATTCTGATGTATTTTGTATGGCCGGTAGTTCAGAACGGTATTTATGCGCTGGGCGGTCTGGTAACAGGAAGCGGATATTTCGGAACTTTGATCTTTGGTATTATCAAGCGTGCATTGATTCCATTTGGTCTTCATCATGTGTTTTATATGCCATTCTGGCAGACTGCAGTTGGCGGTACCATGGAAGTTGCGGGACAGATGGTGCAGGGTGGACAGAATATCTTTTTTGCACAGCTTGCTGACTCTGCAAATGTAGCACATTTCAGTGCAGACGCAACCAGATATTTCTCCGGTGAATTTATTTTTATGATCTTCGGTCTTCCGGGTGCAGCACTGGCTATGTACCGCTGCGCAAAACCTGAGAAGAAAAAAGCATCAGGCGGACTTCTTCTTTCCGCAGCACTGGCATGTATGTTTACAGGTATTACAGAGCCGCTGGAATTCTCATTCCTGTTTGTAGCTCCGGCGCTGTTTGTAGTGCAGGTAATTCTGGCAGGTGCGGCTTATATGATTGCACATATGCTGAACATTGCGGTAGGACTTACCTTCTCAGGTGGTTTTCTTGACCTGTTCCTGTTTGGTATCCTGCAGGGAAATGCAAAGACGAGCTGGCTGAGAATTATCCCGGTTGGTATTATTTATTTCATTCTGTACTATGTGATCTTTACATTTATGATCAAGAAGTTTGACTTCAAAACTCCGGGACGTGAGGATGATGATACAGAAACCAAACTCTATACAAAGGCCGATGTAAATGCCAGAAAAGAAGCCGGAAAAGCTGCAGGTACAGTTACAGCAACTTCTAATGATCCGGTAAGCGAGCTGATCACAATGGGACTTGGCGGAAAGAAAAATATCGTAGATGTCGACTGCTGTGCGACAAGACTTCGTGTCACAGTCGCAGAGCCGGAGAGAGTCAGAGATGATCTCCTGAAACAGACAGATTCCAGAGGAATCGTGAAAAAAGGACAGGGTGTACAGGTTATTTATGGCCCTCATGTAACTGTTATCAAAGCAAAACTGGAAGAATATCTGGAAACTGCTCCGAATGAATTTGCAGAAGATGTACAGAAGAATGTACTGGAAACACAGAACAATAGTGTAGCAGAAACTGGAAATAACGCAGCAGGGAACGCAAATGGACAGAATAGCGCGACAGCACAGAAGCAGAGCACAGGAACTGAAAATGTAGACAATGCAGCACAGACATCAGCACCTGTAAAAGAAGAAAAGATCAGAAAAACAGCCATCATTTACAGCCCGGTAGACGGAATCGCAGCAGATCTTTCTACTGCACCGGATGAAGGATTTGCAGGAAAGATGATGGGTGACGGTGCAGTCGTAACGCCGACAGAAGGCACTGTATATGCACCTGCAGACGGTGAAGTAGAATTTATCTTCGACACCAAACATGCCATCGGATTCCAGACAGATTCCGGCATTCCAATGCTCCTTCACATGGGAATCGACACTGTGAAACTGGAAGGAAAAGGATTTGAAATTCTGGTAACAGAAGGACAGAAAGTAAAGATGGGCGAGCCAATGATGAAACTTGATTTAGAGTTCTTATCAGCAAATGCACCATCCCTCGTTTCTCCGATCCTCGACACAGAACCGGAAGACAACCAGAGAATCCGACTTCTCGCAAATGGTGAGATTAAGGCAGGAGAACCGTTATTTGCGGTAGAGACACTGGAATAATAAGTATAGTTTTGAGAAAACTGAACCAAACAGGCTGCGAATATTCGCAGAACAAATAAAAGAACAGCCAGATAATCAGAGAATATAGAACATCTGAATTATCTGGCTGTTCTTTATATGCCGTAAAAACAAGAAATCAATTCCAATCGTTTTCGACTTCTTTCAATTTAGCTTTTAAGGTTTCTTCGAGAATAGCGAAAGCCGGAAGAAAACTGTCGCGTATAAGAAGAATCATTTCATCAATTTCATCTTCGTTATAAATATGAACGGATGTATTGCGCTTTTTTAGCATGAGCAGCCATACGGAAGAATCACTTACAAAACCAACTTTATAACCCAATTGTAGAATTTCACGTGGTGAACCGGTAGCTGCTTCCTCTACGCCATGCAATTTTAGTGTTTCCTGCAAAGCCCTCCATGCAAGTTCAAAGGTTAAATTAAACTGCCCGATAATTCCGGTTCTGTATATTTCATTGTTATCTGCAAGTTTGAAATCTGCATTTTTTAATATAGAAAGGCAGTTTGAAAAATTATCAAGCTTTTTCATAAATCACGACACCATCCTTTTTGATTTCTTTTTTTAATTCATCGGAAATGGGGGAATCAGCTTCAATTATATCAAACATCAAAAGAGAATGTACGTTTTCCTTGATGTCCCAATAAAAAGAATCAAAATCTCCACCGTATACAGCTATATCTATATCGCTTCTTTCTGTATTTGTTCCTCTGGCACGTGAACCGAAGAGAATCACTTTTGTAACAGAATGTTTCCTGGCAAATAAAGAAATCTCTCTTAAAACTCTTTCTGGAAGATTATACTTCATATCCCTGTCACCTCCCAATTTTCTCTTAGAATAGCATATTTTACGGTAGTTAACAATCTTTTATGAGAAATCCATGACAGGAAAGTTAGTCAGGAAAACAAAGTAAATTAAACAGACAGGTAGGATTCCTGACAAAAATATGGTACACTTATGCTTGTATAAGATAAATCAAATAAATTTTGATTATTAAAACAATATACGAAAATGCCAGAAGAAAGAGTAGAAAAGATAGCAGAAACCGCACAGAAGAAAATCAAGTATCTTCAGCTTTTTCAGGAAGGAAAGAAAATCTGGAAACGAGAGAAGTATTGGTAAGGGGAGCAGTTATGAAGCAGAAAGCCAGAGAATATGGTAGAAAAGCAAATCGCACAATTGCTGTTAAAGATTCACCTGAAAAAAAGGTATAGTCAATAAAATAAGAAACAACAGGGAGTAAACAATAAAAGAAATCAGACAGATATAAAGGAAAAGAAAAAGTATGATAAACAGAAATGATATGCTGGAGTTAACCCGCAGGATGACCTTATCCAGAAATTGTTTTATGCGTGCAGCAGGTGCTTACATAGACGAAGATGGATATATCGATAATACTTTTAATGTAAATTTTAAAAACATGGGAAAGCATGACCAGCAAGTTAATCTGGATATTGCGAAAACGATTCCGTTTTCAAAAACAAATGAGCAGTTAAAATGTTATAAATTTCCGGCAGGAGATCTGGCATATGATAGTATTCATAAACTGCTAATGGCATTATCGCAATATGGTTTAAAAGATGATCTTCTTGTGCAGACACTTTGCGAACAGCTGGCAGAGGGAATCTGCGGCACAGAAGACAAGCCCAACAGGACAAATTATTTACGCGGGCAGGAATTTGGAATTTATATTTATCATGGAATCTACGATATTCCAAAGAAAGGCTCAGATCAGAGCGAACAATGGGAATCGGAAGAAGTTTATAGCTTCCTTGTGTGTGTAGCTGCACCGGTAGATAAAGACTATAATGCAGGAAAACCCAAATGTGGATTTATATTTCCTGCATTCGAGGACAGATCCGCAGAGCATGGGAAGATAGATATCTTCTTTGAAAATCCGGAACGTCCGGATGAAGGATTTTTAAAGAAAATATTGGGAAAATAGCTATTAAAGATCTGATAAGATGGAAATTCAATTTAGTCATTTCAAATTCAATTTAGTCATTTTATGGAAAAATGACTAAATTAAAATATTTATAACATTGATAATAAATGAGGGGATCGTAAGATGTACAGAGTAAGCAAAGTATTAAATAACAATGGTGTAATAGCTATTGATATGGAAGAAAATCAGGAATATGTAATCCTTGGCAAGGGTGTTGGCTTTGGCAAGAAAGTCAGCCAGCGTTTTGATAAACCTGCAGAGTGTACCTTGTATCGGCTGGAGCAGGAGACGGAGCGTGGATCTGCGAAAGAACTGGTAAAGGGAATCGAGCCGGAGTATCTGGAAATTGCAGATGAGATTCTGACAGAGGCGCAGAAAGTGTTTGGAGATTCTGTAGACAGAGGAATTCTTTTCCCGCTTGCAGACCATATCTCTTTTGCAGTTGCAAGAATTCGCCGAAATGAGCAGATCAGTAATCCTCTGACTGAGGATATCAAAGTGCTTTTTTACAGTGAATTTAAGGTTGCAGAGACGTTGAAAGCAATTTTGAAGGAGAGACTTCAGATAGCAATTGATGACCATGAAGTTGGATATGTGGCACTTCATATTCACTCTGCGATCGGTGATGAGAAGGTATCTGTTGCGATGCAGACTGCTAGGGCAGTGAGAGAGTGTATTGACATGATCGAGAAGGCGACAGGCAAGCCGATAGATGTACTTTCTCTGTCTTATAACCGTCTGATGAACCATATGAAATATATGGTGGCGCGTGCATCAACAGGGGAGAAACTGAATCTGGATATGAACGAATATATGCTGGACCAGTATCCACAGGCTTATGAAATCGCAGCGGAGATATGCAAGAATCTGGAAGGATGTATAGGTCATAAGCTGGATGAGACGGAGATTGGATATCTGGCGATGCATATACAGAGAGTATATAAAGATGCAGTGTGAGAAAAGTAGTAATAATAGAAGAAAGTTCCTTATTTCAGGAACTTTCTGATCAGTTTTTCATAGATTTTTCTATATGGCTGGTATCTCATAGGGAGGTCCATCCATGTTTTTTTATCTACAATACTCTTGAAGTGAGAAAAGGTATTGAACCCGTCTCTGCCGTGGTAAGATCCCATACCGCTTTCGCCAAAGCCGCCAAATCCCATCTCGCTGGTTGCCAGATGGATGATCGTATCATTCACACAGCCACCGCCGAATCCACAGCGAGAGGTGACTTTGCGGGCGACATCCTTGTCGGAAGTGAAGATATACAGAGCCAGTGGATGTGCCATGGAGTTAACGGTTACGATAGCTTCATCCAGTGAATCATAAGTCAATACCGGAAGCACCGGGCCGAAAATTTCTTCCTGCATAACGGCATCCTGGAAAGTAACATGATCCATAACGGTAGGTGAAATCTGAAGTGTTTTTGGATTGCTGTCACCGCCGCAGATTACTTTATCCGGATTGATAAGATTGCTGATACGGGTAAAGTGTTTCTCATTGATGATTTTGCCATAATTTTTATTATTCAGAGGTGCAGATCCAAACTGTTTTTTAATTTGTTTCTGAATCTGGCGGATAAGTTCATCTTTAATTTCCTTATCACAGTAGATATAATCTGGTGCAACGCAGGTCTGACCGCAGTTGAGATATTTTCCGAATACAATCCGTCTGGCTGCCAGTTTCAGGTTGGCACTTTTTTCTACGATACAGGGACTTTTTCCACCAAGCTCCAGGGTAACAGGAGTCAGGTGTGCAGATGCCTTTGACATAACTTCACGACCGACATTCTGGCTTCCGGTGAAGAAGATATAGTCGAAATGTTCATTGAGGAGCGCAGTATTTTCTGTGCGTCCGCCTGTTACAACGGTTACATAATGCGGGTCAAAACATTCGCAGATGATAGTTTCAATGACACGACTTGTATTGGGTGAGTAAGCACTTGGTTTTAATACTACGGTGTTTCCTGCGGCAATCGCATCTATCAGTGGATCGATGGTGAGCAGGAACGGATAATTCCAAGGACTCATAACAAGAACTACACCATAAGGGGACGGCTTTTTATAGCTTCTGGAGGCGAACTGTGCAAGAGGGGTTATTACGTTTTTTTCCTTTGCGTAGGATGGCGTATGGCGAATCATATAGCTGAGTTCGGAGAGTACAAGTCCGACCTCGCACATATAGGACTCGAAGTTACTCTTGCCGAGGTCGCGCTTTAATGCCTCATTGATCAATGGTTCATATTTCTGAATACAGAATTTTAATTTTTTTAAAGCTTCAATTCTTTTATCAACTGGTAAAGTTGCGCCGGTATAAAAATAGGTACGCTGTTTCTGGACGATTTCTTTAATTTCTGTTTCTGTCATTGAATAGTCCCTCCATACTTTTTCTGTATTATTTATCAGATTCAGGAATCAGCATATAATAAAATTTCTCAAGTTCTGATGCATCCATCAGCTTTGGCACAGGATACAGAGGATTTGCCTCTTTATCTGCATAATGTGACAGCTTCGGGATATCTGTTTTCTGGATCTCTTTTACAGTATCTCCGATTCCGAATTTCTGTTTCATTTCTTCGATTGCCTGAATAAAAAGTTCTGCAGCTTCATGATCTGGTGTGTTCTTATCCGCGAGTCCGGCAGCAACAGCCAGATTGTGGAGTTTTTTATCAATGCAGCATCCATATTCACGAAGCACCATAGGCAGCAGAATCGCATTGGCAAGTCCATGAGGCACGTTATATTCTCCTCCAAGTGAGTGAGCAACTGCGTGAACATATCCTACATAAGATTTGGTAAATGCACAGCCTGCATAGAAAGAAGCATGGAGCATATTCCGACGCGCCTGGATGTTATCACCATGTTCATAAACAGTGTAAATATTTTCAAAAATCAGTTTTACAGCTTTTAAAGCGTCCCTGCGGGTATCTATTGTGGTAGAGTTTCCGATGTATGCTTCGACTGCGTGAGTGAGGGCATCCATGCCTGTGGTGGCGGTGATAAATGGCGGCAGGCTTAAGGTTACTTTCGGGTCAAGTACTGCATAGCGGGGAATTAGTGGAAAGTCGTTGATCGCATATTTATATCGGGTATCTGCATCGGTAATTACAGCTGCGAGAGTAGTTTCACTTCCGGTACCGGCAGTAGTAGGAACTGCCATAAGAAGTGGAAGTTTCTTGTGTACTTTCAGGATTCCCTTCATCTGAGCCAGAGTTTGTTTTGGCTTTACTGCGCGTGCACCGACAGCCTTTGCACAGTCCATACTGGAACCGCCGCCGAAACCGATGATAGCATCGCAACCGTTTTCGTGATAAAGATTCAGTGCCTCC
Organism: Blautia sp. HCN-1074; assembly: GCF_037890165.1. Classification (NCBI taxonomy): domain Bacteria; kingdom Bacillati; phylum Bacillota; class Clostridia; order Lachnospirales; family Lachnospiraceae; genus Blautia; species Blautia sp. HCN-1074. The sequence goes on from NZ_JBBKBP010000002.1 coordinate 91,618, forward strand.
TTAACATTTACGGTAGTAGGGTTGGCAACTGTTTTATCATAGATTGTATAAGGAATTCCGGCTTCGTTCAGTGTTTTCTCCAGACGTCTGGTAAGTCCGAGACGGGCAATTCCCGCGTCTGTGATGATCAGCACATGTGTACATTTATGGCGCATGATGATTTCCGGAAGTTCTTTAACACTTCCGGCGATTTTCGGTTTGCGGTAAGGTAAAAATGGGATAGCGATGTGAAAAGCTTTCTGAAAAGCCCTGCAATATATTTTTCTGATAGGATTCATGATAATTCTCCTCTGTAATATGTAATCAAGAAAAATATAGCAAGGCAAAAAAGAAAAGTCAATATATTTTGACATTCAAAAAGTATGGAATACTTAATAAATTACAGACAAGATAAAGCATACTGCAGAGAATCGTCCAGATGCTTCTTCATCAACTCGCCGGCTTTATATGCTTCAAAAATCAGCCTATGCATATGTCCGATATTGTGTTGAGGTTCGGACTGAGTCTCATACAAATTAGAAAAAATCGTAAGCTGGCTGCGAAGCTTCTCTGCAGCGAGAAGGGGAAACATCCGATCGTTATGTATCCGGGAGAATGTTATTACTGCGGTGCCTGCGTAATGGTCTGCCCGACAGGTGCTGTTAAGCTGGCACATCCGCTTATGAGCAGAGCCAAATTTGTGGAAGTGCGCCATTGAACAAACTTAGAGGAAAATTAATGATTAAAAGCGAAGCTTTTATAATTCTATAGTACCAGCCAATAATCCAGGTCGGAACTATGTTTTATTTTCGGGGCATTTGGAGCGGTCTTAGATATTCTTAGTCGTCAGAAATCTGCGTTATGAGCCGCCCGCCTCACGTGTCTGAGCGAAGCCAGCAGCGGAGCGAGTTTGACAGGGCGGCTCATGGTTTTAGCAGATTTCTGAAGACTTAGAATATCTTAGACCGTGGAAACCGTCCCGAAAATAAAACATAGTTCTGACCGTCCCTTATGATTTGTTTATTCCCTAGCATGAGCCATACTAGCCCTCAGAGTTTCAATGAAAAATGTTACGAAACTTTACGAAACTCCGAAAACCAGTTGACAACCGAGTAAGTTTAAACTAACATAAAGTTAGCAATAGGTAACCACATGATAAAACTATACGGTTATAACAAACACATTGCTAAATTGTCTTATAAGGCAATATGAGGGAGGAGCAAAGAAAAAATGTTTCTGCAAATACAGGGAATCAAAAAATCCTTTGGCACAGGTGACAGTCGTGTTGATGTGCTGAAAGGCTTAGATCTTGAGATTGAAAGAGGAGAATTCTGTGTTCTGCTTGGTCCGTCGGGTTCAGGAAAGTCTACACTCTTAAACATTATTGGCGGAATCGACAGTGCAGACGAGGGGAACTTAGTGATAGACGGAGAACGTCTGGCGGATATGTCGGAGAAGAAACTTTCATTATACAGAAGAAAACATCTTGGCTATATTTTCCAGATGTATAATCTGATCCCAAATCTTACAGTCAGGGAAAATATTGAAGTAGGCGCTTATCTTAGTGATAAACCTCTGGATGTAGATGAGCTGCTTCATACACTTGGAATCTATGAACACCAGAGAAAACTTCCAAACCAGCTTTCCGGTGGACAGCAGCAGAGGACGGCTATCGGCAGGGCAATCGTGAAGAATCCGGATATTCTTTTGTGTGATGAGCCGACTGGGGCACTGGATTATAATACATCAAAGGAAATTCTTAAGCTGATTGAGACAGTGAATCAGAAGTATGGAAATACGATCGTTATGGTTACGCACAATGATGCAATTAAGGATATGGCGGATCGTGTGGTGAAGCTTCGAGATGGTATGATTCGAAAGAACTATATCAATGAACATAAGATTCCTGCGGCAGAGCTTGACTGGTAAGGAGGACGAAAGAGATGAAGAGTCCTTTGAGAAAGCGTTTATCCAGAGAGTTAAAAAGTGAGATTGGGAAATACCTGGTTGTATTTATTCTGATGGTAACTACGATTGGATTCGTTTCGGGCTTTCTGGTTGCGGATGGCAGTATGCTTATTGCTTACAATGAGAGTTTTGAGAAATATAATATTGAAGATGGAAATTTGCGTACGGCAGAGCAGATTTATAAGACGCAGAGAGAGGAAATTGAGAAGCTTGGCATAAAATTATATGAGAATTTCTATCTGGAAGAGCCATTGGATAATGGCAGTACGATGCGTATCTTTAAGAACAGGGAAGAGGTTAATAAGGTCTGCCTGATGAAAGGTGAACTTCCGGCAAAAACAGGGGAGATCGCGATTGACAGAATGTATGCAGATAATAACAGTTTGTCTGTTGGGGATACGTTGCAAAGTGGAAAAAAGACATGGAAAATTACGGGGTTTGTGGCGCTTTCTGATTATAGCTGTCTGTTTCAGAATAATAATGATTCTATGTTTGATTCTGTGAAGTTTGGGGTTTCTGTTGTGACAGAGGATGAGTTTGATTCTTTGAAACAGGATAAATTACAGTATAGTTATTCATGGAAATATGATCAGAAACCGAAGACTGAGAAAGAGGAAAAGGAAGTTTCTGAGGATTTGATGGAGGACATCGGAAAGATTGTTACGCTGGAAGCATTTGTGCCGCAGTATCAGAATCAGGCGATTAATTTTACCGGAGATGATATGGGTAGCGATAAGGCGATGATAATCATGTTGCTTTATATTGTAATTGTGATCATGGCGTTTGTATTTGGCATTACGATCAGCAACACGATCCGAAAAGAAGCAGGTGTGATCGGTACGCTTCGGGCTTCCGGATATACCAGAAGAGAGCTTGTCATGCATTATATGACACTTCCGGTGCTGATTACACTTGTTGGCGCATTGATCGGAAATATTCTTGGATATACAGTATTTAAGGATGTTTGCGCAGGGATGTATTATGGAAGTTACAGTCTTCCGACTTACGTGACGATCTGGAATGCAGAAGCGTTCCTTCTCACAACAGTGGTTCCTGTTGTTATTATGCTGGTGGTAAATTATGGAATTTTAAGACATAAGTTAAAATTGTCTCCGCTGAAGTTTTTGCGCAGGGATTTGTCAGGGCGTAAGCAGAAGAGAGCAATTCGTCTGAGCCCGAAGATTAAAATTTTCTCAAGATTTCGTCTTCGCGTGATTTTTCAGAATATGAGTAACTATATCGTTTTGTTTATCGGGATTTTATTTGCAAATCTGCTGTTGATGTTTGGGTTACTGCTGCCGTCGGTATTGTCTCACTATCAGTTGGAGATTCAGGATAATATGCTGGCGAAATATCAGTACATGTTGCAGGTTCCTGTCAGTGCGGTGAGTGGAAATAAATTCGAAAGTCTGGTTTCGTTGCTTGAATTTTACATGGATTCTGAAACGAAAAACGAGGATGCGGAGAAGTTTTCTGCGTATTCTTTAAACACTTTGCCGGGGAAATATAAGAGCGAGGAAGTCTTGCTTTACGGTATTGAACCGGATAGTAAATATGTGAAAATTAATTTTGATGATACACAGGATAAGATAGAGTCTGGTAATACAGAAGAGAAAAAGAATGAAGGTAAAACAGACAAACCTGCAGATGAAATAAAAAAAGAAAGCACAGGTGTATATATTTCCAAGGCATATGCAGATAAATTCCTGCTTCATGAAGGGGATACGATTACTTTGAAGGAAAAATATGAAAAAGACGAGTATTCTTTTAAAATAGTGGGTATTTATGATTATACAGCGGCGCTTTGTGTCTTTATGCCACGTAGTGATCTGAATGACCTGTTTGATCTGGGAGATGATTATTACAGCGGTTATTTCTCTGATACAGAGATTACAGATATCAAGAATCAGTATATCGGTTCAGTTGTCAATCTGGATGCACTGACGAAGATTTCCAGGCAGCTGGATGTATCAATGGGAAGTATGATGGGTCTGGTGAATGGATTTGCCATTATGATTTATATGGTGCTTATTTATCTGCTTTCAAAGATTATTATTGAGAAAAATGCCCAGTCTATTTCCATGGTAAAGATATTGGGATACACAAATGGTGAGATCAGCAGACTTTATATTCTGTCTACGTCTGTTGTAGTGGTACTCTGCCTTCTGCTCAGTCTCCCAATTGAAACGGCAGTGATGAATGTGCTGTTTCGTGAAATGATGCTGGCGAGCATTTCGGGATGGATCACACTCTGGATTGACCCGATGATCTATGTACAGATGTTTGGGGCGGGAATTGTTACATATGGGTTAGTGGCATTGCTGGAATTCAGAAGAGTGAAGAAAGTTCCGATGGATGAAGCATTGAAAAATGTTGAGTAATGAGCGTATGATTTTTTCAATAACGCGTCAGAGGCGGGAAGCAGAATCTGACAAAAATTTGACATTATCTGGATTTTGTGTTACGGTAAGTAGGAAACTGTTAGACCAATCAGTTGGAATAGGAGATTATTATGAGAAAAAAATCAACTTCAAAAGCAACAGCAACTATCAAAGAAGCTACAACCAAAGCAACAGAGGCAGTGAAAGAAACAGTAGAGAAAACAATTGCCAAAGCTCCGGAAGTGATTGAAGAAGCAAAAGACGTTGCATCTGATATTGCGAAAGCACCAGTTGTAGAAGAAGCAAAAGAAACTGTAAAGAAAGCAGTAAAAGAAGTGGCTAAAAATATCGACATCAAAAAATTCGTAGAAACAACTATCGAATTACCTGGTTTTGCAGTTACAATGAGCTCCATCGAGGAAGCAATCAAAGAAGACATTAAAGCGAAAGACATCAAAGGAAAAGATATCAGTGTTTATGTAAACGTTGAGCAGAAAGCCGCATACTACACAGTAGACGGTCAGGGATCTGGCGATTACAAGATCGACCTGAATACATTATAATCATTTTTATAACTGAAAATGAATGCCTGTGAGCGAAGGCTTGCAGACATAAAAACAGCAGGAATGTTCTCTTAATGAGCGCTCCTGCTATTTTTATGTTTTCGAAATCCGCTGATTTACTACGTAAATCGCTACTTTTAACGCCTTTTACATTTCATTCATATTGAAAAATCAGACATCTAAGAAGTTTGTTCCTGTTCAAACAAATCATCTCTTGTAATATTCTGTGCCCATTTCCCCTGGCGATAGTGGTGGAATACCCATGGCCACTTGACGAATTCGTCTGTACATAACAGGAAGTATACCCAAAGCACAGGAAGTTTCAGCACGAATGCTGCGAAGAATCCAAGTGGTACTGCATATACCCACATATCGATCGTATCGCAGATGAGACCAAATTTCGTATCTCCACCTGCCCGGAATACTCCGGCAATCAATGCAGTATTGACTGCAGAACCCATAATGTAATAAGTATTGATCAGCAGCATATATTTCAGATAATGCATTGCACCATCACTTAAAGAGGCAAATCTCATAACCAGAGGAGTGATGGCAAATACGATCACACCACCGATCACTCCGGCGATGACGGTCATTTTCAGCATTCTGGAAGCATATACTTTTGACTTCTCCAGATCACCTTTTCCCATAACATTTCCAAGAAGAATCGTCCCGGCACTGGCAATGGCAAAGCAGAAAACAGAGCCAATATTGCGGACAACAGTAACCAGTGAATTGGCGGCAACTGCATCCGTGCCAAGGTGTCCGAGGATTACAGAATACATGGAGAATGCTACGCTCCATGAGACATCATTTCCAAGCGCAGGAAGTGACAATTTAATGAAATCCCGGAACAATACTTTACTGCGGATAAACATATATGTCAGGTTCAGTTTCACATTCTTGCTCAGGGAAGATACAATCACGCAGGCAATCAATTCTATGAATCTGGAAGAAGCTGTTGCGATTGCAACACCTGTAGCTCCGAGCTTTGGTGCTCCGAACAGCCCAAAGATAAAGGTTGCATTCAGAATAATGTTCAGGACAAAAGCCAGCATATTCAAAGCCATACTGATTGTTACACGTCCAACACTGCGCAGGATCGCCAGGTAAACTTCCGTAACACCCCAGCACAGATAAGTAATGCCCATGATTCTGAGATAAGAAGAACCAATGGAGATCAGTTTAGGGTCAGATGTGAATATTTTCATCATATGCTGAGGAGCAGTGAAAGCAATCAGCGCTACAATCGCGGAAATTGCGATTGAAAAACGAAGCGCAATTCCCTCAATCGCATGAATTGCCTGTATATTGTTTTTACCAAAATATTGTGCGCACAGAAGAGAGGCGCCGGTGCCAAGTCCGTAATATACCATAAACAGGATATTGGAGTAATTGGCAGCCAGGGACACTGCGGAAATTGCAGACTGTCCGACGTAATTGAGCATAATTACGTCTGCGGAATTGACCGCTGCGCTGAGTAGATTCTGAATAATGATCGGAATCGTCAGCCGAAACATTTGCCGATAGAAATCATCTTTACCGGCTGATACTGTATTTGTCATATTTACCCCCATAATAAATTATAAATTTTCTTTTTGTCTGATCAGAGCATATTATTTCATCTTTTTTTATCATAGCTTTCATGCGGGGAATGCGCTATCTCTATTTTGACAAATTTATACATTATTATGACTTTTATGGCTGTTTGCTTGTTGGTATTCCATAAATTATTTATCTTTTTATCCTCGTTTTTTAACCGAATCAAGTAAGTCCCCTGCTTATTGCTCTTCGCAACCCCCGCAGGGGACTTACTTGATTCGGTTAAACTTGTGTATCATATGTAGCATGGTCTGTATTGCGCTAAAAGTACTGGACTGGTATAATCTATATATGGATTTAGCAGCCTATGATGATAAATGTAAATATCCGTGTTCTTACCGAAAAGATTTTGAACAATTAAAAAACGATAAATAAAAACATGGTGGGTGAATTTTTATGATGACATTGCAGCAGATCGATATGAGTATTTTATTGTGGATACAGGAACATTTAAGAGCGGATGCCCTGACACCTTTCTGGAAAGTTATCACTTTTCTGGGAAATGGAGGATGGTTCTGGCTTGTGCTGGCAGCAGGACTGCTGGTTTACAAGAAAACACGTCCGACGGGGATTGCGGCATTACTTTCCATTGCAACAGGCTTCCTTATCACGAATGTGCTGCTGAAGAATATTGTTGCCCGCCCAAGACCTTTTGACGCTTATACAGAGATTATTCCTCTGATCACAAAACCAACGGATTTTTCATTCCCGTCTGGTCATACATGTGCATCATTTGCGTGCGCGCTGATACTATTTAGAATGCTTCCGAAGAAATTCGGAATTCCGGCAGTGATCCTGGCAGGAATGGTAGCCTTCTCAAGACTTTACCTGGGAGTCCATTATCCGGGAGATGTTCTGGGAGGATTTCTGATAGCAGTATTTGCAAGCACACTGGTATATCATCTGATGTCAGCATATCAGAAAAAAATGCAGGAGCAGTCATAAGGTCTTTCTCATAAATGGAGATGAGACAAACATGGGAAAGGGCGCTGCAATCAAGACAGCACTTACATATATCAAAGAAATGAATCTGGTGCAGAGAATGAGTATTTTCACAAGAAAAACCAATAAAGCAGACAATAGATAATATTCTCAGTAACGCAGCCAAAAGTAGAATGTCTGCCATGACAGCAGAATATAATAAATTAATTTTAGAAACAAAGGGAGCTCTTTAATGAAGCAAAAACCCTTATTGATCAGCCTGTTAATTTCTCTGGGAACCGGAGTGATTGCAGGCTTTCTTACCTTCACAAGTATGGAACAATACCAGGAAATGTACCGCCCGCCATTGTCGCCGCCGGGGTGGGTGTTCCCGGTGGTCTGGCTGCTTCTTTATGCACTGATGGGAATTGCTGCATACAGAATATACATGAAAGATCCAAAAGCAAAAGCATTAAAGTTATACCTGATTCAGCTGGCGATAAACTTCTTATGGCCGATATTTTTCTTTAATTTCGGCTGGCAATTATTTGCGGCAGTCTGGCTGTTGCTGTTATGGTATCTGGTATTTGTTATGATAAAAGAATTTGCAAAAATTGATGAAGGTGCGGCAAAGCTTATGATCCCATATCTGATCTGGCTTACTTTTGCGGCATATCTGAATATAGCAATTGCTTTGCACAGATAAGCGATTATTTTTTTGGATTGCATTGTGATAAAAAGTGATGAATGGCTACTTGTGATACATAAATAGCCAAAAAAGTACGTATACTATCTTCCATGTAGAAAGTAAACTTTTATACAGGAGGACAGACATGGACAACAGCACAAAGAAACTATTAGAAGAATGCAGTGTCGGATGCAAGATGGGAATTGAGAGCATGGAACAGGTACAGCATCATGTGACAGATGCCAAAATCGCAGCAACGATTGAAAAATCCTGTTCAAAACACAAGGAACTGGAAGAGGAAATTTCCAAAATACTTCTTCGCGCAGGCCAGCCGGAGAAAGAACCGGGTGTTATGGTATCCACATTTTCGTGGATGACGACAGGTGTAAAAATGATGACCGGAGAAGATGAGAATAAACAGGCGGTTAAGATCATCATGAATGGCTGCAACATGGGAACCCAGTCTATCACAGAAGCCATGCACCAATGCAAAGATGCGTCGTCCGAAAGTATTTCCATTGCAAAGAAGCTTATTGGAATGGAAGAGAATCTGCGGGATGATATGCAGAAATATTTGTAAAACTATTTGTAAAATGAAATGCTGTCAGTTACAGAATAAGTTTGTAACTGATGGCATTTTTATTTGTGGTGTGTGGTGAGTGGCGGATTATTGCAGGTCAGGAATAGTTGTGATACAATGCACAAGAGAAATTACACAATTTACATAGAAAAAAGGACAACACAATGAATAAAAATGAAATCTATATAAAAAGTGGTACCCAATACAAAGAAATGACAAAAGAACTCCTTGCGCAATGTGACCTTGTATCTCAGATAACAGATAAGAAAATACAGATCGGCATCAAACCAAATCTTGTCTCACCATCTGAAGCCTCCTGGGGAGCTACCACACATCCGGAGATCGTGGCGGGAATTATCGAATATCTGCAGGAGAATGGATATGAAAATATTGCAATTCTGGAAGGTTCCTGGGTAGGAGACAAGACGAAAGAGAGTTACGAGGTATGTGGTTATCAGGAACTTTCAGAGAAATATCAGGTGCCTTTCTGGGATATGCAGGAAGATAAAGGAATAGAACGCGACTGTAAAGGCGTGAAATTAAATATCTGTGAACGAGTAGAAAAAGTTGATTTTCTGATCAACGTTCCGGTATTGAAAGGCCACTGTCAGACAAAGATAACCTGTGCATTAAAAAATATGAAAGGCCTGATCCCAAACACCGAGAAACGCAGATTCCATGCAATGGGACTACATAAGCCAATCGCACATCTCAATGCCGGAATTCATCAGGACTTTATCGTAGTCGACAATATCTGTGGAGATCTGGATTTCGAGGATGGTGGAAACCCGGTAGTGATGAATCGAATCTGGGCAGGAATGGACCCGGTGCTGATTGATTCCTATGTTTGTCAGGTCATGCACTATGAGACAAAAGATGTTCCTTATATCGGACTGGCAGAAGAATTGGGAGTTGGAAGTACAGATCTGAAAAATGCTCACATCATCTATTGTGAGGAATCTGCCCGAAAGGAACTGCCGAAATCCCGAAAGGTAGTAGAACTTCAGGATGCTGTAGAAGAAGTAGAATCCTGCAGTGCCTGCTATGGATACCTTATCCCTGCACTGGAAATGCTCAAAAATGATGGGCTTTTTGAAAAACTGGATACAAAGATCTGTATCGGGCAGGGTTACCGTGGCAAAACAGGAAAAATGGGCGTTGGTGCCTGCACCTGTAAATTTGAACACAATGTAAACGGATGCCCGCCTACAGAAAATCAGATCTATGATTTCCTGAAACAATATATTCTGAACAAATAAAAAACAGGTTCGTTTACGAACCTGTTTTTTATTTGCAATCTATAATGCCATCTTAATCATCTTAACGATCGTATCCTGGTCAAATTTGCTACTGTCAAATGCCAGATGATACTGGGAAATATCTTTCCATTTCTTATCAGTGAAATATTCATAATAAGTACGGCGTTCTTTATCAACTTTCTTAACGAGTTTCTGAGCACTCTTTTCTTCCCGTCCGGTACGCTCAATGATAGTCTGTACACGATAATCAAATGGCGCATGGATAAATACGCTCAGGCATTTATTATCCAGAATATAATTCGCGCATCGTCCGACAATTACGCAGTCCTCCTTCTCCGCTGCATCCAGAATAATCTTGCGCTGAAGATCAAAGAGAACATCATTCATCGGAACGAAGTGGAAATCGCTGTCCATCTGAAGTTCATGATCGATAGGAAAACGCCACTGACTGCCGCGTTTCTCATCAACTTTAGCAAGCACATCAAAAGGAATATTCTCTTTCTGAGCTGCAATATCGATCAGTTCTTTGTCATAAAAAGCAAATCCAAGTTCTTCTGCCAGAGCCTTACCGATCAGACGGCCATTACTGCCGAGCATTCTGTTTATTGTAATCACGCGTTTACTCATAATCAAAACCTCCTTATGACATCCCTGTTACTGTTATCTTATGATACCTGAGCCAAAGCTCTCATAATCCTGATATCGTATCACCTGTCAATAGTAACAAGTCTTTTATTTGTTAACATTATAACACTAATGTCAGAAAAATACCAGTAAAATACATAAAAAAACAAAAATAATACAAGAAAATTTATATATACTACACAAAAACAAACAGACCTTTACGAAAGACATTGTTATATCTGAGTGAAATAGAAAGTCACATTCTGAACACATCTTTTTCACCCGGATTTCACAGGCATCTCAAAATTTGCACATATTTTCCAGATAATATTTGGCTATCAGGTCAAAACAAATGGAGGGAAAGAAGAAATCAAAGAACTTGAAGAGCAGATCAGTGATAGTCCTCTGGTAATTCCTGCTATTTTTTTGCTGCTTTTTTGGACAAATTTATCAATAGACGTGGATATTTTGCGTATGATAAAATTAAATTGGAAAATTTATTTATAAGATAGTGGTTATTTATAGATTTTTTCTTTAAGCTATGTTATTATACTTAATTGGCTGTCTGGCAGATGCCGACAGACGTTTACGGATTGTGCATAAATGTCCGTAAATATACTGCTGTTTAACAGACTCAGGAGAACAATGCGCAGAGTCTGGAAACCTGAAGAAACAGCAGTCCGTAACTCTTATGATAAATGATAAGTATGGAAGAAAGGGATACAATACATAATGCTGAAAATCAAAAGCTATGTAAAGGTAAACAGTCTGGCAGAGGCTTATGAGCTGAACCAGAAAAAAACAGCCCGTGTTCTTGGCGGAATGGTCTGGATGAAGATGGGCAACAGAGCAGTATCTACAGCAATCGATCTCTCCGGTCTGGGACTGGATACGATCTCTGAGGATGATGATGAATTCGTGATTGGCTGCATGACTCCGCTTCGTGACCTGGAGACAAATGAGGCTCTGAACACCTACACACATGGAGCTATGAAAGAAAGCCTTTGCCATATTGTGGGAGTACAGTTTCGAAACTGTGCCACTGTGGGAGGAAGCATTTATGGAAGATTTGGTTTCTCAGATGTTCTGACCATGTTCCTTGGAATGGACACATGGGTAGAATTATATGATGCAGGCCGCATTCCACTGACTGAATTTGTAAACATGAAGAAAGATAATGACATCCTTGTGAATATTATTGTGCGCAAAGAGCCGCTTCTTACCTGTTATTTAAGCCAAAGAAACACAAAGACAGATTTCCCGGTACTGACCTGTACTGCTTCAGTGATCGGAGATGAGGCAAGAACAGTAATCGGTGCCAGACCTGCACGAGCCATGGTCGTAGAAGATAAGAAACAGATTCTTAAGAATTTTAAAAACATGACAAAGAAGCAGAAAGCGCAGGCAATCGAAGAATTTGCCGAATATGCGGCCGGGAATGTTCCGACGGCAGGCAATATGCGAGGATCAGAAGAATATAGAAGTCTTCTTGTAAAAGTACTGACAAGAAGAGCCTGGGAAGCAGTAGGAGGGATGAAGAATGAATATTAATTTCTGGCTTAACGGGGTAAACCGCCATGCGGAGATCTATCCTGACACACTGCTGATTGATTTTTTGAGAGAGCAGGGATGTTACAGCGTAAAGAGAGGGTGCGAGACAGCAAACTGTGGTCTGTGTACAGTTTTGGTAAACGGACGTCCGGTACTCTCCTGCAGTACACTTGCAGCCCGCGTTGAGGGAAAGAAGATTGTCACACTGGAAGGAATGCAGAGGGAAGCGAAAGAGTTTGGAAGTTTCCTGGCGAATGAAGGTGCGGAACAATGTGGCTTCTGTAATCCTGGATTTATTATGAATGTGTTTGCAATGTTAAATGAGATCAAAGAACCGACAGAGGAACAGATCAAAGAGTATCTTGCCGGAAATTTATGCAGATGTTCCGGTTTCGTTTCTCAGACAAAGAGTATCCTGAAATTCCTGAAATATAAGAAAGCACAGGAGGAAGCATAAGATGAAATATGTAAATCAACCTGTACGAAAAACAGATGCGATGTCATTGGTGACAGGAAAGCCTGTCTATACAGATGATCTGGCGCCAAAGGACTGCCTGATTGTCAAAGTTCTAAGAAGCCCTCATGCCAATGCGTGGGTAGAGGATATTAAGACAGGTACAGCAGAGAAAGTGGCAGGTATCGCCTGTATCCTTACCTATAAAGATGTACCAAAGAAGCGTTTCACTCTTGCCGGTCAGACTGCTCCGGAAATGAGTCCGGATGACAGATTGATCCTTGACCGCCATGTCCGTTTCGTGGGAGATGCGGTTGCTATCGTAGCCGGTGAGACTGAGGAAGCAGTAGATAAGGCACTAAAGAGAATCCGTGTGGATTATCGTGTGGAAGCCCCTGTTCTTGACATTCACAAAGCGAAAGATAACCCGATCCTTGTCCATCCGGAGGAAGACTGGAAACTGAAAATTCCGCTTGGCGGAGATAATAAGAGAAATCTATGTGCCTCTGCGGTGGAAGAGCATGGAAACGTAGATGAGGTTCTTTCCAAATGTAAATATACAGTTGAGCGTACTTACCATACAAAAGCAAATCAGCAGACAATGATGGAGACTTTCCGTACCGCCTGCTATCTGGACCATTTTGGGAGACTGATCGTGTTGTCTTCTACACAGATTCCTTTCCATGTAAGAAGAATCGTAGGAAGAGCACTCGACATTCCGGCTTCCAAAGTCCGCGTGATCAAGCCGCGAATTGGAGGAGGCTTTGGTGCGAAACAGACATCTGTCAGCGAGATTTATCCGGCAATCGTTACATGGAAAACCGGCCGTCCATCTAAGATGATTTTCTCCAGATATGAATCCATGATCTGTTCTTCTCCACGTCATGAGATGGAGATTACAGTACGTGCCGGGGCAGATGAGAATGGTATCATTAAGGCAATCGATGTCTATACCTTATCCAATACAGGGGCATATGGCGAACACAGTTCTACAACGGTAGGACTTAGTGGGCATAAATCAATCGGTCTTTACAGACATACAGAAGCGTACAAGTTTGCTTTTGATGTTGTATATACAAATATACAGGCAGCAGGAGCTTATCGTGGTTATGGTGCTACCCAGGGTATTTTTGCGGTAGAGTCTGCGGTAAATGAACTTGCACATCAGATTGGAATGGATCCTGTTAAAATCAAGGAACTGAATATGCCGGTAGAAGGCGGCCCTCTTCCGGGTTATCCGGATGTGCCATATGCACAGAGCTGTGCAATGGATCGCTGTATGGCACGTGCCAAAGAGATGATGGACTGGGATGCAAAATACCCACGCCGCGATAAGGGTAATGGCAAAGTCCGTGGAATTGGTGTTGCCATGGCAATGCAGGGGTCTTCCATTGCGGGAGTAGACGTCGGCGGAGCAGATATCAAGTTAAATGAAGATGGATCCTATACTCTTGCGCTTGGATGTACTGACATGGGTACAGGCTGTGACACGATTATGGCACAGATTGCAGCAGACTGTCTGAATACTCCGATGGATAATATTGTAGTATTCAGCGTAGATACAGATATTTCCCCGTATGATTCAGGATCTTATGCTTCTTCCACTACATATACTACCGGTGTGGCAGTAATGAAAGCCTGCGAGGAGCTTAAGAAGAAAATCTGTAAGCTTGGTGCAGAGATGATGGAAGTTGACGAGAACAAGGTTGATTTTGATGGTTCCTATGTCTTCTATGATTATGACTGTGATGAAGATGGTGATGCTGCCACAGCAGATGAAAATAGTATGGCTTCTACGGCCGCAGATGACAAGGCAGATCTGGCCGAAAAGAAAGTTTCTATAGAAGATATCGCATTGAAGAGCACATTCTTTAACAATGTCGAGCTTCAGGTCGTACAGCAGCATTCCTCCCCGATTTCTCCGCCGCCATTCATGGTTGGCATGGTAGAAGTGGAAGTCGATACAGAGACAGGAAATGTGGATGTACTTGATTATGTAGCGGCAGTTGACTGTGGTACGCCAATCAATCCAAATCTTGCCCGCGTCCAGACCGAAGGTGGTATTGCGCAGGGAATAGGTATGGCACTCTGGGAAGATGTACAGTACACAGACAAGGGAAAAATCCGCAATAACTCCTTCATGCAGTACAAGATTCCGACCAGACAGGATATTGGAAATATTCGTGTGGCATTCGAGAGCAGTTACGAAAAGACAGGCCCATTTGGTGCTAAATCAATCGGAGAACTGGTTATTGATACCCCGTGTCCGGCAATTGCAGAAGCAATTTACAATGCAACAGGTGTACGTCTGACAGAACTTCCGATGACTCCGGAGAAAATCGCGATGGGAATCCTGAAGAATAAAATGGAAGCAAAAGACCAGATGAAAGAGAATGCCAAAACAGAGGCGAAGGTTGACAGATGAAAGAACTATGCCTTGCATGTATAGGATTTGTGCTGGAATTTGCAGTTTTTTATGCTGTGGGCAGTCTTCTGACAAGAATACTGAAAATGAAAAAAGACGTTTCTTTGACGTTTATTCTTGGATATCTGACGTATTTTGCTGTATTTGAACTGGTGACAGTGCCTATGACTTTAAAATGGGTTTCTCTTACTACGGCTGCCTGTATATGGGCAGGACTTATGATTATTACTGTTATAGTGGCAATTATCTGTGCTGTAAAGAAAAAAACAAAAGATAAGTATAGTAAGAATCTGCCAGATGCAGCAGGAATTTCCGGAGATATCACACCGAAAAAAGGCAACAGTATTTCTGATATATGGAAAAGGCATTCGATAATGATCATTATCGCAGGTGCTGTAGTTCTTCTGCAGTGCCTGATTGTAATCTTCTATAAAGATACGACGGTAGATGCGGCATATTATGTGGGAACGGTGAGCACTTCTGTATATACAGATACGCTTGGCAGATATAATCCTTACAATGGAATAATCCTGAAAGTTTTTCAGGCCAGATATGTTTTCTCTGCATATCCGATGAATAATGCAGTCTGGTGCAGGCTTCTGGGAATACACCCGATTGTACAGGCAAAGCTTGTGATGTCATGTATGAATATGATAACAGCTAACCTGATTATCTACCAGATTGGTAAGAGACTGTTTGACGGAAACAGAAAGAAAGCAGACCTGATGACGGTATTCACATGTGTGTTACAGCTGTTTTGTGGAACGATTTATTCTTCAGGTACTTTTTTCTTTACAAGAAGTTATGAGGGAAAGGCAATTCTTGCCAATATCGCCATTCCGGCAGTGCTGATGTGTGCGATATGGTATCTTCAGGAAAAAAACGACAGAAATGTCTGGATCGTATTGTTTATCACAGCTGTCAGTGCATTGACATTTTCCGGTTCAGCGATTATTTTCCCAATCGTAATCGCGGCGGGGATGGCACCTGTAGCAGTTATGAATAAGAAAATTTCGGGTTTGGTATATTGTGTTGTGTGTATGATCCCGTCAATATTGTATGCGGCTGTCTTTTTTGCATGCAGGATTGGTCTGCTGACGCTGGCGGCATCTTAAATAGGAGGAGATAATAATGGCAGGTGTAACGATTCAGGAATATGGACTCCGCTTTGTCAGCGCATGTATGAAGTTATACTGGAGTTCCTGCTGGTATCCTTTTCTGTTTGTGGTGGGTATCATATGCACGCTGATCTGGGGACGTAAAAAGAATTCCAGAATTTTTATAGGATATGTCCTTTTCTTATTGCTCACAGTTTATAATCCGCTGGTTGTGAAATATCTGATCGCGAAAGTAAAGTTCGAAAACGAATATTACAGGTTTATCTGGATTTTGCCGGTGATTCCTGCCGTAGCATATTACGGGGTAAAACTGGTAAGTGTTTTCAGAAAAAAATGGCAGCGCGTGCTTGCGGCGATAGTCGTACTTGGCTGCTTTGTGTTACTGGGGAATCCGCTTGACGGTGTGGTGACCAATTTTGCGATGACGGAGAATATATATAAAGTTCCGGATGATCTGAGGGCAGTCTGCGATGTGATTCACCAAAATCAGGAGAATGATTTCCCAAGGGTTGTATTTGACAGCAGCTTAAACAGTATTGTGAGACAGTATGATGCAGGTATCGGTCTTGTGATCAGCCGAAATGCAAGTATTTATCGCGCGGGAAGTACGGTAGCTGGAAGTTTCGATGAAAACAGTGGCTTTTATAAACGGCAGAAGGCATTGCTGGATGTGATCGATTATCATATTTATGACAGCCCTGATCAATTCAAAAAAGCTCTCAGGAAGACAAAGACCGATTTTGTGGTAACCGCAATCGGGCAGGTAGATCATGAGTTTCTGGTAAATAACGGATGTGAACTGGTCGCACAGACAGAGACTCATTATGTTTATAAATATAATGGCTAGGCTTGCCGGAAACAGAGTTTGCCGGAAAGGAATCTTATCCGAAGAACCTGTTTTGGGTATATTATGCCAAAATTCCTCAAAAATAGCAGTGCATGGGCAATTTTCGTTAATAAAATAACTAATGAAAAAGAAGCAGATACCTATTGCTATTTGTCAGGAAAACTGATACAGTAAGTGATATGATATGTAATGATAGAGGCGCGGGATTCATCAGTAGTCCGGGAGAGATGGAATGACACCCATCCGGAGAAAGGGAAAACCGCCGAAGGAATCTGACAGGTCAGGGGGCAGATTCCTGGGACGTCGCAGAATATGCGCCGTACTGTCACCTGGGTGAAGCGCTATCGGATGTAACGTATACTGTAATGTATAACAGATACCACGAATGTGTTTCAGAATGCATTTGTGGTATTTTTTATGTAATAGAAAATTCTGCTGGAATCTCCTGTTACATAAAAATATCACAGGAAATTACTCAGTAATGTTCTTGCGATATGAAAGGCCTTTCGGGCAGGATTGTAACATATCGTACATATCTACAAAAGAGGGAGGTACATTCATGAAAAAAAATGTAAAAAAATTATCAGCTGTTCTGTCAGTGATCATGCTGATGATCCTTGCAAGTCCGTTGACTGTACTTGCAGCAGAGGAAGAAGCGGCAGCATCTGCAAAATTTTATGGTACATTCTGGGCGCTGGTTCCGCCGATCGTTGCCATTGCGCTGGCGTTGATCACAAAGGAGGTATACAGTTCGCTGTTTATCGGAATTTTAGTTGGCGCACTGTTTTACTCAGGATTTAGCTTTGAGGGAACGATCCTTCATATCTTTGAAGGCGGAATGATCAGTGTTCTGACAAGCTCCTATAATATGGGTATCCTGATATTCCTGGTTATCCTCGGAACCATGGTTTGCCTGATGAACAGAGCCGGAGGTTCAGCAGCTTTTGGCCGCTGGGCAAGTAAGAGAATCAAGACAAGAGCCGGTGCTGAGATTGCAACAGTTGTTCTCGGCGTATTGATCTTTATCGATGACTATTTTAACTGTCTGACAGTAGGAAGCGTTATGCGTCCTGTAACTGACAAGCACAACGTATCCCGTGCAAAGCTGGCTTATCTGATCGATGCGACAGCAGCCCCTGTATGTATTATTGCTCCGATTTCTTCATGGGCAGCAGCAGTCAGCGGGTTCGTAAAGGGAGAGGATGGAATCTCACTGTTTGTACATGCAATTCCATATAACTTCTATGCCTTGCTTACAATCTTCATGATGATCGCCATGGTCTTTATGAAAGTAGAATTTGGCCCGATGGGTGTTCATGAAACAAATGCGTTAAAAGGTGATATTTATACAACACTTGCACGTCCTTATGCAAACGCTGCCGAGGATGAGAAGGGTAATCCACGTGGCAAGGTGATTGATCTTCTGATTCCTATCATCAGCCTTGTAGTATGCTGTGTTATTGGTATGATCTATACTGGTGGGTTCTTTAGCGGAACTGATTTTGTAACTGCTTTTTCACAGAGTGATGCTTCTATTGGACTTGTACTGGGAAGTTTCTTTGGACTTGTGATCACAATTGTACTCTATCTGGTACGCCGCGTTATGAATTTCAAAGACTGCATGGCATGTATCCCGGATGGATTTAAAGCAATGGTACCTGCAATCCTGATCCTTACTTTTGCATGGACACTGAAAGCCATGACAGACAGCCTGGGTGCATCTGATTTCGTATATGGAGTTGTTAAGAGCTCCGCGGGCGGACTGATGAATTTCCTGCCGGCTATCATCTTTGTAATCGGTGCTGTGATCGCATTTGCGACAGGTACTTCATGGGGAACTTTTGGTATCCTGATTCCGATCGTAGTTGATGTATTCTCAGGAACAAACCATGAACTGATGATCATCTCTATTTCTGCTTGTATGGCAGGTGCTGTATGTGGTGACCACTGCTCACCGATTTCTGATACAACGATCATGGCTTCAGCAGGTGCACAGTGTGAGCATGTAAACCATGTCAGCACACAGCTTCCGTATGCAATGGTTGCAGCGGTTGTATCTTTCCTGACTTATATTATCGCAGGATTTGTACAGACACCTTGGATTGCACTTCCGGCCGGAATCATTCTGATGGCGATTACACTGGTGATTATCCGACTGAAATTTGATGATCTGAAGATATAAAGAGATGAGTACTGTTGAAATTAAGCTTTTATGTTAAAACAGGAATTACTTAATATTCACAGTACTGGCATCAGATAGAAATTGACAGAGTAGCGGATTGGCTATCCGGAGCAGGAAGTGAATTTCTGCTTTGGATAGCCGAAACTGCTGCTCTGCATAGTTTCTGATTATGTTACAGAAATTTTTGCTTCAGAGAATGTGAAAAATGTCAGTAGCAGAGAAACTTTAAAAACATGGTATTTTTGTTATAATATATCGTAAATTTTCAGCCTGATTCGTAAATTATCGTAATAGTAGATAAGTTTGGTACATTTATGCATATTCCAAAAAAAACTTTACTTTTACATAGGGCTGTGATAGAATGATAAATGGAAATTTAGTAACTAAAGAACATTGAAGGTTACTGAATTTATTGTCTTACCTGCACCTGTAGCTCAGTGGATAGAGCAGTGGTTTCCGGTACCATGTGCGGGGGTTCGATTCCCTTCAGGTGTGCTGCCTGGGACGTATGTACAGTTCCGGTGCGTTGTATCATATAGGAGTTGCTGAGAAACGAAGTGAACAGTGACTCATAAGGAGGACAAGAACTTGGATGATTTCAGAGAATGGTTGTCAGACAACCTCCGGTATTTTATGCTGGGTGGTGCGATTCTGATAATCGTGGTTGTCCTGTTTTTTAGCATTCGTGCCTGTTCCGGAAGTAATAAGGGGAATTCCGGAGATGGACAGAAGACCACATCCACAGACCAGGGAAATGTTCCTTCTTCTCCGACAAGTGAAGGGGAGTCTGACGAGAAGAAAGAAGACGCCAATCCCATGGAAACAGCAGATGCAGATATCACTGCATTGATTAAGAGCTATTATCAGGCTCTGGGGGAAAAAGATATTGCAACGCTGAAGACTCTTGAAGATGATTTTACACCATCCGATGAGTCAAAAGTCACAAATTTGAAAGATTATATCGAAGGGTATGAAGTGGGCGATGTGTACACGAAGAAAGGTATGACAGATGATTCTTACGTGGTTTACGCCTGTTTCTCTTACATCTGTCAGGGTATCGAGACGAAAGCACCGGCTTTGACTCAGTTCTATGTGTATAAAAACAGTGAAGGTAACTGGGTAATCGATAACGGAGCTTTACAGGATTCTGAAATTTCTGCATATATGGAGAACCAGTTGTCAGACAGTGATGTTTCTGACCTTGTAAAGAAAGTACAAAATGAGCTGGATCAGGCACAGCAGTCAGATTCATCTCTTGCAGAATTCTTAAATGGCCTCGGAGAGGAAGCAAGTGTGTCAACAGATGCAGAGGATGGCACAATGCTTACTACTACAGATGAATGTAATGTGCGTGCTGAAGCAAGCACAGATGCTGAGATCCTTGGCGTGATTTCGGCAGGCGAGCAGGTTGAGAAGAAAGGCACTGATGGTGAATGGGTTCAGATTGATTATGATGGTGAGACCGGATACATCAGGGGAGACTTGCTTGAATAACAATTAAATACGGATAATAAAAAATACTGCCACTCATCGGAAAATGATGATAGGCAGTATTTTTTGTGCTGTAATAATGATAAACTAAGAAGCATTATGAAATTCACTGTATGTATTTCCACCGGATAATTCTGTCTGATGCAGTGCGGCCAGCTCGTGTATTGTCACAAGCTGATATCCGTCTTCAATCAGCTGCGGAATCAGAATCTCAGCAGCGTCTACAGAAGTACTGTAAATATCATGCATCAGGATAACAGAACCATCTTTTACATTGTTCATAACTTCTTCTACAGTGGATTCGACATCAAGTGTCTTCCAGTCAAGTGTATCGATAGACCACAGAATCATAGGTGTTCCAATTGCAGCCTTAACAGTATCATTGACGGAACCATAAGGTGGTCGGACAACAGATGCTCCCTGGCCCGTCAGATTGACGAGCTGCTCATCCACTTTAGCAATTTCTGAACTGATCTGATCAGCAGATAAAGTTGTCAGCTCAGTATGATCATAGGTATGATTTCCAAGTTCACAGCCCAGCTCCTTCATACGTTTCACCTCATCCGGAAAACTGGCAATCTCAGTGCCGACCATAAAGAAAGTAGCCTTGGCATTATTCTGTTCCAGACAGTCCAGAAGACGGTTGGTAAAGGAACCTGGCCCGTCATCAAATGTAAGGGCGATTGCCTTCTGGGTTGTTGAAGTATCGTTTTCTTTAGAAGTATTGTTTCCTTTAGAAGTATCGGAGTTACGGGAACTGCCAGAGGCATCTGCCTCTTTGCCGGAGCTGCCGGAACTTTCCGAATTCCTGGAATCCGAATTTTTGGAAGATTTCCTGGATTTCTCAGAAGAATCCTTCGCTGGAACATAATCTTTCAGTGATCCGTCCGCATTCAGTTCATAAGTTTTTTTATCAACTTTAATAGTCCCGGTCTGCAAAATACCATCCATGTCGAAATAATATCGTTTCTTTCCGATATCGATCCAGCCTGTCTGCATGATTCCGGTGTCATCCATATAGTATTGCTTGCCATCAGTGTCGGTCAGCCAGCCGGTATATGGCTTGTCGTTTACAAGAAACATCCAGTTACTTCCGCTGGAAGCCCAGTGACCTTTTGATGCCTCTTTTGAGATATCAGAACTTAATGCAGGACCGCCTGATGAAGCCGCGGAAGAACTCTTTGAAGAGTTTTTCTGTGAGCTTTTGCCAGATTTTTCTTCTGTAGATTCAGATAATGTTTCGGATGCATTGTCGGTTGAATTTTTTGCCGAAGCATTATCTGAACTGTCAAGTGAAAGATCATCGGACCTATCGGAAGAAATATCTGTAAAATTATCATTATTATCAGCCACTGTTCCTTCAGAAGAAAACTCCGAAGAATCCTGATCTTCTGATACAAAAACTCCGGCATCACTGTCTGCGCTGACCTGTGAAGGACCAGCAGAAGAACGGGTAAAAATTCCTCCGAAGATCAGACACAGAACAATGGAAAGCAGGATCAGCCAGCGGTTTGTACGTGGTAAATGGCCTGACATAAAAGCCTCCTTTGTGTAGTTGTAATAAGGCTGTGGTGAAATATCCGGCATTTTACGGAGTCAGATAAATCCAACAACCTTAGAGCGTGTTTGAAAAATCAACCCCGCAATCTGAACACCCCACCTACAGGATCTGCCACTGGCAGCTCCTTACGGATGCATGGTAACTTTGCGGTATATTTGCGAAAAGTAATTTTCAAACACACTGTGCTAGCCCTATCATACAATAAAGAACGACAAAATACAAGGTAAATCCCCCTTGGCAAATTTTGGTTTATTTCCCCGTTGATAAGACGGGAAAAAAATTATATAATAGAAAAATGAACGAAAAAATCAGAATTAACAAATATTTAAGCGAGGCGGGTGTATGCTCCAGACGTGAGGCGGACCGGATGATCGAAGAAGAAAGGATCACTGTGAACGGCCAGAAAGCTGTAAGCGGTCAGAAGGTAAGCACAGAAGATGAAATCTGTATAGACAATGTACCTGTCCATAAAAATGAAAAAAAAGTAATGCTTCTTTTTAATAAACCCAGAGGAATCGTGTGCAGCACGAAACAACAGCGCCAGGAAACAACAGTGACAGATTACCTGGATTATCCTTTACGGATCTACCCTGTAGGCAGACTGGACAAGGAGTCACAGGGGCTGCTGCTTTTGACAAATGAGGGCGATTTGGTAAATAAGATCATGCGTGCAGGTAACTATCACGAGAAAGAATACTTTGTTACAGTAAACAAGCCTTTAGATAAAGAATTTATCCGCAGAATGAGCAGGGGAGTTCCGATTCTGGATACGGTGACAAGACCGTGTAAGGTAGTACAGACGGGAGAATGCAGCTTCCGGATTATCCTGACTCAGGGACTGAACCGGCAGATCCGCAGAATGTGTCAGTATCTGGGATACGAAGTACAGAAGTTAAAGAGAATCAGAATTATGAATCTGACTCTGGATGGAATTAAAGAAGGCGAATACAGAGAGATCACTGCCAGGGAATGGGAAGAACTGAACCGTTTGCTGGTATCTTCTTCCAGCGAAACAGTGATCGAAACAGGAGGATACAATGGAAACAGCAGCAATCACGCGAATGAAAGAGCTGGTGCAGAAACTGGACAAAGCAGCAAAGGCGTATTACCAGCAGGATATAGAACTCATAAGCAACAGAGAGTACGATCAGATGTACGACGAGCTACAGGCACTGGAAAAGGAAACCGGAACCATTCTGGCAAACAGTCCAACCATCAGCGTAGGGTACGAAGCCGTTGACCAGCTTCCGAAAGAAGAGCATGAGTCACCGATGTTGTCTCTGGATAAGACGAAAGACAGAGAGGTCCTGCGGGACTTCATGGGAGAACACAAAACGCTTCTGTCATGGAAACTGGACGGACTGACGATCGTTCTTACTTATGAAAATGGTGAACTTGCAAAAGCTGTCACTCGTGGAAATGGTGTAGTAGGTGAGGTTGTCACAAATAATGCCAGAGTATTTAAGAATGTTCCGCTCAAGATTCCTTATCAGGGAAGACTTGTACTTCGTGGGGAAGCAATCATCACATATTCCGATTTTGAACGGATCAATGAGTCGATAGAGGATGTAGATGCCAAATATAAAAATCCCAGAAACTTATGCAGCGGATCCGTACGTCAGCTCAACAATGAGATCACAGCTCGCAGAAATGTACGATTCTATGCGTTCGCGCTTGTAAGCGCAGAGAATGTAGATTTCCGGAACTCAAGAGAAAGACAGTTTGAGTGGCTGAAAGAACAGGGATTTGATGTGGTTGAATACCGGGTAGTGACTGGTGCTACATTGGATGAAGCGATGGAATATTTTTCGACAGCGATTACAGAGAATGATTTCCCGTCAGACGGCCTGGTGGCACTTTATGATGACATTGCATACGGAGATTCCCTGGGAAGAACCGCGAAGTTTCCGAGAAATGCATTTGCTTTTAAATGGGCAGATGAGATCAAAGAAACGCACCTTTTGGAAATTGAGTGGAGCCCGTCAAGAACCGGTCTGATCAATCCGGTGGCGGTTTTTGAACCGGTTGAACTGGAGGGGACAACTGTCAGCCGTGCCAGTGTGCATAATGTCAGCATCGTAAAAGAACTGGAACTCGGTATCGGGGATATAATCACGGTGTACAAGGCGAATATGATCATTCCACAGATTGCAGAGAATCTTACCCGCAGCAGTAAACTGGAGATACCGGAAACCTGTCCGGCCTGTGGACATGCCACAGAGATTCAGAAGGTGAATGATGTAGAAGCACTTTATTGCACAAACCCGGATTGCGCAGCCAAGAAGATTAAATCCTTTGCCCTTTTTGCAAGCAGAGATGCCATGAATATAGATGGATTGTCTGAAGCGACACTGGAGAAATTTATTGCCAGAGGATTTATCCATGATTTCGGAGATATTTTTGAGATTGCGAAACACAGAGATGAGATCGTAGAGATGGATGGATTCGGGGAGAAATCCTTTGAGAACCTGATCGCCAGCCTGGATAAGGCAAAAGAGACGACTCTGGCAAAAGTAATCTACAGTCTGGGAATTGCAAATATCGGACTTGCGAATGCAAAAGTAATCTGCCGCCATTTTGATGATGACCTGGAGAAAATCCGCCATGCGGATGAAGAAGAGGTCAGCTCCATTGACACTATTGGACCGGTGATTGCCAGAAGCCTGACAGATTATTTTGCAAAAGAAGAGAATAATAAGAAACTGGATCATCTGATGAGCTATCTGACCATCAAGAAAGAAGAAAAGACCGGTGAGCAGATTTTCCGGAACATGAATTTCGTTATCACCGGAAGCGTAGAACATTTTGCAAACAGAGCGCAGGCGAAGGAATTTATTGAATCACTGGGAGGCAAGGTTACAGGCTCTGTGACATCTAAGACGAATTACCTGATCAATAATGATACGACTTCTAATTCTTCCAAGAATAAGAAAGCTAAGGAGCTGGGAATTCCGATTCTTTCGGAGAAAGACTTCCTTAAGATGGCACAGCAGTGAGTGTAAATAAAAAATAAGACAACAGGAGAAAAGAAAAATGCCAATTAAAATACAGGGTGATCTGCCCGTAAAAGAAATTCTGGAAAAAGAAAATATTTTTGTAATGGATGAATCCCGTGCGTCCCATCAGGATATCCGCCCGATTCAGATCCTTATTCTGAATCTGATGCCTCTGAAAGAGGAGACAGAGCTTCAGCTCCTTCGTTCTCTTTCCAATACACCGCTTCAGGTGGATGTAACATTTATGGCGGTACAGAGCCATGAATCCAAGAATACTTCCATGAGTCACCTGAATAAATTTTATCAGACATTTCCGGAGTTAAAGGATAATAAGTATGATGGAATGATCATCACAGGTGCGCCGGTAGAGCAGATGGAGTTTGAAGAAGTGGACTACTGGAACGAATTGGCAGAGATTATGGATTGGACGAATGATCATGTGACATCTACGATTTATCTGTGCTGGGCTGCCCAGGCTGGACTTTATCATCACTATGGCCTGAAGAAACGTAAACTGGATAAAAAAATGTTCGGCCTTTTCTGGCATAAAGTGCTGAATCGTAAGATCCCGCTGGTACGAGGCTTTGACGATATGTTCCTTGCACCACATTCCAGACACACCGAAGTGCCAATCGAAGATATCCATAACTGTAAAGAACTGACAGTACTTGCAGAATCAGAAGAAGCAGGACTTTTCCTCGCAATGGCAGATGGTGGCCGCAAGATTTTCGTAATGGGACATCCGGAATATGACCGCGTGACACTTGACGGAGAATACAAGCGAGATGTCAGCAAAAATCTTCCGATAGAGATACCTGAGAACTATTACAAAGACAATAACCCGGAGAACAGACCACTTCTTATGTGGAGAGCTCATGCAAACAACCTCTATACAAACTGGCTGAATTATTATGTATATCAGAGCACTCCATTCGACCTGTACGGAACACCGGATTTCAGCGAGATTTAAAGGGCAGAAAGGATATCTGATACAATGAATATTAGAAATATGATGAAGTTTACAGGTGCATGGAACACCTTCAAAAGAAACCATCCGAAATTCCCTGCATTCTGTCAGGCGGTTTCACGCAAGGGAATCAGAGAGGGAAGCATTATTGAGATTGTATTTACCACTCCTGAAGGAGAGAAAATCGAGACAAATCTCAAGGTGAAAAACAGCGATCTGGAATTATTAAGACAATTATCAGAATAAGCAATAAGCAGTAACGCAATAATCGGCCGGAGCAGATTTTACAAAATTTTTATTTGAATATTATGTATAAACCTGTTATAGTATACTATGTTGGTTATAGTTAGTTATTGTTCACTCAATCGGTAACAAAATGCTTCAAAACATACATTTTTATACTCGGATATCCAGATGACCAGCACTTATCCGGATGTCTTATGAAACAGTAAATTGAAACATCTGCTGCAGATTCGGACAATAGTTTCTCACAAGAAAGAAAGAGGAAGAAAATTGCGTAAAAAATCACATATTTTATTAGCAAGGTATCTTGCGGATCAGATGCAGACCACAGCAAGCCTGCAGTCTCACAGAAAGGCTTTCTGCCTGGGCAGCATTCTGCCGGATATCAAGCCGTCTTTCATTACTAAGAGACATGAGTTCTACGGAACATTTGAGGATGTCAAGAGAAGAATGAGAGAACTGGCGGATGTCAGACTGGATGAGAGCAACCAGAGAGTTTACTGGCGTCGGTTCGGCGAAGTGATCCACTATATGGCGGATTATTTTACCTTTCCTCATAATAAGACATATACGGGCACACTTGCTCAGCATAACCATTATGAGAAAGTGCTCAAGAACAGACTGAAAGCCTGTATACAGCAGGGAGAAGCACATAAATATCTGGAACCTGCGATACGTTTTGCGGATTTTTCCACACTGGTCGATTATATTGAGGCAAATCATGAGAGATATCTTAATAAACTTCGTTGTGTGGAAGAAGATATTCGCTTCATTCTGAATATGTGTTTTCAGGTAATCCAGGGGCTGGTACAGATCTGCATCGGACAGAGTTTTGCAAAGACTGCACAGGCAGCCTGAAGCGAAAAAATACATGCTGATAAAATAAGGAAAGGCTGTGCGGAAGAAATTTCTGCACAGCTTTTTTACACACAGTCTCTTTGTGCGCGACCAATATTCGCAATCCGCTTCGCTGTGTGGCTCTATACCAAATAACCGCTCCGCGGTTTATTTGAAAGAAGATGAATTCGCAATCCGCTTTGCTACTTGCTCATAACCTGCTTTGGTTAAAATGTGACGAAAAAATGAATTTTGGTTAAATGAGGAAATTGACCGGCCACAGCGGTTGATTTCACAAAATGATTATGCTAGAATAAAACAGGTTAATGTTTTAGTAAAAAATATAAATAAACTTACAAACAGCATAATTAATGCTGTTGAGTGATAGGAAAGAATAAACAGTATGCCCTTACTGACAGGGGGATAAGGACATGCTTAGAGTAAGAAGGGAGCAATTTAGATATATGAAAAACAAGTATCTTACCAAGTTCTTATGTCTGACATTGATGTCAGGTATGGTATTATCAGGTCCTGCGTCCATACTTGCAGCGGAGGAAGTACCTGCATATACATCAGAAGGCGGCAGTTCAGACTTCAGCGACTCCAGCGACTTTGGTTCAGAACCTGAAGTTCCTACACCGACACCGGCAGACCCGACACCAGCACCGGTAGACCCAACTCCGGATCCTGTAGATCCGACACCATCTCCTGCAGACCCGACTCCGACACCGGTGGATCCTACACCGACACCGGCAGACCCAACGCCTACACCGGCAGACCCTACACCGACACCGGCAGATCAGATTACAGCGGCAGCACAGGATGTGATCAAAAGAATTACTGAACTGAATGCGCAGGAAGTAACTCTGGAGAAGAAATCTATTGTTCAGAGTATCCGTACAGCTTACAATGCCCTTTCTGATAAAGAGAAAGCACAGGTTTCAAATTATAATCTTCTGGTTCAGGCAGAGGCTAAGATTGCCCAGTTAGAAGAACAGCAGAAGAATAATACAAACAGCAACACAAACAATTCATTTACAGATAATACCACCGGCACAGCGCAGACTGGAACTCCGGTATACTATGCATCTAATATCCATGCCGGTAAGGATTTCTATCTGGACAGCTTAAAGAGCAATTACAACCTGACTTTCTCAGATGATTTTGCCACTGTTATGGATGAAATCGAGAAAGAATATAAAGAGAAGAATAAAGTTTCAGATGCCAGCGACACTGACGGCAGCAAGACCACCACATCCGCAGACAGTCTTCTGGTAAGAAACTGGCAGGATATCCTTGCAGTATATGTATACCAGCAGAGCAAAGACGGCAAGACAGAATTCACACTTGATTCCTCTTGTAAGGAAGATCTGGCGAAGATTTTCGCAGAGATGAATCCAATCGTAAGAGACAAGCAGAATATTACTCACGTTACATACGGTAACCGTAAGATCAACTACTATATCAAGAAGAATAAAATTGCCAAGAAAGACCGTACAATTCTTAAGAAATATGTAGAAACAGACTGCAAGCTTCTGTGCGCGGTTGTAACAGCGGCAAATGGCTTCGTCCGTGAGAGCGTTGGTGATGATGTTTCTGAGGAGAGAGTAAATGTTATCTCCGCAGCTTATTCACTGGTTGGTAAGGTTGGATATTTCTGGGGTGGTAAATCCACAGTAATCGGAGATGATCCAAGCTGGGGAACATCTGAGACAGTATCCGCTGAAGGAAGCAAGAGTACCGGTACAATTCGTGCATATGGTCTGGACTGCAGCGGTTTTGTTACCTGGGCAGTAATCAACGGATATCAGGAAAAAGCTATGCAGGAAGCCGTAGGAGACGGAACTTCAGACCAGTGGGAGAAAGCAAACGTAGTAAGCGAAGCAGATGCACAGCCTGGCGATCTCGTATTCCAGAAAGGACCAGAAGCAGGAAGCGATAACCATGTAGGTATTCTCTGTGGTAAGACAGACGCAGGTGACTGGATCGCAGTACATTGTTCTTCCGGAAAGAATGGTGTAACGGTAGGTGAAGCATATAGTGCAAGCTTCAGATATATCCGTCAGCCATCCTTCTATCCGACTTCTGAGCAGGTACAGGAGATGCAGAACAGCAGCACAGCAATCAGTTCCGGCACAGATATCTTCAGTTCAAATGTAACCGTAAGCAATACCCTGCAGGATGCAATGAAGAACAGCGGTTCTGCAAGCTCTTCCGCAACAGGACTGACAGCACCGGATTCTTCTTCAAATACAATATCTATTATTTCTGATAAGATTGACCTGTCTACAGAGGATGTTGCAGTATTTAAGGCGAAATAAGTCAATCGGATATTCGAAAACCGCTTTCACTACGTGGCTCTACACCGAATAACTGCTCGGAAATTAAATAGCATAAGAAAGGCAAAAGCGCCTGACAGAACTTACTGCCCAGGGCTTTTGCCTTTTTGCGCTTTCTATATATTTCCGGAATAAACCATCAGCATTAGAACTGAAACGTTAAAGCTAAATTTGAGCTTTTTGCCTGATAATCTGCGGGATATGTCTGGAAAATGTGAAAAATATGTGCAAATAGGGAAACAAAAATTGACAAACTGTACAAGATATATTAAGTTTAAATCAATAAAAATGTTACTGAGAACGAAGTGGACAGTAGCATAAAAATCTGAAGATAAGAGAATAGTAATGTCTATAATATGATTCCGGTTTTCTGCTGTATTTGATATATATTAGATACAGCATTTAGCGTACCTGGAAGTATGAGTGATCGGTATGCAGGCAGCTTAGCCGTATCAGAAACAGGGCATTGCTAAATTCGGAAAAGAGACGCATAGATGGCATTAAGACGTGAACGAATGAGACTTGGTGACCTGCTCATCAAGCAGAATGTATTAACTGAAGATGAATTAAAGAAAGCCCTTGCATTACAGAAGGGAAGCGGCAAGAAGATCGGTGAAGTCCTGGTAGATAACGGATTTATCACAGAAGACATGATCGTACGTGCACTTCAGATGCAGTTAGGCCTTAAGGTAGTCCAGCTGACAGGTGTGACAATTCCGAAGGAAGTCAGAGGACTGGTCAGTGTTGATCTGCTTAAGAAATACACTTGTATTCCTTTTGAACTTGACCCGTACAATGCGAATATCCTTCATCTTGCAATGGCAGACCCTATGGATATGGCGGCCATTGATGATATCTCCATTGTAACGAATCTGCAGGTAGAGCCGTATATCGCATCTACCAGGGATGTACTGGCAGCAATCGACAGATGCTACGGTGCATCAGAGACACTGGATGCAGCCAGACGATTTACACAGGAGAGAGCACAGCTTCGTGGAAATACAGCAGATGAGGACACAGATGCAGACGTAAGCGATGCACCTATCGTACAGCTTGTACGTTCTTTACTGGAGCAGGCGATCAGACAGAGAGCCAGCGACATTCATATTGAAGCGCTTGAGAGCAAAGTTCGTGTCCGTTACAGGATTGATGGTGCGCTCTATGAGCGAATGGTCTATGATAATAGTCTTCTTCCAGCAATTTCCACTCGTATCAAGATTCTTGGCGGTATGGATATTTCAGAGAAAAGGAAACCGCAGGATGGCCGAATGTCTATTATGGTAGACAGACAGGACTATGATATCCGTATTTCCTCTCTTCCGACCGTACATGGAGAGAAGATTGTAATGCGAATCTCTTCCAAACTGAATCTTACACGTAACAAGAAAGAACTGGGACTTCCACCCGATGAGATGGAACGTTTCAACCATATGCTGGCCAGTCCTTTCGGGATCATCCTTGTAACAGGACCGACAGGAAGCGGTAAATCCACTACCCTGTATACAGCATTAAGTGAATTAAATAAAGAAGCGGTCAATATCGTCACAGTAGAGGATCCTGTGGAGGCAGATATTGAGGGAATAAATCAGGTACAGGTCAACAATAAGGTAGAACTGAATTTTGCGTCAGCTCTTCGCTCTATCCTACGTCAGGATCCGGACATCATTATGATCGGTGAGATCCGAGACAGGGAGACTGCTGCTATTGCAGTACAGGCTTCCATAACAGGACATCTGGTTGTTTCTACATTGCATACAAATAATGCAGTAGGTACTCTGAACCGTATGGCGGACATGGGAGTGGAGAGATATCTGATCGCAGATTCTGTTGTGGGAGTTATTGCACAGCGCCTTGTGCGCAAGCTGTGCAGCCATTGCAAGAAGATGCGCCCTGCAACCTCTGAGGAGAAGAGAGTTCTGAGAATGAATACACAGGAGGAAGTAAATGTCTACGAACCCTGTGGCTGTGATTTCTGCAGCCATACAGGATATTACGGGCGTATCGGTGTATTCGAGATCATGGAGGTCAATGACGAGATCCGTGACCTGATCGCAGAGAATGGGACAACAGAAGAACTGGAACGCGCAGCCAGAAACAGCGGAATGCGCACACTGAGAGATAATGGTATCAGCTATGTGCTGAATGGAACCACCTCTGTGGAAGAGATGCTCAAGGCATCTTATGAGTGATCGAGACTCACAGATTATTAATTTTACGACTATTAATATAGAAGGAATTCCTGCGGAACCGGAGTCCTCCGGAGATCACAGGGAGTTACGAGGCAGATTAGGAAATATGTATGATTTAGATGAAATACTGATACAGTCAGTGAAGGTAAAGGCTTCCGATATCCACCTGACAACCGGCAGACCGCCCAGTTACAGAATCGATGGTGTGCTGTCTCCCATAGAGGGAGAACGCCTGACTCCTCAGATGCTTGAAGACATTCTCATGCCCCTGATGGATGTCCGTCACAGAGAAGAACTGCAGAATAACGGACAGACAGACTTTGCATATGCCATCTCAGGTGTGGGACGTTTCCGCGTAAATGTATTTAAACAGAGAGGAACACTTGCTTCCGTTATGCGAAGCCTTCCTTTCAATATCCCGGAACCTGAGGATCTTGGTATTCCTGCAGAGGTAGTGGAGATGACCTCGCGGAAAAGAGGCCTCGTTCTGGTAACAGGACCGACAGGAAGCGGGAAATCAACTACACTGGCTTCATTGATCCATGTGATAAACAGGAATTATCCATATCACATTATCACTCTGGAGGACCCGATTGAATATCTTCACAGACATGACAAGTCAGTGGTTAACCAGAGGGAGATCGGCAGTGATTCAACGAGTTACGCACAGGCACTGAGGGCTGCACTGCGTGAAGACCCGGATGTTATCCTGGTAGGAGAGATGCGAGATCTGGAAACTATCTCCACAGCGATCACAGCAGCGGAGACCGGTCACTTAGTATTCTCCACCCTGCATACCATTGGTGCGGACAAGACCATTGACAGGATCATTGATGTATTTCCGCCAAATCAGCAGCAGCAGATAAGGATACAGCTTGCCTCTGTATTAGAGTGCGTTGTATCCCAGCAGCTTCTTAAGAAAGCAGATGGAAACGGCCGTGTGGCTGCACTTGAAATACTTTTTGCAAATAATGCAGTGCGAAACCTGATCAGGGAGAGCAAGACCTATCAGATATCCTCTGTGATGCAGACCAACAGACGTGCAGGAATGCAGACAATGGATGATGCACTGTATGACTTATATATGAGAAAACTGATCGATGGGGATAATGCAGTGACATATGCCCAGGATCCGGTCAGCATGAACAAAAAAGTCAGCTTTGACTTCTGACAGAAACCCGATCTGGCAGACACTCTGAGCCTGACTGAGAGAAAGAAGTGATAAAATGCCAGGTTTTACCTACGTGGCAGTAGATAAAAAGGGAAAAGAGAAAAAAGGAAATATTGAGGCTGACACCAGAGAGAAAGTTATAGATATCCTGAAAAACGACGGGCTGATCCCTGTCTCTGTAAAAGAACAGGGCGCCATGAACAAAGAGATAGATTTCTCCATAGGAAAGAAAGTAAAGCCAAGAGATCTCAGTGTATTCTGCCGTCAGTTCGTCAGCATCACACAGGCAGGTGTCCCGATGAAGGAAGCCCTGCAGATGCTCTCGGAACAGACAGAGAACAAATGGCTGAAGCGCGCTATCTCAGAGGTACTTCTCAGTGTGGAGAAGGGAAATACACTGGCAGACTCCATGAGAGGCCAGTCAGATATTTTTCCGCCAATGCTTATCAATATGGTAGAGGCAGGTGAGAACTCCGGAAGCCTTGAGATGGCTTTCACACGAATGGCAGTACAGTTTGAGAAGGAAGCCAAATTGAAGGCAACCATCAGAAAGGCAACCATCTATCCGATTATTCTGGTCATTGCAGCGATCGGTGTTGTGGCTGTTATGCTTCTGTTCGTTATTCCCATCTTTATTGATATGTTTGCAGACCTGGATGTGGAGATGCCGGGGATCACTATGTGGGTTATGAACACCAGTAAGTGGATGACAGAACACTGGTATATGATTCTTGCACTGATCATTCTGGTGATCGTGGCATATAAGATGATCTACAAGACAGAACAGGGCAGACTTGCCATCGATAAGGTGAAGATGAAGATGCCCTTGTTTGGCAAGCTGACAGTGAAGACTGCCTGCGCACAGTTTGCAAGGACAATGAGCACATTGTTGTCGTCGGGTATCTCCACGATTGATGCACTGGAGACAGTGTCAAAGATCGTCAATAACATCCATTACACAAATGCGCTGTTGAAAGCACGTGAGGAGGTAATGAAAGGTATTCCGCTGTCAGAACCGCTGACAGCCTCAAAAATCTTCCCGCCTATGGTGTGTCATATGACAGGGATCGGTGAGGAGACAGGTAATATTGAGGACATGTTGGAGAAGCTAGCGGATTACTATGATGAAGAGGTGGAGATGACTACCCAGAGTGTACTGGCGGCTATGGAGCCGTTGATCATTGTGTTTATGGCTGTTGTGGTTGGTACGCTGGTTGTGGCGGTGGTTTCACCGATTGGGGCTATGTATAATGGGCTGGATAATCTGTAATAAAAATTTAATTATACAGTGCATGTAGATTATAGTCTGAAATGGATAAAAAGAAATTAAATTATCTTAGATATCTGATTGTTTGGATGATTAAAGGATCATTTGCGAGTGGCAACCGCATTAAAAGTTGCTGAAATAACCAAATTTGGATGTATCACAGTTTGCATAGGGGGCTGTGTTCATCATAGAAATCATGGAAATGTCGTGTTTTCTTGTAAGATATGGAAGGGGGCGCGTGGAAAAAGCGGGATTTTAGTGATTTAATTATACGGTGAGAGAAAGGCTGAGATTATCTGAAGGAATATGCTGTCAGGTGGACGCTCCGGGATGTAAATATATTTATCTACGGCTTCGGAGCCAGTCATACTAAGCATTTGGAAATCTGCTAAAAGCATTCTGCGAAAACCTCATAACTCGCTTCGCTCAGACAGTGAGTTTTTTCGCAGAATAACGCAGATTCCCAAATGCCAAGTATGACTAAGTCTCCTGCAGATGCAGATAAATATATTTATATCCCGGAGCTAGTATTGGCAGTGACTGGATTCCTGATAACGGGAAGGTTTTTCCTGAACCGGAAGTGAGAAACAAAATTGTAACATGAAAACTGAATAACGAGTTTATAAACATAACTCCCTCCCTCCTGGAAAAGCGATTTTTACAGGGGGGGGGGTGGAGAGCCCATCAGGGTTCTCGCTCGTTGAATCAATCACCGGATAGTGACATTCGTGGTGACAGCAACAGGAGAGTTATGTATTCATCGAAAAGTTGAATATATTGTCTGGCATATATGATGTGCTGCTCTTGTATCTTTCGACACGATATGACTCTATCCGGATTGAAAAGAATTAAATTAATTTTGAAGGAGAATGAGTTATGTTTAAATTTCTGAAAGACAGAAAAAAGAAAGATAACAAGGGATTTACTCTTGTTGAGTTGGTTATCGTAATCGCTATCCTTGCGATTCTGGTTGGATTACTTGCACCACAGTATACAAAATATGTAGAGAAATCCAGAAAAGCTGCGGATGCTACTAATCTTGAAAATATGGTTAAAGCAGTAGAAGTAGCGGCAGCAGATGCTAGTGAAAGCATTCCAGCTGGTACATATACAATTACTATTAAGCAAGCAGCAGGAGATGATAAAAAAGGTACAACTATTGCTGCAACAGGTGATGGTGCAGACGCAACTAAAGTTGAGGATGCAATAAAAGAGTTTATTAATGATAGTTATTCATCTACTGTAACAAAATCAAAAAAGTGGAAAGAAGTAACAGGAGCAGCAACGGATGGAAGCATAAGTGCACAGATTATTGTTAATTCAGAAGGTGCTACAACTGTAACATATACTCCTGAAGCAATTAAAGATTTAAGTACACAGAAAGCAAAATAAGCTTTTCGATGAATGCATAACAATTCTTTGCTGTGCATGAACGATGTTACTATCTTGTATATAATGAAAATTAAGGAGATAGTAATATGTTAAAATTATTTAACAGAAAGAAAAAAGATAATAAAGATTTTACATTAGTAGAGCTCGTAATTGTAGTTGCAATTCTTGCAATCTTAGTTGGCTTACTTGCACCACAGTATACAAAATATGTAGAAAAATCCAGAAAATCAGCAGATACAGCTAATATGGATGAAATGGTACGAGCAGTACAGGTATATGCAGCAGATCCAGCTAATGATTTGAAAAAGGCAACATATACGATCACAATTTCTACTACAAAAGATGTTGAATTTAAGATTGATGGTGCAGATGCAAACACTGATCAGAAAAAAATTATTAGTGATACAATAGCTGATTATGCAAGTACAAGACTGAAATCAAAAAAATGGTTAAATGGTGCAGATGGCGTTAGCGGTAACCCAGTCGAAGCTGTAACTGCAACCATTGTTGTTGATAAAGATGGTAATACAACTGTTACATATTCGCCAAAATCTTTTGCTGATGCTGCTGGTAAAGCAACTACAACTCCTGCTGCTGGTAGTGAAAATCAGAAATAATATATTATAGTTGAAAGGATTAACCTATGCTTTTTTTCCTAGACACAATCCCATACATAACAATCTTCATATTCGGCATCACCATCGGTAGTTTTCTGAATGTCTGTATCTATCGACTCCCTCTTGGGGAGTCGGTGGTGACAGCCCCCTCCCATTGTATGACCTGTGGGCAGAAGCTTCGGTGGTATGATATGGTGCCGGTGTTTAGCTGGTTGGTGTTAGGTGGTAAGTGTCGTAACTGTAAATCAAAAATTTCAGTTCAGTATCCGATCATAGAGGGTGTCAATGGCATCCTCTATGTGGTGATATTTGCTGTTAATGGACTGGTGTGGAGTAGCGTGATTTATTGCCTTATGGCGTCGGCTCTTCTGGTTTTGAGTGTGATTGACTGGCGGACGTATGAGATTCCGTTTGGGATCAATGTGTTTTTGTTTGTTCTTGGGATTGCAATGGCTGTGCTTGACAGGGGGAATCTGGCAGAGCATCTGATTGGGATGATCTGTGTCAGCGGTGTGCTGGAGATTCTTTATCTGGTCAGTGGCGGCGGAGCAATCGGCGGGGGTGACATTAAGCTGATGTTTGCCTGTGGTCTGATTCTTGGATGGAAGCTGACTTTGCTGGCTTTTGTGCTGGGATGTATTATTGGTTCTGTGGTTCATATTATCCGCATGGTGAGGAAGAAGGCAGGGCGTATGCTTGCCATGGGTCCTTATCTGTCAGCCGGGATTTTGCTGGCTGCTTTGTGGGGAAACAGGTGGATCAGCTGGTATCTGTCATTAATTTTTAACTGAAAATCATAAAACTTTTCAGTTAGAAAAATGAGTTTTAAGATGTTTTATCTGTTAAAATTTATTTTTGTAATTGAAAAAGGGCGGTTGTCTGCAGAGGGCAGCGGCTCATACGGAGGAAAATACAAATGGCGAAAATTTTGAGTATAGAGGCAGAGGCATCTCAGATCAGAGTTGCGGAAGTTGAAGTACGTGGAAAAAAGGGAAGGATTTATAATTGTTTCTGTATACCGGCACCCCAGGGGGCTGTGGAGGATGGACAGATCCGTGATACGAAAACTCTCGGAGAGAATCTTAAGGCAGAGCTTTCCCAGAGAAAGATTAAGACAAAGAAAGTATATTTTGCCACAGGTTCTACCAGAATCGCGAGCAGGGAAGTCCGTATCCCTTTTGTGAAGGCAAACAGAATACAGAGCATCGTAGAGGCAAATGCCACAGATTATTTTCCCATTGATGTGAGCAAGTATGTGCTGTCCTACAGTGTGGTCGATGTGGAAAGTCAGAAATCTGAGGATGGGAAGGAAGAAACAAAGCAGTATCATCTGATGGTTTATGCTGCTCCCAAAGCAATCTCAGCAGCTTACAGTGAGTTTGCGGAGAATGCAGGACTGACAATGACAGGGATCACCTACACAGGTGACAGTATTTATCATTCGGTAAAGGATGAGTATGCAAAAGGAACTCATATTCTGGTTAAGGTGGAATATACGGGAACCAGCATTACGATTATCCGGGACGGTGAACTGACCCTACAGCGTAATATTAACTATGGTGTGGACAGTGCGGCAGAGACAGTGAGAGCATTCCCTGAGTTTGGGGACAGGCTGGATGCGAATGAGGCTCTGGATGTGCTTTGCAGCAGAAAATGTATCAATCCTTTCCTTGATATGGAGTCTTTTGACGAAGAAATCTCTGATGAGGACAGAAAGCTGGAAACTGCCAGAGCTGAGGTGACAGAGAGTCTCAGATACCTGATCGGAAATATTTCCCGTATTATGGATTATTATATTTCCCGCCATACGGATACAAATTTTGATTCCATTGTATGCTGCGGTCTTGGGGCTCAGGTAAAGGGGCTGATGCAGCTTCTCACCAATGAGCTGGGACAGCAGGTGGACGTTTTACAGGAGTTTAAGAATTTTGCCCTGCCTGCCAGCAGGGATACACAGGAAGTCTGTCTTTACGCTGCAGTTCTTTCACCGGGCACTTCAGGCGTAAACCTGATGGACAAGGTTAACAGAAAGAAGAATGAGAAAAAAGAAACTTTAAGCGGTGCTATCATTATTTGTGTGGTGGGAACAGTGGCAGGAGTTGTACTGACAGCTGCAGGATATGCAAACCGTATTTATCAGCAGCATGAGCAGGAGCGGCTGAACCAGAGAATCTCAGAAGAGAGCTCCATTGAGGAGATTTACAGTGCCTATACCAATGCAAAGGCACAGTATGACAATTATCAGAATATGTATCAGTATACAAATACCCCCAATGAGGGACTTAAGACATTTATCGAAGAACTGGAGGAGAAAATGCCTTCGGATATCACAGTAGAGAACTTCAGCTCTACGGGAACGCAGGTCAGCTTTTCCATGCGTGTGGGAAGCAAATCAGCAGCAGCAAACACGATCATGCAGCTTCGTACCTTTGAGAGCCTGTCTACTGTAACCACTACAGGAATTGACGAGGCTGAGGATGGAACAGTATCCTTAAGTGTACTCTGTACATATTCAGATCCGGCACCGCTGGACAGTTCTGAGGAATGATAGGGAGGCAGGATTAATTATGGACATGAATATTTCTATGCGTGATAAAAAAATACTGCTGATGTTTCTTGGAGTAGGTGTTTTTGTAGCAGGATATTTCTTCGGATACAGACCGCAGATGGAAGAGGCACAGAGCATCCAGGCATCAACCG
This sequence comes from Blautia sp. HCN-1074, assembly GCF_037890165.1. Classification (NCBI taxonomy): domain Bacteria; kingdom Bacillati; phylum Bacillota; class Clostridia; order Lachnospirales; family Lachnospiraceae; genus Blautia; species Blautia sp. HCN-1074. Next base: position 130,530 of record NZ_JBBKBP010000002.1, read on the forward strand.
AACCTTTGAAGACAAGGCTGGATGACCTGTTGAAGCTGGCTGCAGACAGGGATTTTTATCTGCAGGAGACAGAAGATATCAATGCAAAGGTCAGCGAATATACATCTGCATTTCCGGCAGATATCCGTCCTGAAGACGGAATCGTACTTTCTATGAATATGGAGAACTCCCTGGATATGCAGATCTCCAATGTAGGTCTGGGCACAAGAGAGTTTGTGGCTTCCCTGGACGGAAGTACAGAAGACCCTCTGGCAGGTCTGCCAGACCAGACTCTCTCAGAGCAGGCAAATGATCAGATCCAGTCTCAGCTTGATGAAATCGAGGGCACAGATGTAATAGGAGAGAAAGAGCGTCAGGCTGCTTCTGATGCAGAAGTGGAGAATCTGAACAGTGTGTTCACCAGTCCTGTACTCTACCGGACACAGGATACCATGCAGTTTACAGGAACCTATGCCAGCCTTAAGGATATGGTCGACTATCTGGCTGACCAGACAGGCAGGATGACATTGGACAATGTAAATGCTTCCTTTGACTCCACTACCGGAAATCTTACAGGAAGTGTTACCGTCAATATGTTCTCCATGGCAGGAACCGGCAAGACTTACACTGAGCCGGATGCAGGAAGTGTGGCGTACGGAACCAGCAATATTTTCGGTACTATTGAGTCTGGTAAGAAGAGTAAGAAAAGCAAAAAGAGTAAAAAGAAAGCCGCAGAGACAGCTGATGCACAGAGTGCAGACAGCACGACAGACCAGGCGGCTTCCGATACTGGCGCTGACGGCCAGAATACCAACAGTCAGGAAGGAGAAAATACGCAGGATGCAGCAGCCCCTGCTGATAGCGCCGCACAGGCACAATAAGGAAAGTATGTTAGAGGGGAGAGGTAGAGGGCCCCTCTATTTGCATTTTTAGGAAATGATGGATTCCTGTACGAAATAAAAAATACGGAATGAAAGTATAATTTTGAAAAGATTTTATGAGAAATTTCAACATTGTAGAAATAATCTTGCAGATAAATGATAAAAAAGACAGGAGGGAGCATCGGGATGGACAGTAAAAGAAGGGAAAGATCAAATGCAGGTATGTCATTGATCGAAGTGATCGTTGCGGTCAGTATTTTTTCCATAGCAGCGGCGGTGCTTCTTCAGAGCTTTGTTACCTCACAGAGAATCAACAAGAAATCAAATCTATATCTGGAGGCAACTACGGTGGCACAGAATATCATGGAGGAGATTAAATCCAAAGATTTTGAGGATGTGTCTCTGGCATTTAATTATCCGATCGATGTTCTTACCGGTCAGTCAAGACTATCTTTTCTTAATTCGGACAATAGCAGAATTAATACCGGAGAAGCGAATTCCATTGGTGTGAGGGAAATTGTGAAAGATGGAGATGAGTATAAAGATGTACGTCTTTATAATTCTCTGGATGGAGATAATACATCGAGGGTAACTGCATCGGTTATTTCTAAGGATAATGGCGTAACCTATGAATTTAATCCCAGAAAAACAGGAGATAATGCAGGAAAATATTATTTTGAACTTACAAATGTAACAAATAATCATGAGACATTTGATGCGCTGGTGAAGTTTGACGGAGGAAGAAGTTCCGGATATAAGAAAAAAACAGCCACGAATAATGAAGAAGGAAAGAATGATTATCTGGCTCCGAATATTTCGAAGCTGGATACGAAGACAAATGCATTCCTGATCATGGGTAAAAACTGGGATGAGAATGCGATGAATGTGATTGCAACAGAACAGCTTCAGGCAGCGCAGAAGTTATGGGCTCAGGATCTGGCTGATTATATCCGCGGAGCGTCCGAGGAAGAGCAGAAAAGGCTGACGGAGGAATTTACTTCACAATATCCAAGGCCGACAGAAAAGCTGAGTACGGAAGATATTTATGCACAGACAAAGAGAACGCTTTATGTGAAGATTGGAGAGAGCGGCGGAACAATTAAGACAGAAGCGAAGTATGTCCTGAATACATATGATTATGTGAAAAAGGGCGGAAATAAATATGAGCGAATGGATATCTGTCCGTGCCATGGGCAGTCAGAAAATGGTAAAGTCAGCGGATGTTTCTGCACATATGAGAGTGCTTACTGGACATTCTACAGTTCAGAAGCTGACACAAAACTGAAAAATCTTTATGTATTTTATTATCCGAATTATGAATCAAAAAGCAGTACGAAGCCTCTGGACCGAATAGTTATTGAGAATACAGATAACTATACGGCTAATGTATATGTAACAAAACAAAGAGATGAGGAAGAGAATACGCCAACTTCTGCGCAGGAGAATTCCTATCGTATGTCTTTGACGGTTAAAGAATCTCCGGTCAAGCTGGAACAGACAAACTGGAATACAAACCCCAGCCTTTACAAGGCACAGACAAAGTTAAGAACAAATCTTGATTATAATATCAGTGATTTTGACAAAATTCTTACCCGCCCGAAGATCAGCCAGATGCAGCTGACTTATCAGGCTGTTACGAAAGATGGCCGTAATGACAGAAAGAAGACCGGAGCCGCTGCAAAGCAGATTCTAAGCTACAACGGTCTGGATGATAAGATAGAAACAGACAGAATCTATACTGCGACAGTGGATGTCTATAAAGCAGGGGCGGCTGCAAAGGGATTTCCGAAAGAGGATCTGGTAGCAAGCCTTGACGGAGCGAAAGAGAATTGATAACAGGGAGTAAAGATATGAACGATTGGAAAGATACAGCCAGAAAACAGAATAAAGGTTTTTCGCTGATTACTGTGATTATTGCGGTAGCTTTTATCGGAATTCTCGGACTTCTTGTTCTGTATATGGCATTGAGTAATTTTCAGATGAAGATCACAGATTTAAAAGGCAAAGACAGCTTTTACACAGCTGAGCGGGCGATTGAGGAAATCCGTGTAGGTTTACAGGAAGACGTGGGTGATTCCATGTCTGAAGCATATATTAAGGTTCTGGAAACCTATAACAAAGATGCGGATTCAACAGATATAGTGCTTGACAAGCAAAGACAGAGCGATTTTATAGATGAGTTTATCAAAAAACTGGCTGGCAGGTTAAAAAACGGAACAAATCAGAATGAATATAACCTGGAACATCTGACAGATTATCTTGATCTTAACAACAGCGAAAAGTTTGATTCCACAAAAGAAACACTGATCGTTACTACACCGTCTGACAAAACACCTGTAATGACAAAGGATAAAAAAAGTGGAATTTTGTTAAAAAATCTGAAAGTAATCTATGTTGACCCGAAGGGATATGCTTCAATAATAGAAACCGATATCCGTCTTGGAATTCCGAAAGTACAGTTCCCGACACCGTCTACGCTTCCGGATCTTATGAATATGATTGTTGTTGCCGATAAAGGCATTATCTGTAAGGCCGGGGGAAATGAGACGACTACAATATCAGGAAGTATTTACTCTGGTATTTTAAAGAATATTACAGATAACACGATTCTGGAAAAGAATCCACGGACGAGTATCTGGGTTCAGTCCGGGGCAAATCTGGATATTCAAAGCGGTGATAAAGTTGTCAGCGCAGGTGAGATTTATACGGATCAGAATGCAACGTTTACCAGTGAGACAGGAGTGACACTCTGGGCACAAGGTGTGAAATTATCTTCTGCACAGGTAAATCTTCTGGGAACTACCTATTTCTCAGATGACCTAACGATAGAATCAGGAAATAGCAGTAGAGTAATGATTCAGGGTGAGTATTATGGATATGGATATCCGGAATCTGCCAGAAACTCAAAGAATGACTATATGTATGATGCCGCTGATGGGAAGTGGAGTGATACTGCACTTAGCAGTTCAATTGTGATCAATGGAAAAAGTACGACGTTAGATCTGTCTGGCGTTCGAAAGCTGATGCTTGCAGGAAGAAGCTACATTGGTACATCGGATGTAAGACCTGTCAGTGGGACAAGTAATTCAAATGATGTTATGATGGGCGAAAGTATTACCGTGAAGGGGACACAGCTTGCATATCTGCTTCCGCCGGAACTGATTGATACCTCCGGATTAAAGACGCCGGATATGGATATTAAGAATCCAATGTCTTATTCAGATTATGAAGAAAGTGGTCTGATGCAGATGGATTCGATTCCTTTAAAAATGGATACTGCATCAGCAGAGCTTGGAAATAAAACACTCAATGAAATCGGTGTGGATTCTCAGAGACCTGTGCAGGAAGTTTTTTATAACAATAATGCGGATGAAGGATATGTATATTTTTATCTGAATTTCAGCAATACAAGTGAAGGAAACCGTGCTGCTTCAGATTTTATGTATAATTATTATATGAATAATTCTACTGTGAAAACAAATCTGGATAAATATCTATCTTTCTATTTCAGCAATACCAACAGTGGAATTAAAGTGAAGGACATGAAGAATTATATCCGTTATGTCACAAACGGAAATGTTCTCTCTTATGAGGGCGGAGAAGCGACAGAAGGTGGAACAGGTGCACAGGGAAATATGACTACTGCTACCAGTGCAGAAGTTTCTCAGGCTCTTTTGCAGGAACAGAAGAATTATCAGAATATGTGGTATGCATTGAATCGAAAGATGATCACCAGTGTGGATCTTTTAAATAAGGAAGTAAAAGATTCAGATGGAATTACACATGATGAGACGGACAGCAGCAGAGGCGTTTTTGACAATATGGTTAATGAAAAAGAGATGATACAGTTTCTTCAGGAAAAACAGCCCGGAACTCTGAAATTTACATTTGAAGCGGGTGCAAAAGATGACGGTCTTCAGGCAATCATGGCACATAATGGAGAATACAGTACTTTTAAGGTAAAGAGTGCAGACGGTACAGAATCAGAAACGACTGTTAACGGAACAAATGAACCTTTAATCATTACTTCTGCCATGGTGGATAAGCTGAGACTTGTTGTATGTACCGGTGATGTAGTAATTGAACCTGGGGTTCATTTTCAGGGAATTATCATGGCAAAAGGAAGAATTACTCTTGGTTCGGGAGCAAGTCTTGAATCTGCTCCGTTAGAGGCTGCCAAAGTATTCCAGGCACAGATGGCATCTGATGAAAATATGTCACCGAAGAGTTTCTTCTGGGAGGGTGACAAATATGTTCTCGGAAATAGTAATACATCGAATGAATCAACGGACAGTGGACGTGTTTTGGATACTTATGATCTGGCTGACTGTGTTACTTATGAAAACTGGAGAAAAGAATAGAGTTGAAAAAGGATATGTATAAATTAAAATCAGAGTATTGCGGTCAAAAGAAGAATAAAGGTTTTACACTTGTGGAAATGGTTATTACTGTAGCTATTTTTGCCATTTTGCTTGGAATGATTACTCCTTCTCTGAATTCAGTGCTTGGTTTTCGTGTTCAGCGTGCGACGAATTCAATAACATCTGCACTGGATAAAACAAGAAGAGAGGCAATGAGCAGACTGGTAGGAGAAATGAAGCTAGAATATCGGTCTGACGGATATTATATTACGTATTATCTGGACAGAGGCAAAGAAAGTGCTGAATCATCCAGAATAAGAAATGATGATTCGGAAAAGATTGCACCTGCGGGAACGAGAATCAGTTATACGGACAGTACAGGGCAGACATATAATCTGTGGGAGGGTGACAGAAATTCTATTATCCTTACTTATAACCGTGCAACTGGTGGTTTTCTTCCTATCCAGTCAAATGAATGGGAGCAGAATCAGATTCTGGCAGTACTTAATCTTGGGGAGGATATTCCGTTGGAAAGGGATGAAAGTTTACCGTATTGCCAGACAATCACAGTCAGAGGCGGGATGCGCACCCGTGTGATTACTCTGAATAAAGATACAGGAAAGTACACGGTCAGGGCGCAGTAAAACAGCATAAAACCGGATCTGCAAAACCGGAAATAAGGAGAGAATAAGTTAAGAGGAGAAATTGCTGCATGAAAGGAACACAGAGAAGAACAATCAGAAAAGAGAAAAATAACAGTGCCGGTTTCACTTTAATAGAGATGATTGTTACAGTGGCAATCATCGCAATTTTCTCCGGCGTTGTGGTAACATTGATTACTACGGGTTCCAGCCTCTTCAGGGGCGTTTCCGGAAATACGAAATCTCAGGTGAAGGCACAGGAAACACTGGATGAGATTGAAGATCTGATCATAGATGCAAACAGAAGTATTTATTACGCATACGGTTCAGGAACGGATATGGGAACGCAGATTACCAGCGACATTGATGACTCTAATGCGGCATCAAAAACTTTTATTGCCTGCAATGAATACGAAAATGGCGATGGAACCAGCCGTTATGTTTTTGATGTGCTTGACTGGGTGGGAAGTGAAGGAAAACTTTATTACAGTCAGCGTGAGTACACAAAGGCAAGCAGCAATACGGAAGAAGAAAATGAGAATGGCACAGGCGACAATTCAGAAAATCAGCAGACAGTGGATACCAGTGGGATTTCTGCAGAAAGCATGGACAATGGAGTTGCTGTATTTGCATCAGCCGACAATGATAGTGGTAATGGAGTTGTTTCCGGAGGCAGTTCAGATAAGGCAAAAGATTCTAAAGAATTAATTGCACGTTCTGTGTTTGCAGAGGGAATTGAGAATTTCACAGCAGATGTGACGAAGGTGGAGAGTGAACGGATCGTGCGTTTCCGTTTAACTACAGAAGAAAATGGGAAAAAAGTGAAAACACTTCACACGGTTAATCTCAGAAACCGGATTCAGGTCATGAAACCGGACGATGCTTTTGCAACAGCCAGCAGTACAGATGTAAGGATTAATATCGTTGGTGCACCGGATTCTATCGATGCAGGTAAATCAAAGATCCTGGGATATAATCTGACCGGAAATGGTTCCATTGATCCGACAACATTGAAATGGAAAATTGTAGATGGAACAGAAAAAGGATATTTCCCGGAACTTGATCCTACATATGGAAAACTTACAGTCAATGACAATGCAACCGGAACAGTCACTGTAATTGTGTTTGCAAAAACATCCGATGGAAAACAGACAGTAACTTCTGCACCGGTGACGATTAAGATTAATAATACTAAGACGGTGACGGGGATTAAGACAGAGAATGTCGAAATTATATTAGGTTTGGATACAGAAGAAACTGTTTCATACGATTTAAATGATTATATAAAATGGTCGGAAGTATATAGTGATAATACAGATTCGGGAAATTCTTATGTAAAAGTTGTGTGGAGCGGAGGGACAAATGGAACTACAGTTCAGGAAAATGGTCTGATAAATATTGAAAAGAGCGAGGGTACATCTCAGGCAAATGGAGTAATTTCTGTAAATGCTTCCTATGAAGTAGGTGGAAAAGCATTTTCGGCTACAGCGACTGTAAATTTAGCTCGACTTGAAATAATAAATCCATCGGGTGAATATTATCTGGGTGATAATAAAGTTTCACCAGAATATAATTATTATATTGGCGGTAAAAAAAGAAACTTGTCCTCTACGCCACAGTTTACTGTAGATGGAATGACATATCAGGAAGGAAATGCATTTACAACCGAGGAAAATGGAGAATGGAAAGCAAAAGCGACAGTTTCAGTGAATAGTGGAAGTTTGGCAACGGGACATTCTACATTTAGTGTTAATACAGATTTTTATCGTATGAATATCTGGTGTAAAAATAAAGTATCCGGACAGAATGTTACGACTGTATATCCTGGTAATACATATGATTGTTCTTATTATAATGCTTCAACCGGATTTTATGTGGATGCAGACAGAGCAGATTATTCTTGGAAATATAGTGTACAGTGGAAAATTTTAAAGAGTTCAAGTGAAAAGACGTCTGTTAGCAATGATTTATTCTATAATGATCAGCATACTGCTAAATTATATGTTGATGAAAGTGAGCAGGGATTTTCTATATCTGCTGAATTAACATTTTATGTAGAAAATGAGAATAAAGAGGTAATAAAAAGACGTTATAAAGGCGTGGCTAATATTGGAGTTGTGCATGGCGTGGAAATAGTATCACCGAAGACATCAGTAGTTATAGGAAATAAATATCCATTGAAGGCTAAAGTAATAGAAACTTATTTATCTAATCCATATTCAAATGGGAAACCAGAATATGCTACAGCAGAAATAGAAGATGGATTAACTACACCGAAGTGGTCGATTGATCCAAGTAGTGGAGGATTTGATTCTTCTGGCGTTGCTCCATGGGATGTGCAGGTATGGCAGCAAAATACTACATTAAGCATTAGCGTAGAGAATAGCCATCTTTTATGGGTTGGAACTGGAGATAATCCTAAGATATACGAAGCTTCAGTTCCAATTGAAGTTTTAGAAAAACCTATTACGCGTTTTAGAGTAGAAGATGAAGGAAAAAATCAGAGCACAACAATCACCATTGACGATATGATTAAATTAACTGCTGATTTAGAAATTGATGGAGCGGAAATTAAAAATTCGGATCATATCACTTGGAGATGTAAAAAAGATGGTGAGTTACGCACAGATATTTTGCCGTACTCCAATAATTTAAATAACACTTTCAAACTGGAATATGATAAGAAAAAAATGGGAGTTTATGTCGTTACAGCTGTCTATAAGTCAGATAGAGGAACGGAAACAGAATCGGAACCTTATACGATAACGGTGACTGATAACTAGAGGTATATGGATAAGGAGGAGATTGTTTCAAATGAAAATCAGACGTAAAAAAATACTACTATCCGGCATTGCAGTAACTGTAGCCGGAGTACTGGGAGTTGGAGCATTGCTCCAGACCAGTATTTCCGTACAGGCCTCTCCTGCAATGATGCCAGGTATTGAAGAAATCGTAAATGAAACATCCAAAGATGAACCTTTTCGAATTCTCGAAATCGTAGATTCTGAAGCTGAGGCAGAAATCGGGTATTATGTATCCGGTCAGGAGCCGTATATCAAACTGTATAAAGACGAAAACGGAAATGCCATGTCTTTTTCGAGTCTGGAAGATGGGTTAAGTAAGCTGTCGGAAAAGCAGCGAAAAGAATTTGCCACGAATAAAAAAACAGACGAAAACGGAAATGTATCTTCCGCAGGGAAAAATATAGAGAGTCTTTGCGGAGATTCCGCAGAAGAGTATCCGCTTGCATACTCAGAATATCAGGAGCAGTATTTTGTTTCCTCTGAAGACGGATGGAAGAGAGTTGATTTCGTAGATGCTGATGGCAATCCAAGAACTGATACAGTAAAGATTCGGGGACATTATCAGGAAAACACTGCCGGAAATGGACAGTATACGAAAGAGGAACAGACTTATTATCCAATTCGTAAAAATGTCACAGAAGATAATGCCAAAACAAACAAATATCGTGAGAATATAGAAAATTTCTATTATTCTGATGATGAAAAAGCACAAGCTCCATATGCGCTGACATTTGCAGAAGTAAAAAATGAAGACGTTAATAATGCATTAAAAGATGCAAATGACAGAGGGCAGACTACCATTCTTCCAGAATATGATTATTCTAATGGAAAGTATGGATATTATGAAAATGTATATGCAGATTTCACAGAAGATATTGCAAATAATATCCAGAATAATATTTTTAAATTTCCAGGAGAAAATCCGGTTGTAGATGAAAGCAGAGCGGTATTGATTCAGGATAATACTCCACAGGGAGCTTCGGCATTTACTGCAGGAGAAGAAGCAGAATTTTCAACTGTAAATGATGGCAGTGAGACAACAGCTGCTTCACAGTCCGAATTTGCGAGGGAAACATCAGATAATTCAGGAGCAGATGCGTTTTCAACAGGAGATTTTGGAGACGGAACTTCGGATGGCGATGCTCAGATTCCATCTTCACAGGATACTTCACAGACAGCAGGAATGGCAGATGAGCTGACTGATAATGCACAGGCGGAAGAACAGACTTCTAAAGGCCGAACGATCCTACTTGGATTTGCTAATGAAGAAACAAAGGGAACGACAGAGAATCCGTATATTTATCTGGGAGAAAATATACAGGCGTATCCGTATTATAAATATACTCTGGTAGGAGATCTGGAGAAGATCAAAGCTCTGGCACAGGACAACCAGAAAAAAGATGCAGAAAGTGTCACAAATAAAACACAGATCGTACGTAATGAGAAAGATATTACACTGGAAGATGGACAATATTGGTACTGGAAAATGGATACTGCAAGCGGACAGCTTGCCAGATATCCTCTTTCCATAGTGACCGGACGTCAGGCAGTACCTTACAGTGACATAAAGAAAATAGACAGCAGTCTGGATTACAACTATTATTACACTGTAGAAAAAGCATATTTCTGCTGTGAAGCTTCTGCTGATGCAAAACTTCCTACAGATTATCAATATTATGGATGGTATTATGCGTCTTATCCGCAGAATGACGGAAATACCTATATTAAAGTAACAGACGGTGATGGAAAAGTTGCAACGCATTATATTTCCGATGCAGAATATAAATTGACTCCCGGAACTGGAGATTATGATTTTATTCCGAATGAACAGGAACCGGAGCAGACAGTAGAAGTAAATCATATATTTTATCAGGGCGGATATGTAAACCACGACTGGTTTAAGCGATACGTATTTCATTTATCACCTGATGACGAAGAACAGTTTGCGAATTTTGACATTAAAGTTGATACGATTACGGCTCAGGAATTTAACGAAAAATATGGTATCCAAACAGCAGCTGTCAGTACGGAAAATGCAGAAGGGGCAGCTGATATTGCTGACAGTGCAGCCGGAGATGATGGTGCTTCATCAGATTCTGAAACGGATCAGCTTTCTGATGAAACACAGATGGAGGAACCTCAGCAGGAAGAAGCGCAGACAGAAGAATCACAGACAGAAGAGCTACAGGAAGACGGGGGTGAAACATCTGAGGTTGATTCTATGGTCAGTGAAGCAGGAGTTGAGTTAGTTTCTATTGAAAATGAAATAAATGATAATGTAGCCGATGAATTCCAGGATGGAACAGATGCTGCATCAGACACTGATAATACAGATGCACAGCAGGCAGAGAGTGAGACTGTAACATCCGGAACACCGGATGCCGATTTTTCAGATGGTGAAAGCGATGGTACAAGTGCCTTTTCAGCGGGGACAGCACAGACTGCGACAATTGCAGACAGTGAACTGTCACAATATGATCTGATTTATGTAAATGGAATCGTCACAACTGAAGCAGTGCAGGCGATGGGAACCATCCCTGTAATGATTAATTCTGTAAAGGCATATAGAGAAAATGATTTGCTGGAGGCATTTTCTGCTTATACAGAGCCGGACGATGCAGATAGGCATTATGTGGACAGAATGGTTTATTTCTTTAAAAATACTTTTTCTGATGACAATCCTTCTGGCTTAATAAACAGAGACTTTCATACAAATTTCAATTCAGAATCAGAGGGAAGCACATTTACAGATGGAAGCAGGTCGGAAGGATTTGAAGAGATTCTGAAATATATCGAAAGTGAAAACCAGTATCGTCAGATCGGACAGACAACAGATGAATCGCAGTCATTATCAGATGGAGAAGAAAACTCTGACAGTGAAAGTTCGTTTTCCGCAAATAACTCGAAGGTTCAGTTATTGAGTAAAGAGCTGACACAGGCAAGAGCGATTGAGTATATTATCAATTATCAGTATAAACGTAATTTAAATACGAAAAGCAGTATTAAGGTGTTGGAAATAGAACCGGCAAAAACCGGAAGTACACTTGATCAGAATACCGTATTAGGATGGTTGGGCAAAAAAACGAATGATCCAATTGAGATAGATACGGTGACAGCTGATTGTGAACAAAATTCAGGAAATGAGAAACATCCAGCATCTAATATTTTAGATTCTGATCAAAACTTATTCTGGCATTCAGCATGGAATAGCAGTGGAACGAATTATCATGCATCAGGAAATCATACTTTAACGATAACTCTGAAAAAGGCATCTGATATCAGCGGATTTATATACACCCCCAGAAGATATAGTACAAATGGGGATCAGAATGGAAAAATACTGAATTTTGCAATAAGCCTGTATGATAAAAACGGTAAGGAACTGTTAAAGGATGAAACAAATGACAAAGAATTATATACAGACAGAACAGATAATACAAGTAAAACATATACATTTAAAGATGGAAAAACTTATAAAAATGTAAAGAAAATAACGATAAGAATAACGGAAGCATATCATGACAATACAACGAGTGACACGATAGCGTCATGTGCGCATCTGGAATTTTTTAATAGTGAGAATATACAGACACAGGTTACCGTTACATCTATGACTGCATCTGAGTATGTAGGACATGTTGATGATATTAATTCTGAATATGACATGATTTACATTGGAGATTCTTTGAATGAAAGTTCGCGTGATATAAGGATTAATGGTACAAAACCGATGTTATATACCCATGTGGGCGGTGCGATTAATTTGAATGACATACATACAGGAAGTGGTTCGAACGATATAAGAAAGTTCTCTCTTATGGGAATGTTAGATATTGATTATGTTATAGGGACAGATGGCAAAAAAAAGATACGTAATACAAATTTATATAATACCGGAGAGAATGGCGAGACACAATATGCGGGGTTGGGATCGTTAAGAGGTTCAGGAAATGACATTACCAGACAGCAATATAATGAGTTACTGGATTTTGTAAAAAGTGGATATCCGGTTGTACTTGGAAATTCTCTGGTAGACAGTAAAAGTGGAAAAATATCTACGCAGACTGTAGATAACTCATCCTGGTATTATAGGTTCCTGAATGAGTCGCTTTCATACGAAAACGTATCTACAGTCAGTGGATTGTCAGATTCACAATTTACTTTTTTTGCGAATCTTGCAAAACCGGTAATCGAGTTTACTGACACCGGAAGACCGCTGGAAGTTCCGCGTACAGGAGGCGGTCAAAACTCATCCAATACCGGCTATTTGTCGGCAGATAAGGAAAATATAGAATATACGTTTACTGTCAAGAATGATTCAGATGCAGCACCGGCTAGTACAACTTATAATTGCCAGCTGTATTTTGACCTGAATTTTGATGGTAACCTTTCCGATGCAGAAGAGCAGAGTAAGTATATAGAAATATGTGATGACGCAGGAAATGTATTATCCAGAAAAGACGGAGTATATCAGTTGCGGATTGGCAAGACTTATACGGTGGCAAGAAAAATTCCTTATGACTATTTTAAGGCGATTAACTGGAAATTGCAGTTGGTAAGTAATTCCAATTCCAGCGTCAGGACTTCGGTAACCGGATATTCCAAGCGTAATAAGCAAAATGGAAAACAGAAAGTTAATGTCTTACAGATTATACCATCTGTACCATCTGGAGGTGATGCAACTCTTGCTACCTGGAATTTGGAGGATGACTGGACGAAGAATCATAGCAGCTGGTTTTATAAAGAAATGTCTGCTGTGGAAGATTTTACGTTGAATATTCAAACAAAAACAGTTGCAGAGTATGTAGATAATCAGAAGCAGTTAAAAAATGGTACCATAGATAAAAATCAATCTCTGCTAGATGGAAAGGATATGCTGATTCTGGGATTTGGAGATGTATATGAAAATATAGATAATACAGACGGTGCGGTAGATAATATAAAAAGATTTATACAGAATGGCAAGAGTGTTATTTTCACTCATGATACTACATCGAATATCAATTGGAATTATAAGGAATTTAATAATGAGCCGATAACAGAAGATGGAAAACAAATTAAAGACAGCTGGTTATGGAAAAACTCTATTAACCGACAGGACTGGGGATATTCTCTTAATTCTCTGTTTCGTAGTATAGCAGGACTTGACCGTTATGGAATTACAAATGATGAGGCATATTCAATTAAAGGGGGAAATACCAATATCTCAAGCCTTCTGAAAGCCGGAAATATGTTGTCTGCAAATGCATCAGATGTGGATTTTGATTATATGGAACAGATGGTTGGTGATGTAGCTTATGTTACGAATTCTAACCGTTCTCAGAGTTATATGCAGACGCAGGGATACATCAATAAAGAAATTACTAAAATGAAAGCCGGGGATGAAGTAAATAGCATCACAAAAGTAAATGATGGAATTATTACAGAATATCCTTATAAATTAAAAGATGGGGTCAGTCAGACATATACCGTTGCGAACACTCATGGACAGTATTATCAGCTGGCACTGGAAAAAGATCTTGATATTAATGGAGTCAGCGATGGAAAGAACGATATTGTAGTCTGGTATTGCCTGAGTGGAGATTATTATCAGAATTCGCCTAATGATGTAAGAAATAACTATTATTTTTACAGTCGTGGTAATGTTATTTATACAGGTGTGGGACACAGAAAGGTTACCGGAAAAGACGAAGTAGATCTTTTTGTTAATGCAATTGTAGCTGCTGCAAACATCACCGCGGTTAGTCCTTATGTGGATTTCGTAAAAACACTGAATCCTGCTGCGCAGGTAGAGAAGACCCGGTATTATGCAACGGATCAGACGAGCTGGACTCAAACGGATGCCAATACTCTGGAGAAAGATATGGATTTTTATATTAATATAAAGGATTATAATATGATCAGTTCCAGTCTCAGCCAGGAGGATCAGGATAAAGAGGACATGACTGTTGAATTTTATATTGGTGGAAACAGTATAGAGGACAGCGTGTCTATTAATTCCGTAATTGGAAAAATGATTCCGTATAATAAGAATGCAGATGTAGTTACTCTGGATACTTCAGACGGATTATTCCATCTGAAAGACAGAGATAATGATGCGTATAAAATCAGTATATCAGATATTGAACAGTATTTGCAGGAATCAGGTGGAAATTATAAGAATAACTGTAATCTTTATGTTAAAGTTACAAGTAAGGCGGCTCTTTATGGTGAATTAAAAGAAAATTCATCAGTGACATCAGTTTCATTAAAACAGCGTCAGCTTTTTGAGCTAGATTAATATAAAGAGATATATTGGATTGGAACTGGGACTCCCGTCCTCTTACTTTCCTGGATGCAGAGGTAGTCGCAGGGACTGGTTGGGGTCGCACCCCCTGTCGGGAAAATAAAGAAACGAAATTTGTCTTAAAAGTTCTCTAAAGAAAGTATAAAAATCTAACTGAGTCACAGACTGGCACCCATCCAGCCTGTGGCTTTCTTCATTCCCTGGTTGACACGCCGGCCATCATTTGCTACACTGAAATTACATATCTGGGAAAGTTCTAAGGCCGTTCGGTCAATCTGATTCCACATATGAAGCGAAAATAAATATGGTGGAAACAGTACAACGGCACATATAAATTCTGCAGAAACGATGCTGCTTCCTCCATCATAAGGAAAGGAGCATGCAGATGCAGAATGAAAGAAAAAAACTGGAAGAGCTAAACCTGCTGGATGATTTTCTCTTCAATGCCATGATGACATATCCTGAAATGGGAGAGAAGTTTACACGAAAGATTCTGAAACTTTTGTTTAACAAGGAGTTTCGAAATCTGAAAGTGATCGCACAGAAATCCTATGGAGGATTGAATACGGATCTGAGGGGAGCCCGGCTGGATGTTTATGTAGAAAGTGATGACAGCGCTGAGATAGATGCGTCAGAAGATGCATCTATTTATGACCTGGAGCCGGATAAGAATGATAAAGCAAAGTATATTGCCGCATTTCTACAGAGAATCCGCTTTTATCATGCTATCATAGACAGCCGCAGCCTGAAATCAGGAGTGTCGGCCTGGCGGGGTCGCACCCTCTGTCGTGAACTATCTGGTAGAGAACAGAGAAATCAACAGTCAGATTGATTACTCTACTGGTGGCAGACCATCTATTAAGTATACGAAGCATTGAGAAGTATAAAATGAAACAGCTCTGATTTTTTTCGAAAAGTTCAGAGCTGTTTTTTCAGCAGAATATCAGAAAAATTATTCTGCCGGTAATATTGTTATTATGGATTAACAACCGAGATGGAAATATTTGCAGATTGCATTAAATAACTCGGAGCAATTACTGAAATTAAAACACATAGATATTACGTCCTCCTTATTCTTATTATTTGTGTTAGCTAAGCACAAAAGAATAGTAACATTTATGAAATATCTTCTCAATAGGAGGTAGCTGGAAAATCTGGAATTAAGATGAAAATGTTGATGATTTGGAAGTAAAAGTGTGATAAACTGTAAAAAACAAAAGCTGGAGGTTCATTATGTTAGTGTGTGATTATATCGTAGAATCAATTGATGGAGATTATGCGCATCTGCGCAGGACAGATGTTCCTGATGAGGAATTAAAACTTGTTGCGAGGGCGCTTCTTCCTTTTGATATTGTAGAGAGAAGCAAATTACACTATGAAATGATGCAGTATACGATAATCGATTAATTAAGTTAGAAAAATTCACTGTTCCGATTGTAAAAAATAAGCAGTGACAGCGGCCTGGCGGGGTCGTACCCCCTGTCGTTTACAAGTACATTTGGCTATCCAGCCAATACATATGCCAGTGCCAGAGAATTTTCCCCCATTTTTCATAATAAACAGGCAAATGTAGAAATAACCACTATGACAACATCTGAATTTGTCGGACATATTGATGACTTAAATACAAAGTATGACATGATCTATCTGGGGGATGATGATAAGGATTTGGATTATGATGGTAATTTCCGACCAGATGATAAGGTGCTTTATTATCATGTTGGTGGAAATAGATTGGCACGCTATGAATTACAGGGTTTGATGAATCATGATTATGTCACGAATGGAAGTCAAAAGAAAGCCGCTACGGTGGGGGAAACAGATTCAACTACAGGTACTACTATTGGCTCTGTTCGTGGTTCTGGAAATGATATTACAAAAGAAATAAAAAATAAACTGGTGAATTTTGCAAAAAGCGGGTATCCGGTAGTAGTTGCAGGAAATATTTATGGTGAGAATAAAAAAACGATATCTACAACTCTGGTAGACAATTCTTCCTATATTTATGATTTCCTTAATGAAGTAAAAGGATTTGATAATGTATACAAAGAGGGAGAGATTACAGCAGATGAGGATATAAATTTCTGTGCGGAACTTCCAAAACCAAAGATTGAATTGAGCAGTTACCCTCCTTCTGCAATTGGAACAGGGGATGGCCCATCGAATGAATTTCTTACCGGAGAAAATATGACTTTTCAGTTTCAGATTATTGACGAGGCGCAGGCTTCACCTGCTAATGCAGAATATAATTGTGAATTGTATATTGATCTGAACTGTGATGGTAATTTCTCAAAATCTGAGAAGCTGGATGATATTGCAGTCATGCAAAATGGAAATGTTATAAAAAAGGAGAATGGGATATATCAACTTTCCCTTAATACAACGTATACAGTTTCAAGAAAAATCCCGCAGGAATATATCAAACTAATGCCGTGGAAACTGGTAGTCACCAACAATAATAACAGCGAGATCCGAACGTCTGAGATTGGATATACAAAAAGACAAAATACAACTTCAACCCAAAATACAATTAATGTATTGCAAATTATTCCAAATAATAGTGCCGAATGTACATGGAATTTGGCTACAGATACTACGTTTCAAAATCTGTTTGATAATGTAAAAGATTTTAATGTTAAGATTAGTACAATTACTGTAGGACAATATGAAACCCAGTATTCTGCAAATGCAACCTATCTGAATCAATATAACATGTTGATCATTGGATTTTGCGATGGTGCTGGTTATGGAAGTAGTTATGGAGGAAATAATCCTACAAACTTTTCAGAGAATGACGCTCAGAGAATCCTGGAATTTGCAAATACAGGAAAGAGTGTGATCTTGGCTCATGATAATACGTCATCCTCTGTGTATGATAGAACTGCGCAGAATGGAGGTATTAGTGGTGATTCTACGTGGAAAGGTTGGGCATACTTTTTTAACCAGACACTTCGCAGAGCTTCAGGTATGGATAGGTACGGCATCACTGCCCCGCAGTCAACTTCTGATATATTAAAACAGGCAAAAGAATTAGATACAAATGCACAGTCTACAGATTGGAATGCTATTTCTAAGAATTCCAGTGATATGGCATATTATCTGAACAAAAACAAAGAAAAAACATATTCAGAAACGCAGGGATTCACCAATGGAAAATTAAGAATTGCAAATACAACACGAGAAACCGGAAGTACGGAAGTAACAACTACAGCATCTCAGGTAAATGAAGGTGCAATAACAGAATATCCATATAAAATTGATAAAAAAATAACCGTTGCCCCCCACACATTTCCAATATTATCAATTGGCATTGGAAGAAAATGCAGATGAGGATGATTCAGGTGATCTTGTAGTGTGGTATTGCCTTGGCGATAAAGATAATAAAACCGGAAATGGATATTATGCTCATTCACCCAAAATGATGTCAGAAATAATTATTATATCTATAGCTATAAAAATATAATTTATACAGGTGTAGGGCATAAGCCTGTCACTGATAAGGGTAATCTTATGGAAAAGAAGTTGTTTGTCAATACTATCATAGCCGCATATAATGCACAGGCAGTTAATCCGGAATTGATGTTTGTAAAGCAGGCAAATATAAATGCTGCGCAGGAAAAGACTGTTTATTACACACTCGACAATGTTAATTTCAATGAATCCCAGGAGCTTATTAAAAACAAACCACTTGAATTCCATTTGAAAGTGACAGATTCCAACCTGGTTGGTACTTCCCTTGCCGGAACAAACACAAAAGATTTGAAACTTCAATTGTACATAGAGTCTGATGGTGGTAAAAAAGTTGAAGGAATTGGAGGAGAAAACACAAATGTGGTGCCGATAGATGTTCCAGTATATGAGGCTGGTAATAAGGATTCATTAACGACAGATTCCAACGGATACATCTATGTCAACAGCGGAAAGGTATATAATTTTACTCTAAATGATCTGCCAGACTATGAGAATTATTTAAAAACAAGTGCAGGGTATAAGGGAAAGGTTACCCTGTATGCTAAAATTTCATGCAAGTACATTTACTACGGCACAGAAAAAGAAGCACAATCCGTTGCGCAAATAAACATCTGTCAACGCCAGCTTTTTGATTTGGATTGATGTAAAAACTTTATAACTCCAAATTCTGAAAGCCTCAGACTGGTACAGCACAGCTACCCCGGTCCGGGGCTTTTGGCATCTGACAATTTTTACAAAAATGCCTTGAAACTACTGAAGAAGCATGCTAGTATAAAATCAAAGCATATTTCTCTCAAGTTTCAGGGCATTTTGCCGTCTTATATTCTAAATTCATTTCAGAAATCCATGCTTTTAATTCCAATTCAATTAAAAAAGCAGGGGTTCTGAACAATTTGGAAAAGAGCAGTATGTTCTTACGCTCCTGCTGACACAGGAGGTACTGTCTATGGCAAAAAGAAAGAACAAAAAAGTCACTGCAAACCGTAATTACAAGGATACAGTATTCCGAAAACTGTTTTCTGACAGAAGAAACCTACTTTCTCTGTATAATGCGATCAATGGAACAGCGTATACAGATGAAACGAAGCTGGAGATTGTTACACTGGAAAATGCAATCTATATGGGAATGAAGAATGATCTGGCGTTTATCATTGATACGAATCTTTTTCTGTATGAACACCAGTCAACCTACAATCCCAATATGCCGTTGAGGGATTTATTTTATATATCCAGTGAATATCAGAAATTAGTGGACAGGAAATCCCTGTATTCATCCATATTGCTGAAATTACCGGCACCGAATTTTATTGTATTCTATAATGGAAAGCGGAAAATGCCGGACAGATGGACGAACTGTCTGTCAGAATCCTATGAAAATCAGCAGGGAGATCCTAATCTGGAGTTAAAGGTAGTTACGATCAATATCAACAGCGACTGCAACAGGAAATTGATGGAGCAGTGCAGGATTCTTGGAGAATATGCGCAATATGTAGAAAAAGTACGTAAAAATGCGGAGACTATGAGTCTGGATGTTGCTGTAAAAGAAGCAGTGGATGAATGTATTCAGAAAGGAATTCTGGCGGATTTTCTCAGAGTCAACCGCGCGGAGGTTATTGCCATGAGTATATTTGAGTATGACAAAGAGGAAGAAGAACAGAAACTGCAGGCAATTTATGAAAAGCAGGGTGAATTAAGAAAGGCAAAAAGCATAGCCATTTCGCTTGCGCAGGAAGGAGAATCCGTAGAGAGAATAGCAAGAATCCTTGGTGAAACGGAAAAAACAATTAAAGAATGGATGGCTGAAACGTATTAAAATTGGTTCCGCAGTATCATTAACCGAATGTTACTGCGGAACCTTTTTATATCTGTCTGCTGTTTTAACTGGGTAAGTCGAGCCGGTTGGGGTTGCACCCCCTGTCGGGAAAATAAAGAAACGAAATTTGTCTTAAAAGTTCTCTAAAGAAAGTATAAAAATCTAACTGAGTCACAGACTGGCACCCACCCAGTCTGTGGCTTTCTTCATTCCCTGGTTGACACGCCGGCCATCATTTGCTACACTGAAATTACATATCTGGGAAAGTTCTAAGGCTGTTCGGTCAATCTGATTCCACATATGAAGCGAAAATAAATATGGTGGAAACAGTACAACGGCACATATAAATTCTGTAGAAACGATGCTGCTTCCTCCATCATAAGGAAAGGAGCATGCAGATGCAGAATGAAAGAAAAAACTGGAAGAGCTAAACCTGCTGGATGATTTTCTCTTCAATGCCATGATGACATATCCTGAAATAGGAGAGAAGTTTACACGAAAGATCCTGAAGCTTCTGTTTAACAGGGATTTTCGAAATCTGAAAGTGATCGCACAAAAATCCTATAGGGGATTGAATACGGATCTGCGGGGAGCCCGGCTGGATGTTTATGTAGAATGCGATGACAGTGCGGAGATAGATGCGTCAGAAGATGCATCTATTTATGACCTGGAGCCGGATAAGAATGATAAGGCAAAGTATATTGCCGCATTTCCACAGAGGATCCGCTTTTATCATGCTATCATAGACAGCCGCAGCCTGAAATCAGGAGAGGATTTTGGAAAGTTAAAGAGAGTATACGTAATCTTTATCTGTAATTACGATCCTTTTAGTTACGATAGGGTGAAATATACAATACGAAATATGTGCGTAGAAGAACCGGAAATGCCATATGATGATGGTGCACAGACAACCGTATTGTATACTAAGGGAACAAAAGACGATGACATATCCGAAGAACTCCGGCAGTTCCTGAATTATATGGAGAACACAACCCAGACAAATGCCGTAAATGATACACTAAAAGATATCCAGAAAATGGTGGATATTGTAAAGCGGGACGGGGAGGTGTCTTTAAGCTATATGAAGGGTTTTGAGAGAGATACGATCATGTATGAAAAAGGTCAGGAAGCTGAACGCAAAAATACAGAAAGGGAACGCCAAAGAGCGGATTCTGCTGAAAAAGCAAGGGATGAAGCTAAAAAAGAGAGAGAGGAAGCTGAAAATGTAAGGGATTCTGCTGAAAAAGCAAGGATGATTGCTGAAGAAGAAAAAATAAAAGCCCAGAAAGAGACGGCAGAAGCACTTAAAAGAGTAGCGGAACTGGAGAAGATTCTGCAATGTAAAACTGCGGAGATTAAATAAGATTATCTTAAGACAGTCACAGACTGGAACTCACCTAGCCTGTGGCTTTTTCACCCATTGTTTTTGAGTTGAATTTTTGGCACATTCCGCATATACTAACAGTAGCTAAGGAATGTGGTGAGATTCCGTGAAGCAAAGCAAAAGCCCTCAGAGTGCCAGCTCTGGGGGCTTTCTTGCTCGTTGCGGTGAGCTATTCTGTTCAGTCAAGTCTAATCTTGCTTACAGTTGACTGCAATCGCATTTTTGTAATGTACGGTCAAGTCTAAACCTGTTTATAGATGACTTGCTATCCTATATTTGTAGGAATATCTCCATTCCTTTATTTCTGATAATGCAAGTGTACCCTTTCATATGTGGATTGTCAACAGAACCAGAGGGGGTATGAAATGAAAAAATATTATTATTGTACTGTATGATGAGCAAGTGGTATAATAATACATATTTATATTGTTGGAAAATAGCACGGTTTGTAGTGGTGCTTGTATGCCTGGCATTAACTGTGACAAAATACAAAAGACTATAATAAACAAAATTACCTGTGAAAGGAAAATCCATGGAACTGACAGCAGAAAATGTTAAAGGGGAAAAAACAAAATATCGTCTTGCGCAGTCGATGAAAGAATGTATGAAGACAACAACTGTAGACAACATTACGGTAAAACAGATTACAGAAAACTGTGTCCTTACCAGGCAGACTTTTTACCGGAATTTCATGGATAAATTTGATCTGATCAACTGGTATTTTGATAAACTTCTGGCAAAATCCTTTAAGCATATGGGAATGGGAAAAACAGTTTATGATGCACTGGTAAAGAAGTTTACCTATATTCAGGAAGAGCACATTTTCTTTGCAGCGGCCTTTAAATATGACAGCCAGAACAGTCTGCGCCAACATGATTTTGAACTGATCCTGGCTTTCTATGAAAATCTGATCCGTGAGAAAACAGGAAAAATTCCGGATGAGACCATACATTGTATTCTGGAAATGTACTGCCAGAGTTCTATTTATATGACTGTAAAATGGGTGCTGGGGGAATTGGAATGTGCACCGGAGGGACTGGCGAAAATTTTAGTTGATGGGATGCCTGGGAAACTCTCCCAGTTGTTTGAAGAACTGGAAATATTGTCATAAACATAACAGATTAGTGCACAATTTTACCTAATTATTTTCGTATTTATTGCACAAACTTAGTGAGAAAGTTACATTTGAGCGAAAGTGTAACTTTCTTTTTTGAATTTACATTGTTAGAATAATAACAAAGATGAGCGTTGCGGAAACTTATCTGTAAAGAATATCAAAATGTAAAATACTGAAAGGAATGGAAATCATTATGGCAAACAGAATTAACTTAAATCAGACATCTTATCACGGAGCAGGTGCAATCGAGGAAATCGCAAACGAAGCAAAAGCACATGGCTTTAAGAAAGCTTTCGTTTGTTCTGACCCTGACCTTGTAAAATTCCATGTAACAAGCAAAGTTACAGATATTCTTGAGAAAAACGGACTTGCATATGAACTGTATTCAGACATCAAACCGAACCCTACAATTGAGAACGTACAACACGGTGTTCAGGCATTCAAGGATTCAGGTGCAGATTATCTGATTGCAATCGGCGGCGGCTCTTCCATGGATACTTCCAAAGCAATCGGTATCATCATTGCAAACCCTGAATTCGAAGATGTAAGAAGTCTGGAAGGTACAGCTCCTACCAAGAAACCTTGCGTACCGATCATTGCAGTTCCCACAACAGCAGGTACAGCAGCAGAGGTAACAATCAATTACGTTATCACAGATGTAGAAAGAAAACGTAAATTCGTATGTGTTGACCCACATGATATGCCGATCATCGCAATCATTGATCCTGAAATGATGTCTTCTATGCCCAAAGGACTGACAGCTTCTACAGGTATGGATGCTCTGACTCATGCAATCGAAGGGTATACAACAAAAGCTGCATGGGAAATGACAGATATGTTCCATTTAAAAGCAATTGAGCTGATCTCAAAATCTCTCCGCGGTGCTGTTGAAAACACAAAAGAAGGTCGTGAAGGAATGGCTCTTGGCCAGTACATCGCAGGTATGGGATTCTCTAACGTAGGTCTTGGAATTGCTCATTCCATGGCTCATACACTTGGCGCTGTTTATGATACACCACACGGTGTTGCCTGTGCAATGATGCTTCCGATCGTTATGGAATACAATCAGGAATGCACAGGCGAGAAATATCGTGAGATTGCCAGAGCAATGGGTGTCAAAGGTGTAGATGAAATGTCTCAGGATGAGTACAGAAAAGCAGCAATCGAGGCTGTTAAGAAGCTTTCTGTTGATGTAGGAATCCCGACTAAACTGGAAGCAATCAAAGAAGAAGATCTTCAGTTCCTGGCAGAATCCGCACACGCAGACGCATGCGCACCAGGAAATCCAAAAGATGCAAGTGTAGAAGATCTGAAAGATCTGTTCCGCAAGATTATGTAATGAATTACTTTTGCAAAATAAAAAAGCAAAAAGCAGCGATTAAGGCCACAGACTGGAACCCACCCAGCCTGTGGCTTTCTTCATTCCCTGGTTGACACGTCGGCCATCATTTGCTACACTAAAATCCTGTCTTTGACAGTTACGAAACAAAAAAATCGCTGTACCTCTTGATTTTACTGGGGTTCGGCGATTTGGTGTGTCGTTTTGGAATATAGTATTTTATTTCCGGCCTTTACTTTTTTTCTGAATGTTTTTCATCTGCCTTTTGGTGATAAATTTATAATCCGTTTCAAAGCCGCAAACAGTGTGCAATGCATCGGTTAGCTTGTCTTGTGTGTAAAGTGGAATAAAACCTTGCTCTTGTATATCGGCGAAATTCATCGTTCTTAATTTATCCAAGATTGTTTCGCAGCTGAAGGCATTTTCCAGGTTTCTTTCAAGGTAACGATATATCACTAATGCAAGGAAACAGATAAGGAAATGGGATTTTACTGGAGAAAATATTTGCAGAAGCATTTTGACAAAACACTCCCAGTCGGTTTATAATAAATTCTGTATAAAAATTTTTGCTGCTGGCTAATAAAAATATAGCAGTAAAAGCGGAGGAGAATCACATGAAACAAGAGAAAAAACAGCCTGGCAAGCTGAAGATGCTTGCTGGCTATTACAAACCATATAGGGGATTATTTTTTGCAGATCTGTTTTTTGCATTTCTAGGGGCGGCAGTTACCCTTGTTATTCCATTGATGGTCCGCTATATTATGAATTCGGTAAGCGAGTTATCAGCGGTGGAGGCTAAGACTATCATTCTGAAAATAGGTGTGGGAATGCTGCTGCTGATCCTGGTGCAGCTAGGAAGCCGCTATTTTATCACCTATTATGGCCACATGATGGGTGCTTATATTGAGCACGATATGCGAAATGAGATCTTCAGCCATTATCAGAAGCTTTCTTTTGCATTCTACGATAACCAGAAGGTAGGACAGTTGCTTTCCCGTATTACAAGTGACCTTTTTGACATTACAGAGCTTCTTCATCATGGACCGGAGGATATTCTGATCTCCGTGATCAAGCTGTTCGGAGCGCTGATCATTCTCTTGAATGTAAAGCCGCAGATGGCGTTGCTGTGTTTTGCTGTTGTGATCATCATGTTGATCTACGCGCTGATCTACAATAAGAAAATGAAAAGTGCATTTAAAGAGAATCGTGTGCGCATGGGGGAGATCAATAGCCAGATTGAGGATAGCCTTTCCGGAATCAGGGTGGTAAAATCCTTTGGAAATGAGAAGCGTGAGATTGAGAAGTTCCGTAAAGGAAATGAGCGTTTCGTGGATTCTAAGCGTGTGACTTACCGCTATATGGCAGGCTATCATGCAGGAATGGATGCCTTTACTACATTGATCACGGTAACAGCACTTGTTTCCGGTGCTGTGTTCCTGGCATCTGGAAATTTAAGCGCTACAGACCTTGTGACATTTCTTTTGTATATCAATAATTTTACTGAGCCCGTTACGAAGCTGGTGAATTTCACTGAACAGTTCCAGAATGGTTACAGCGGTTATGACCGTTTCCTGGAAATGATGTCCATTGCACCGGATATTGAAGATGCACCGGATGCTGTGCCTATGGAACATGTGGATGGAGATATTCGTTTTGAGAATGTATCATTCCATTATGAAGACCATAATGAGAAGGTGCTTTCTAATGTGAATCTGGAAGTAAAGTCTGGTGACTATGTTGCTCTTGTAGGTACCTCAGGCGCCGGAAAGACTACTCTTTGCAGTCTGATCCCCAGATTTTATGATGTGTCATCAGGAGCAATCTATCTGGATGGAAAAGATATCCGTAAGATTAAACTGAAGGATCTGCGTGATCACATAGGAATCGTGCAGCAGGATGTGTATCTGTTTGCCGGAAATATTATGGAAAATATTCGCTATGGACGTCCGGATGCTACAGACGAGGATGTTATCAGGGCGGCTAAGCTGGCAAATGCTCATGATTTTATTATGGAAATGCCGGATAATTATGGTACAGATATTGGGCAGCGTGGAGTGAAGCTCTCTGGAGGACAGAAACAGCGTCTTTCCATTGCCAGAGCTTTTCTGAAGAATCCGCCTATTCTGATTTTTGATGAGGCAACATCTGCGCTGGATAATGAGAGTGAGAAGGTGGTTCAGGAATCGCTGGAGCGTCTTGCAAAGGACAGAACTACTTTTGTAATTGCTCACAGACTTTCTACAATTCGCAATGCCAGAAGAATCCTTGTCCTTACAGAGGATGGAATTGCAGAAGAGGGAACACATCAGGAACTGATGGATAAAGATGGCGTTTACGCAAAGCTGTGTAAAGCCGGCTTATAGGATACCAGGCGGGGGCGCCCCCCGCCACAGACTGGAGCCCGCCCAGCCTGTGGCTTTTTTCTTTATGATGTTTTTACGGTACAGAGCTTTCTTCTTTTCTCTTGCCTCTTGCCATCTTTGCGGGATACCATTTTTCGAACCACATTGTAAAAAATCCCATCAAGATTGGAACTAAATTGTTTACAATGATAAGCAGATTTCCAAACCCGGCTCTTCTGAGCAGAAAGGTCCAGACTGCTGTCAGTACATATAACAATCCCCATGCCGCTGCAAGAATATAATTTGTCTTCATGAAGAGAGGGTTTTGATGTGCACTTTCACCACCATAATTGTATTTTACATAAGCAGCGCATAAAGGTTCTTTTGTCAGGCATGAAAGTAGCCAGAACAATCCAAACACAAGATATCCTATATTTGTAGGAATATCTCCATTCCCGGTTACACTTGCTGCTGCGGAAAGTACAGCAACGGCTATCATAGAGAGTTGATCCCAGATCACAAATTCATGATTTCTCATAATAAACGGTATGCCTGCCACTACGATAAGAGTTATCAAAGCCCCCACTTTAGGAGCAATAGAAACAGCAATCCAAAAGGCAATCCATGGTATAAGCATTGTCATCATAGAAGGATTTTTCTTCTCAATCATGTTTGGAGATTTTTTCTCAGGATTTTTGACTGTAGATGTGCTTCCAAAGAATTTATCCCAATTGATCATCAAGGAGAAATCACCGGATACCGTATACATCTGTTTCCCCAATGCCTCTGCGCCACCAATTTCTCCACGAGAAATAGCTGACCATACAGAAAAAGGTGTATCAATGCGAGTAGTTGGAGAAAGGCTTCCATTTGTAAAAATCTGGCTTCCGGTCTTGTTAAGTCGAATCTGATACGTATGATCCAAATCGGTAAAATGTATCTCAAGTACGCGTTGTTTTCCGTCATAGGCGTCTTTATTGTAAAGAGCGGCCATTTGCCGGGTAAATACAAGATCCTCAGGTTCTTTCTCTCCGGTCGTTTTGTTAATACCCCAGCTGGCATCTGCCATTTTTTCAAATATATCTCTGGGATATAAAAGTGTATGGAGTACAGCATCTGTTTCTTTCGATATTGCTCCTGTCATTGCATATTCAGAGCCTGCACATTTTACTGCAGCAAGATATTCATTTGTTCTCACTGACAATTCCTTTACACGAAACAATTCTCCCTGACCGCAAAAAATGGTCGTATAATTTCCCCTGCCAAGGAAATGGTCAAACATCCGCAATACACTGTCATAATTTTCGTCTGCAGAATAAAAGCCACAGGTAGAGATTAATACGTGTCTCTTGCCTTCCATATCATATCTGGCATCATGACTGCCGCTTCCGTATCCGTCCTGCCTTGAACTCATAAAAGGAAGACTCATAGGAAGCTGACGATCAATCAAATTCTTTAACATACCGGGAACATTAAAATAGTACAGTGGAAAAGACCATAAAATTAGATCAGCACGAATCAGTTTTTTAATGACTGTTTGCATATCATCATTTATACAGCATCTCCCGGGTGTTTTCTGCCAGCATGCAAAGCATCCCTTACACGCACCTATATTCATTGAAGCTATATGCAGTTCATCAACAGATAACTCTTCTTTATTACTCGTACATCCGTTTTCCAAACCCTTAATAAAGCTGTATGCAAGCTTTAATGAATTACTCCTTTTGCCTTTTGGGCTTCCGTTGATCAGAAGTATCTTCATCTCTATGCCCTCCATTCATTTATTTCTGATAATGAAAGTGTACCCTTTCATACATGGATTGTCAACAAAACGCTATACTAGAGGGGTATGAAAAGATTGGCGAAAAACGTGGAATACAGATTGGTGAAAAGCAGGATGAATTGGATTTTACCTGCGTATTCCTGACAGTTCGTCTTCTATCCACTTATCTGTGTTGAAGTTGCTGTCAAAGAACCTGACGATCACGCCGTAAGGTTCTGTATCACTGTTGAATGCGTTGGCTTCATCGGTGTCAACGTGCATTGCCAGGTGATAATTTCTGTGGACTCTGACTACTACATCTGCGTAAATAAGTGCGCGTCCATAGCTTTTAGTCAGGACGAAGACTTCGTCGTTGTCTTTGATATGCAGGGCAAGTGCTTCATCCGGAGTCATGTGGATGTGGCGTTTGGCTACGATGACACCTCTGGGAATTTCGATATCCCCGCATGGACCGGATAAAATACAGCCGGGAGTTCCTTCGATATCACCGGACTGGCGTATCACGCTTGGAATCCCCAGTTTTCTGGTGTCTGTAAGGGACATTTCTACCTGCGTGTCGCTGCGGAAAGGACCGAGAAGTGCCATGTTTTCGAAAGTACCTTTCGGTCCTTTGACAGTCACTCGTTCCTGGCAAAGATATTGTCCGGGCTGGCTTAATTCTTTGATAAAATGTGGTTTGCTTCCTTCTCCGAATAATTTTTCAAAATCTTCCTGCGAGATATGCAGATGTCTGGCAGAAGTTTCTATAGGTATTTTGATGCTCATTTATTACAATACCCTCCCTCAATATGCTACTGTATATGTCTGTCTGACTTCCTGTTATCTGATGGAATGCAGAACAGTTATACTTATTGTTTAGTGTATCTCTTTAGCTGAAAAGATGCAATGTTTATCTTGCAAGAAGGACAATTGTTATTGTTCACTTGTCAATGTCATTTAGGTGGTTGTCATTTGGATATCACAGTCAACAGCAGATCACTTATTCTTAAGTGTAGCCCTCAGGAAAAAAGATGCAATATTTATTTGAAAAAATGGTCAGTGAAATAAAAAAATGAGTAACAAAAAAGAGATTAAAAAAAGAGATTTTACAGGTTTACAATCAATAGTGTTCTGGTCTATAATAGAAAAACAGACTGGAAAAATAATTTTAAATCTAACGAAACAGAACCAAACCGAACAAAAAACAGAATAAAACAATAATCTGATATCCGATAAGGGAAAAGAATATCAGAGGAATGACAAGAGAAGGATTATTGAATGAACAAAAAAAGATTTTCTGCATTGCGACTGATTCTTATTGTGTTTGTGATTGTGTTATTAGCAGGTATTGGTGTGACCGGAGAGAGAACTCTGAGAGAGCCAGTGGAGGTAAGAACACTTAGAAAGCAGCAGGTGACACAGTCAGATGAAGGACATCAGGAATATTATTTTGGACTTCTTAACGAGGATGAGCAGAGAGGCTATCGCGAGATTCTGGAGGGTATCAGGAGTTTTGAAGAGAAGTTTTACCTGTCTCTTTCCGGAGATGACGAGATAGACAGAGTGTATCATGCAGTGCTTAAGGATCATCCGGAGGTGTTCTGGGTACATAATCGTGAGAAGGTATATAAAACAACTTATACAGGCAGGGATTACTGCCAGTTTTCTCCGGGATATACTTATACAGAGGATGAGCGGCAGGAGATTTCGCAGGCTATGGAGAATGCATATCAGGAAGTTCTGGCGCAGATTCCAGAAGGTGCAGATGACTATACCAAGGTAATGACGGTTTACACGTATATCATAGACAATACCGATTATGTGGTTTCTGATGATGATCAGAGCATTGCGGGAACTTTCTGGAAAAAGCAGGCAGTGTGTGCAGGTTATGCGGGTGCGGTTCAGTATCTGCTGGAACGGCTGAATGTTCCATGTATTTATGTGGAGGGAGATGCTGCAAACAGTGATCAGGGACATGCATGGAATATTGTTCAGCTGAATGGACAGTATTATTATGTAGATGCTACAAATGGTGACCAGCCGGACTTCCTGGAAGGTGATGCCACAGTACTGGCAGAGCATAGGACGACGATTTATGATTATCTTTGCCCGTTTCCTCAGGAGTACGAGATGAATTATACGGCATCTGATGAGTTTGCAGTTCCGGCGTGTACGGCTACGGATATGAATTTCTATGTGAGAAACGGAGCTTGCTTTGACAGTTATGACTGGGACAGCGTATATGAGTTGTGTAAGCTGCGTATTGACAGTGATGCGGCTGTGGTGCGGTTTAAGTTTAGCGGCCAGGAAGCCTTTGATGAAGCGTATATGGATCTGATTGATAGTAATCGGATTCAGGATATTGCGAGATATTATATGGAAGTACACGGGTTATCACAGATTTCCTATCATTACGGTATAATTGACAATATGAAGACGCTGTATTCTATGTTTTAACCAAATCAAGTAAGTCCCCTGCGGAGGTTGCGAAGAGCAATAAGCAGTGGGTGGGGAATTGTTTGACTGACTAAGAATATGCGAGTGAGAGAAAAAGGAGTGATTAAAGTATGGGTGATATGACAGATGTATTTAATGGGGTTGTGAATATAACCGGAAATCTTCTGGATTCTGATTTTGTGAATCGTTTTACGATGGCGATTTTTGCAGTGATACTTGTATTTGGAATCCTGAATTGCGTGTTTGGATACCGCCTGCTCCGCTTTTGGATGATGATCGGAGGTTTCTTTGTAGGTGCGGGACTGGCGCTTATTGTTGTACATACAATGGGAATGCAGGAGAAATCCACGATGCTGATCGCAGCTTTGGCAACAGGTGTTGTGTTTGCGGTAATCGCATTTTTGATTTATAAGGCGGGTGTGTTTATACTTGCGGCAGGAATAGGCTGGGCTCTTAGTATTTATTTCCTTCATCCGACCAGTTCTGCGTCATTTTTTGCATGTATTCTTATTGGTGTAGCACTTGGTTCTATGGCGGTGAAATATTGCCGGGAGGTTCTGATTGTTGCAACCAGTCTGATCGGAGGTGTAATGTCAGGTGTTTCTCTGGCAAAACTTGGAAATCTGGAGGATATTCCGTATGGACTGGGAATGAGTGTGGGATTTGCAGTTCTGGGAATGCTGATTCAGTTTGCAATTAATAAACCGGTTTCAGATGAAGAGTATGCTGTTCAGGATGAATACAATACACAAGATCAGAGAATGCCACAAAATCCTGATATGCAGGGATATCGGCCGCAAGGCGAAAACAGAACAGAATATTCTGAGAAGATGCGTAACAGAGAGAAAAAATAATACGTTGCTCTGGAACGGAATGAACAGTAATGATGATGTTATCCGGGAGTTGCTGAGAATAGAATGCTCAGCAACATTTATGAAATAGATGAAAGAGAAAAATAATAGTAAAATTGTACGAATGTGAAGAAAGAAGGGGAAAGTGTAGATTTTACAGATTGTAAAATCTCCGCAGAAGTGAGAATGACAAATGTATCAGGAGAAAAAGTGAATAATCGTGCACAGGACTACTATAAGATGCTTTTATTTTTGAACGAATCTACAAATGATACGTTTCTTTTGTGGGATATGGAGCGAGATATCGTATACTTTTCCAGACAGCTCACTGTTCTGATCGGACAGGAGTATAAAGATGGAGTTCCGGATGATATTTTTGCATATAAACTGGAGATTATCAAAGATATTGTATACAGGAATGATATGCCAAAAGTTGAGCGGGCGATTCGCCATGTGACAAGAGGTACGGATGAACGGATGGACTTAAACTTCCGGTACGTGGATAAACATGGGAAAAAGTTCTGGGTTAACTGTCGGGGAAATGTTCTCAATGAAGGTGGTAAAGAGCAGCCATTGATGATAGGATGTCTGTCCAGAAGGGTTCTGTCAGAGAAGGTAGATATGCTGACGGGACTTATGAATTATAATAAAATGCTGGAGAATGTCGAAAAGGGGATAGCCAAGGGTAAAAGAGGTCATATGCTCATTCTGGGTATTGATGATTTCCGCGAGATCAATCAGCGTATGGGACGTGATTATGGTAATCAGGTGTTAAAGACGGTTGCTGAGGTTCTGGAAGAAATCAAGAATGAGAAAAGCAGTGTCTACAGAATGGATGGCGATCATTTTGGCGTGGATCTGGCAGGATGCAGTAAGAGAGAAACAGTGGATTTCTTTGAACGTCTTCAGAAACGGACAGAATCCATGTGCGAATTTTCAGGTGGAGCAGTATGCTATCCATATAATGAAAATGAGAAAGATATGAGTGCACTTGTCAGCTATGCTGAGAATGCGCTGATGCAGTCAAAGAAGAATGGAAAAAACAGACTTTCGTTCTTTTCTTCAGATGATTATAAGGAGAATGCGTCCAGAATGGAACTCCTGAAAGAGTTAAGAGAGAGTATCCGTAATAATTTTGAAGGCTTTGAATTATATTATCAGTTGCAGGTGACATCGAATGGATATCGCCTGAAAGGAGCAGAGGCGCTGCTTCGATATCATTCAAAGCAACGTGGCTTCATGTCTCCGGTTGTGTTTATTCCGCTGCTGGAACAGACAGAACTGATTATTCCTGTCGGGAAATGGGTAATGAGGCAGGCGTTTGCACAGTGCGCACTCTGGCGTAAGAAATATGGCGATTTTAATATCAGTATAAATATTTCCTATATTCAGCTGAAAGATAAATCGATTGTCCAGAATGTGATTAATGCAGCAAAAGAGGCAAAGCTTCCGGGAAATGCGATTACTCTGGAAGTTACGGAGAGTATGCAGCTGCAGGACTATAATTATTTCAACAGTATGTTCTACTATTGGAAAGAAAAAGGAATGCAGATTTCTATTGATGACTTTGGAACAGGATATTCTTCGCTGAGTTATCTGAAAGGGCTGGAGGTAGATGAGGTTAAGATTGACCGGTGTTTTGTAAGACAGATACATAAGAGCTCTTATAATTACAGATTACTCAGTAATATGCTGGAACTTACACAGGAAGCACAGATTCGTGTCTGCTGTGAGGGCGTTGAGGAAGAAGAGGAACTGCGTTGTCTGGATACACTTTCTCCGGAACTGATACAGGGATATTTCTTTGGAAAACCGATGTCGGCTGATGAATTTGAAAGTACCTGTCTGGCTACAGAAGGCTCTTATAATAAATTTGTTACGGAACTTCGCAAGCGTTATCATGATCATCCGGTTTCTGCCCGGACACCGGAGTCTGCTTCTACAGAGAGTATCGAATATAAGAATATTCTGGACAGCCTGAAATCTATCATTTATGTGGTGGATAAAGAGAATCTTGAAATTCTCTACATGAACGCAGAGGCAAAGAAGATTACGGGGATTTATAATTATCTCGGATGCAAATGCTTTCAGGTTTTTACCGGACGTGCAGAACAGTGTGAAGAATGTGCGATGAATAATTCAGAAGATGTTGTAAATATTACCAGCAAAATGTTCTATGATCTTTATGGAAGAAAGATGTATGTCAGTGAGAAGAATATTCTATGGCATCAACGAGAGGCAAGGCTAATCACAGCACTGCCTGTAGACGGAAAAGATGGACCGCTTAATCAGAAACTGAATCAGGATCTTTATGTGGCGGAGAAAATCATACAGATGTATGAACTTGTGCAGAGTGGTGAGAAAGACGACGGAATTCTGGAAAAACTGGTGACTTTTACAGGAAAGTATTATCAGGCTGACAGAGCATCCCTTTTCCTTTGGGACGAGAGCCTGGAGTTGTGGGAAGATGTTGCGACTTATCATGATCAGGGTGTAATGGATAAGGAACGCTATCTCGAGGTTACGACTCAGGCGAAGATACAGCCATGGCTTGATTATATCCGGAAAAACAAAGTAATCTATATCAAAGACAGAGAGTCTTTGAAGGAGATTGATGAAACTTTGTATAAAGGTTTCCTTAAACAGGATGCGCAGAGTTGTCTGTTATGTGGAATCTGGCATGAAGAGCAACTGTTGGGAGTTATAAGTATAGATAATCCGGAAATGGTTGTGGACAGGCTGGCATTACTTTGCAAGACAGCATTTCTGGTTGAACAGGTGTTGCTTCATAATCTGGATAACAATGGCGCAAGAATGATGCTTCATAAACTTGTGGAGAATAAATTGAATCATAATATCTTGTCTGTTTCGGGCGTGGGGCTGTGGCAGATGAAGATTGACAAGATGACAGGAGATACCACAATCCTTGTAGATGAGAATATGAAGAAACTCCTGGGTGTGGACAAGGACGCGGATCCGGAAAAATGTTACCAGGCGTGGGTCAATAACATAGCGGAAGAGTATCTGGATTATGTAAAGGATGCAAGAGACACGATGATGGTCACAGATAAGACGGCACAGATTGAATATAAAGGATTTTCTCCACAGCATGGCAAGGTGACGATCCGGTGTGTGGGAACAAAGACTTCTGAGAATGAAGCAGTTGTGACGATTGATGGTTATTACCGTATTTTGGAAGATATGCTTCAGATTCGTAAATAAATAAAAAAATACGACATAGGACAGAAAGGACAGGCGTGATAAGATGTCAAAAGAGGCTAAGACAAATGCAATGAGAATGCTGGACAGACAGAAAGTAAAGTATGAGGCATTTTCTTATGAATGTGATGAATTTATTGATGGAATTCACAGTGCGGATAAGATAGGCGCACCTTATGATCAGTCTTTCAAGACTCTGGTCATGGAAGGAAAGAGCGGCAGTTATTTCGTATTTGTAGTTCCGATTGAGAAAGAAGTAGACCGTAAAGCGGCTGCGAAAGCTGTCGGTGAGAAAACAGTGGATATGATTCATGTGAAGGATATCACAAAGATCACAGGGTATGTGCGAGGCGGCTGCAGCCCGCTGGGAATGAAGAAACCTTACCCGGTAGTATTTGATGCTTCAGCAGGAAACTTTGGGGAAATCTATGTCAGTGGCGGACGCATTGGTCTGACGCTGAAAGTTCCGCTGGCAGATCTTCTGAAGGTGACAGGTGGAAAACTTGCTGAGATTACTGCATAGAACAATATGTTGTGAGAATTCAGTATACAAAAACAGACAAGGTATATGAAGCCCAAATAGGCGGACGAATGTACCTTGTCTGTTTTATATTATTAGATAAAGCTATTTATATAAAATATCGAAATTAGTTATCAGAAGCATCTTCCTCATTGATCTCGAATACATGACGTTTCTTAGCCATTTCATCACTTGCCAGGTATTCGTCATAAGTAGTGATCTTGTCAATCATTGTTCCGTTTGGAAGAATTTCCATGATACGGTTAGCTGTTGTCTGAACAAACTGATGGTCATGGGATGTGAAAAGGATAACACCCGGGAATTTGATCAGTCCGTTGTTTAATGCTGTGATGCTCTCCATATCCAGATGATTGGTAGGCTCATCAAGAATCAGGATATTAGCGCCGGAAATCATCATCTTGGAAAGAAGACAGCGAACTTTCTCACCACCGGAAAGTACACGTACACGTTTGATACCGTCTTCACCAGGGAAAAGCATACGTCCGAGGAAACCACGTACATAAGTAGCATCCTTGATCTCGGAATACTGTGTCAGCCAGTCTGTGATTGTAAGGTCGTTATCAAACTCTGCTGTATTGTCTTTCGGGAAATATGCCTGTGATGTTGTAACACCCCATTTGTAATTTCCTTCATCCGGTTCCATCTCTCCGACAAGGATACGGAACAGAGTTGTGATTGCCTGCTCGTTTGCACCAACGAAAGCAACTTTGTCGTCATGTCCGAGTGTAAAGGAAATATTATCCAGAACCTTTACGCCATCAATGGTTTTGGAAAGATTTTCTACCATAAGAACTTCGTTACCGATCTCGCGGTTTGGACGGAAGTCGATGTATGGGTATTTACGGCTGGATGGACGCATGTCATCAAGCTGAATCTTCTCCAGGGCACGCTTACGGGAGGTAGCCTGTTTGGACTTGGAAGCGTTGGCGCTGAATCGGGAAATAAATTCCTGAAGTTCTTTGATCTTTTCTTCTTTCTTCTTGTTGGCTTCTTTCATCTGTTTGATAAGGAGCTGGCTGGACTCAAACCAGAAGTCGTAGTTTCCGGCATAGAGCTGAATCTTACCATAGTCGATATCTGCTGTATGAGTACATACCTTATTTAAGAAGTAACGGTCATGGGATACAACGATAACTGTGTTGTCAAAGTTGATCAGGAATTCTTCAAGCCATTCGATTGCCGGCAGGTCAAGGTGGTTAGTAGGCTCATCGAGAAGAAGAATATCCGGGTTACCAAACAGAGCCTGAGCAAGAAGTACTTTGACCTTCTGGCTACCTGTAAGGTCTGCCATCTGGGAATAATGGAATTCTGTGTCGATTCCGAGACCATTCAGAAGAGTAGCGGCATCGGATTCTGCTTCCCATCCGTTCATCTCTGCAAATTCACCTTCCAGTTCGCTGGCACGGATACCGTCTTCATCTGTGAAGTCTGCTTTTGCATAGATGGCATCTTTTTCTTTCATGATCTCATACAGTCTCTGGTTACCCATGATAACAGTATCCAGAACAGTATATGCATCATATTTGAAGTGGTCCTGCTGCAGGAAAGAAAGACGCTGACCTGGTGTGATGACTACATCACCGTTGGTAGGCTCTAACTGTCCGGAAAGAATTTTAAGGAAGGTAGACTTACCGGCACCATTTGCACCGATGAGACCATAGCAGTTACCTTCTGTAAATTTGATATTTACATCTTCAAAGAGC
This sequence comes from Blautia sp. HCN-1074, assembly GCF_037890165.1. NCBI lineage: Bacteria > Bacillati > Bacillota > Clostridia > Lachnospirales > Lachnospiraceae > Blautia > Blautia sp. HCN-1074. Next base: position 167,481 of record NZ_JBBKBP010000002.1, read on the forward strand.
GCTTTTTTACCTACGCGCAAAGTAATATTGTTTGCTGAAATCATATCATACCTCGTTTTGTAAAATCGTTCTTATTTATACATAACCGCTTATCATTGTACCGTAAACTGAAAAATTTGCAACAGTTTTTTGCTTTTTTGGGTTCTTTTGTTTACAAAAAAAAGAAGCACTGGTATAATAAGAGACAAAATAGGTCTCTTAGTGGCATAAACAAAGAGGCGTTGACAAATGAAATCAGGCATTGCTTGAGAATGGAGAGAATGCCAGTGGCTGACTATCGTATAGTGCAGTGAACTGTGCAGCAAAGTAAGATAATGAAGTAGATAATATGTAAAGAATGAATTTATAGAGAGGTTGCAAGGACTATGTTTATTACGAGAGAGTGTGATTATGCGGTGCGTGTAGTGCGTGCGCTTTGGGGAGAGAGCAGGCTGAGCGTATCAGATATCTGTGAGAAGGAATCAGTGACCGCACCTTTTGCTTATAAGATTCTGAAGAAACTTCAGAAAGCGGAGATCGTTAAAGGGTACAGAGGCGTGCATGGAGGCTATTCCCTGAATGAGGGACTGGATGAACTGACATTGTATGATATCTATTCGGCAATCGATCCGGAGATGTTCATTATTGAATGTCTGGATCCGAAATATAGCTGCATCAGGGACGGGCAGAACGGTATGCCATGTCTGGTACATAAAGAACTGGTACGTGTACAGGATGAACTGGTGAATCTTCTTAAAAGAAAAACAATACAGCAGATTATGGAGGAGGCATAATGCCTCCTCTTTATATTTTTATAACGTTAATTTCTTTATACATGATTTAGGGATAAGCGTTTGTATTTCTGAAATACATTGTCAATCGGATAAAATCATCCGCTTCCGCTACGTAGCTCTACACCGAATAACTGCTTCTCTGTTTATCAGGACTTGCTTGTACCCCTCCTGATACAAGCAAGTCCCCACCCACTACTTATTGCTCTTCGCAACCTCCGCAGGGGACTTACTTGATTCGGTTAAAAAAACAAAGCCATAGCAGTGTGACTGTAAATTGTTATAAATACATAAAGTTAGATAAAGGTAACTCGAAAAGATATACATATTCACATCTAAAATAAGATAAAATCCCTGTTTTGTACCTCATAAGATACAAAATATGCCAAAACAAATTGGACATAACCAAAAGATTATGCTATAATTTACAATGAAATTTAGGGCATACCATATATATGTCTTAAAATAATATAATTTTCATCAACCTTTAAGGAGGAAAAACAAACTATGGCAAGAAAGATGAAAACCATGGATGGTAACCATGCAGCTGCTCATGCTTCTTATGCATATTCAGATGTAGCCGCTATTTATCCTATCACCCCTTCATCTGTTATGGCGGAAGCAACAGACGAGTGGGCAACCCAGGGAAGAAAGAACATTTTCGGACAGGAAGTTCAGGTAACTGAAATGCAGTCTGAAGCTGGTGCAGCCGGCGCAGTTCACGGATCTCTGGCAGCTGGTGCTTTAACAACAACTTATACAGCTTCTCAGGGTCTGTTACTTATGATCCCGAACCTTTATAAAATCGCTGGTGAGCAGTTACCTGCAGTATTCAACGTATCTGCACGTGCTCTTGCTTCTCACGCGCTTTCAATCTTCGGTGATCATTCCGACGTTATGGCCTGTCGTCAGACTGGATGCGCAATGCTTTGCGAATCTTCTGTACAGGAAGTTATGGACTTAACACCTGTTGCTCACCTTGCAGCAATCAAAGGTAAAGTTCCGTTCATCAACTTCTTCGACGGATTCCGTACATCTCACGAAATCCAGAAGATCGAAACATGGGATTATGAAGATCTTAAGGATATGGCAGATCTGGAAGCAATCGCTGAATTCCGTAATCATGCCCTGAATCCAAATCACCCATGCCAGAGAGGTTCAGCTCAGAACCCTGATATCTTCTTCCAGGCAAGAGAAGCATGTAACCCATACTATGATGCTCTTCCGGCAGTAGTTCAGGAATACATGGACAAAGTTAACGCTAAGATCGGTACAGATTACAAATTATTCAACTACTACGGAGCTGCTGATGCAGAACACGTAATCGTTGCTATGGGATCTGTAAACGATACAATTGAAGAGACAATCGACTACCTTGCAGCAGCAGGAAAGAAAGTCGGTGTTGTTAAAGTTCGTCTTTACAGACCATTCTGCGCACAGGCACTCATCGATGCAATTCCGGATTCTGTAAAACAGATTACAGTTCTTGACAGAACTAAAGAGCCGGGTGCACTTGGCGAGCCACTGTACCTTGACGTTGTAGCATCATTAAAAGACAGCAAATTCGGCGGCGTAAAAGTATTCTCCGGACGTTATGGTTTAGGTTCCAAAGATACTACACCTGCACAGATCGTAGCTGTTTATGAGAACACTGCTAAAGAAAAATTCACAATCGGTATCGTTGATGATGTTACTAACCTTTCCCTTGAGACAGGTGCTCCGATCGTAACAACTCCTGAAGGAACAACAAACTGTAAATTCTGGGGTCTGGGAGCTGATGGTACAGTAGGTGCCAACAAGAACTCCATCAAGATCATCGGTGACAACACAGACATGTACGCACAGGCTTACTTTGATTATGACTCCAAGAAGTCTGGTGGTGTTACAATGTCCCACTTACGTTTTGGTAAGAAACCGATCAAATCCACATACCTGATCCACAAAGCAAACTTCGTAGCATGTCACAATCCATCCTACGTAAACAAATACAACATGGTTCAGGAACTTGTTGATGGCGGTACATTCCTCCTTAACTGTGCTTGGGATATGGAAGGTCTTGAGAAACATTTACCAGGACAGGTTAAAGCATTCATCGCTAACCACAATATCAAATTCTACACAATTGACGGTGTTAAGATCGGTATTGAAACAGGCATGGGACCAACACGTATCAACACAATCCTTCAGTCTGCATTCTTCAAACTTACAGGAATCATTCCGGAAGAGCAGGCAATCGACCTTATGAAAGCTGCTGCTAAGGCAACATACGGACGTAAGGGTGATGATGTCGTTCAGAAGAACTGGGCTGCTATCGATGCAGGTGCTAAACAGGTTGTTGAGATCACAGTTCCGGAAAGCTGGAAAGATGCTGAGGACGAAGGTCTTCATATGACTCATGCAACAGAAGGACGTCAGGATGTTATTGATTTCGTTAACAATATCCAGGCTAAAGTTAATGCTCAGGAAGGTAACTCCTTACCTGTATCTGCATTCAAGGATTATGTAGATGGTACTACACCATCAGGTTCTTCTGCATATGAGAAACGTGGTATCGCAGTTAACGTTCCTGTATGGAATCCTGAAAACTGTATCCAGTGTAACAGATGTGCTTATGTCTGCCCACATGCAGTTATCCGTCCTGTAGCTCTGACAGCTGAGGAAGCAGCTAATGCTCCTGAAGGCATGAAGACATTAGACCTTACAGGTATGAAAGAATACAAATTCACAATGTCCGTATCCGCACTTGACTGTACAGGATGTGGTTCTTGTGTAAACGTTTGCCCAGGTAAGAAGGGTGCGAAAGCACTTGCTATGGAAAACCTTGAAGCAAGCGAAAACGAGCAGAAATACTTTGACTACACAGTGAAACTGCCGGTTAAAGAAGATGTTATCGCTAAATTTAAAGAAGCAACTGTTAAAGGCAGCCAGTTCAAACAGCCTCTGCTTGAGTTCTCAGGAGCTTGTGCAGGATGTGGTGAAACACCATACGCTAAACTGATCACTCAGCTGTTCGGTGACAGAATGTACATTGCAAACGCAACAGGATGTTCCTCTATCTGGGGTAACTCCTCACCATCTACACCATATACAGTAAACGCTAAGGGACAGGGTCCTGCATGGTCTAACTCTCTGTTCGAAGATAACGCTGAGTTTGGTTATGGTATGCTTCTTGCTCAGAGAGCTATCCGTGATGGCTTAAAAGCAAAAGTTGAAGATGTTGTTGCTAACGGAACAAATGAAGACGTTAAAGCAGCTGGTCAGGAATGGCTGGATACATTTGCTGTAGGTGCTACAAACGGTGCTGCTACAGACAAACTTGTTGCTGCTCTTGAAGCTTGCGGATGTGACAAAGCAAAAGAAATCCTTGCTCAGAAAGACTTCCTCGCTAAGAAATCCCAGTGGATCTTCGGTGGTGACGGATGGGCTTACGATATCGGATTCGGTGGTGTTGACCATGTTCTCGCAAGCGGACGTGATATTAACGTAATGGTATTCGATACAGAGGTTTACTCCAACACAGGCGGACAGTCTTCTAAGTCTACACCAACAGGTGCTATCGCTCAGTTCGCTGCAGGCGGTAAAGAGACTAAGAAGAAAGATATGGCTTCCATCGCTATGAGCTATGGCTATGTATACGTTGCTCAGATCTCCATGGGTGCTGACTTCAACCAGACTGTAAAAGCTATTGCAGAGGCTGAGGCTTATCCGGGACCATCTCTGATCATCGCTTACGCTCCATGTATCAACCATGGTATCAAGAAAGGTATGGCAAAAGCTCAGACAGAGGAAGAATTAGCAGTTAAGGTTGGATACTGGCACAACTTCAGATTCAACCCGGCAGCAGAAGGAAACAAGTTCTCTCTTGATTCCAAGGCTCCGAGCATGGAAGATTATCAGGCATTCCTTGACGGTGAGGTTCGTTACAACTCTCTGAAACGTCAGAATCCTGAGAAGGCTGCAAGACTGTTTGCTAAGAATGAGGCTGAGGCTAAAGCCAGATATGAATATCTGCAGAAGCTGATCGCTCTTCATAGTGCTGAATAATCTTTTCGGTTTTTGAACGACTGTAAACAAGTTTATAAATCATTAAAAAATAAATAGATAGAGCTATTTATAGTGTCCAGACGATATATGTGGGCCGCGGTACTTTTTGTATCGCGGTCCTTTTTATAAGGGACGTCAGAAAATGAAATAACTTCTGGGGCTCAGTTTCGGAACCACTGAATTTCTAAGCATTTGAAAAGCCACTAAAAGCATTCAGAAATCGCTCAAACTCGCCTGCGGCTCAGACAGTGAGCGATTTCTGAATAACGCGGCTTTCCAAATACTAAGAAATTCAATGAACCCTCAAAATTCGCCCCAGAAGTTATTTCATTTCCTGACTGGATACTGGCTGATTTAAATACTTTCGTTGTTCTTAAACAATAAAATAATGTTGGCTATAAATTTGACAAGTATTGGATATTTGTCTATAATCAGTGAGAACTCTATAACTCGGTTTAGAATGATAGAATATGAAGGAGCGGTTATGAGGAGATTTGTGAGCAGGGATAGTAAGAAGGATTTCTATTTATTATATACGCTTGTATTTGGGGTTATTGCGGGGTTTATTTATTATCAATTTGCGGGGAATGGGAAGTCTTTGGTGTGGAGTCATGATGGGATTCCGCAGCATTTGAATTCGCTGGCTTATTATGGACGGTATCTGAGAGAGGTTCTTCATACAGTTTTTGTGGAGCATAAGCTGGAATTGCCTATGTGGGATATGAATATCGGGTATGGTTCGGATATTCTTACGACGCTGCATTATTATGTGATCGGGGATCCGCTGACTTTGTTGTCTGTGTTTGTGCCGGCGGATAAGACGGAGATTTTGTATGAGGTTCTGATTTTTCTGAGGATTTATCTGGCGGGGATTTCGTTTAGTATTTTTTGTTTTTATCATAAGAATCCGAAGCAGGCAACGTTTATGGGGACGTTGATCTATATTTTTGCGGGATGGACGATTTATGCGGCTATGAAGCATCCGTATTTTTCCAACCCTATGATTTATCTGCCATTGGTTCTGATGGGGATTGATAAGATTTATAAGAGGGAGAAGCCATGGCTGTTTATCTGGGCGACTGCGGTTTCAGCTATGTCGAATTTCTATTTCTTTTATATGATCTGTATTTTTATGTTTATTTATGCGGCTTTCCGGTATTTTGGAATTTTCAGCGAGAGAAGTGTGAAGGATGTTCTGGGATGGCTGGTGAAGTTTATTGGGTATTATGCGGTGGCTTTGATGATCGCGGCGGTTATTTTTCTGCCGGTGATCATGACGCTTTTTGGTACGGACAGGTTTCAGGCTGAGAATTATGTGCCTCTTTTATATGATAGGATTTATTATGAGAAATATCTGGGTGATCTGATCGGGGAGAATATGATCCAATGGGGGGTTGCCGGGTATTCTGCTGTTGCTATGGCAGGTGTGTTTGTGCTTTTTTCCAGGAAGAAGAAGTACCTGGATCTGAAATTGGGATTTGGGCTGTTGAATCTGTTTTTACTGGTGCCTTTTGCAGGGCATGCGCTCAATGGTTTCTCCTATGTGTCCAACAGGTGGATCTGGGCTTATGGGATGATGATCGCATATATTTTTGTGAAGGCGTATCCTGAGCTGTTTACTCTGACTGTGAGGGAAAAGAAGAAGATTTTTGTTATGGTCGTGGCGTATTGTGTGCTGGCATTGTTTGCGAAGGCTGCCAGGACGCAGAGAAATATGGCCGGTGTGCTGGTTCTGGTATTGGCTGTGTTTACGGTTACTTCTTTTGGAAATATTTTTCTGCAGGGGAAGTATATGTGCGGGCTTCTCAGTGCTTTGCTTGTGGTGAGCATTATGTTGAATGTTTCTTATCAGTATTCTTATGAGAAGGATTATCTGTCGGAGTTTGCAGCCGAAGAGGAGTCACTGGATAAGCTGGAGTCGAATACGGATAAAGCGGTTCTTGCTGCCGGGGATTCAGGTGTCTATCGTTATGATCAGTATGGGGCATTGCCCTATGATAATACTTCTATGTATATGGGTACGAACAGTACTGCTTATTATTTCAGTCTTGCAAACAGCAGTATCAGTGATTTTTTCAGCGAGATGTATCTGAATACACCATGGGAACAGCATTATGAGAATCTGGACGGAAGGACGATCCTGGACAGGCTGGCTTCTGTGAAGTATTTTGTGATAAGTGGTGATAATTTTCGCTATCTTTCCTATGGATATAACAGGGAGAAGGGTTCTGCAGGAAAGGGAAAAAGTGAGTGCAGGGCTTATGAGAATGAGAATGCACTGCCTCTGGGTTATACTTATGACAGCTATATTCCTGTATCGGAATATGAGAAAATGGATGTGGTAAAAAAGCAGCAGGCTCTGATGGACGGTGTGGTGCTTGAGGAGAGTACACTGCCTGAGGCATCTGTTGATGCTGATGATGAGAATATTCAATATCGTATGGAGGCAGGGGATGGTTGTGCTCTGTCTAAGGGAGCAATCAGGGTGACGAAGGAAGGGGCACAGCTGAAGCTTGTGTTCCATGGCCTTACGGACAGTGAGAATTATCTGATCGCAGATAATCTGGATTATGACAGTCTTTCACCGAGGGAACTGATTGGTAACAGTCAGTGGAAGAAGATGTCTGAGTATGACCAAAATAAGGTTCTTGATGAGGACAGCCAGTGGCGGTACTGGAAGGAGTCAAAGGAAGCGGCTATGACGGTCAGTTCCAATGATGTGACCAAGACCATAAAGATTTTTACGGATAAGTATAATGCCTACAGTGGACGGCATGATTTTCTCTGTAATATGGGATATTCCAGATCAGGGGTTCGTACTATGACAATCACCTTTGCCAATACAGGTGTTTATACCTATGATAAATTAAGGGTTGTCAGCCAGCCGGTACAGGGGATTGAGGCAAAGACTGTGAAGCTGGGTGAAGAAGCTCTCGAGAATGTAAAAATGGGAACAAATGAGATCGCAGGGAATATCAGTATTTCCAAAAAGAAAGCTCTTGTATTGTCTGTCCCGTACAGTAAAGGATTTACAGCTTATGTGGATGGCAAAGAAACAAAGCTTCAGAAGGCAAATACCATGTTTATGGCGTTGGAACTCGAACCTGGTTCCCATGAAATACGATTGACGTATTGTACACCATATTTAAAGGCAGGCCTGGCACTCAGTCTGGCTGGCTTAGTGGTTTATTTTATGTTGGTGGCCGTTCGAAGAAAAAAACGTTGCTGAGAATGGAATAATGGACTTTTCTGTAAAGTCGTGTATAATAGAACAGGTAGTTTAGATTCAAAGTTTTATTGCTACAGGCAATTTGAAATGGAATTGCAATAGTTATGTTGCTGATGACAAAGTAAACAGCAGCGGATTATAATTAAAAATGAGGAATGACATCATGAGTAAATTATCAGTAGTGCTTCCGGCATATAATGAAGAATTAATGGTAGGAAAAACCTGTCGTGTGCTGGCGGAAGTCCTTACGAAGGCAGAGATTCCCTATGAACTGGTTGTGGTAAACGATGGCTCCGGTGACCGGACATGGGAAGAGATTCAGAAAGCAGGAGAAAAGGACGCAAATGTAACAGGTGTACTTTTTTCGAGAAATTTTGGAAAAGAGGCAGCGATTTTTGCAGGACTGGCACAGGCCAGTGGCGATGTAGTTGCTGTTATGGACTGTGATCTGCAGCATCCGCCCCAGACGCTTATTGAGATGTACAGATTGTGGCAAAATGGATATGAAGTAATCGAGGGCATAAAAGCGGACAGAGGAAAAGAAGGCTTTTTACATAAAGAATGTGCCGGCTTCTTCTATGATATTATGTCAAAGGCTACGAGAGTTAATATGAAGGATGCATCTGATTTTAAGATGATGGACAGGAAGGCGGTGGACAGCATTCTGTCAATGCCTGAGCGGAATATGTTCTTTCGTGCTACTTCTTCCTGGGTGGGATATAAGACCACAAGTGTAGAATTTGAAGTGCAGGAAAGAGAAGCTGGTGTTTCCAAATGGTCTCCCTGGGCACTAGTGAAGTATGCGTTTACGAATATTGTGGCATTTACGACAGTTCCGCTGCAGTTTGTTACGATCACAGGTTTGCTTTGTTTTATCTGCTCTGTGATTCTTATGATCTATTCACTGGTTCAGTATTTTACAGGTTCCGCTGTGGAGGGATATACGACTTTGCTGATGGTTCTGCTTCTGGTGGGCAGTGCCATGATGATCAGTCTTGGAATCATTGGATATTATATTTCCAAGATTTATGAAGAGGTAAAGCGCAGACCGCGATATATTATTTCCAAAGTTATTAAAAAGGGAAGAGAACATAATTAATCATTACAAACGAAAGATATTGCAATCGTGCCATATGTTTGAACTGGTGTACCACCAAGTTGAACATACGATCAGGTATATAACTATGAATATATTTAAATGATAAAAATGAAGGAAATAAAACAGTTATGAAACAATGGATCAGAAAAATGTATGAAAGTTCCGTAATCCGCTATGTTTTTTTTGGCGGATGCACTACGCTGGTGAATCTGGTCAGCTTTTTTGTTCTGAGAAAACTTGATGTGGAACTCAATATTGCTAATATTATTTCTATCATACTGGCGATTCTGTTCGCCTATGTGGTAAATTCGAAATTTGTTTTTCAGGATAAATGTGAAACTCTGAGAGATCATATTCAGCCATTTTGTAAATTTATCAGCGCCAGATTAGTGACTATGGTGATTGAGGTTGGCGGTGTCTGGCTGCTTGTGTCAGTAATGGGACTAAATGATATGATCGGTAAATTTCTGACGCAGTTTATCGTGCTGATATTGAATTACATATTTAGTAAATTTTTTGTATTTACAACAGGAAAGAGAGGGAAGAACTCATGACATTGCAGGAAGCTGTTTCCAATATTGAACCGTTAGATCAGAAAGCTATGGTTATTGCACAGAAAAGATGGGACAGTATTGCGAAACCATTACATTCTCTTGGAAAACTGGAAACTCTGTTGACACAGGTTGCAGGAATTACAGGGAATGCTGATATTGACCTTTCTAAAAGAGGTCTGGTCGCTATGTGCGCAGACAATGGTGTGGTAGAAGAAGGGGTGACTCAGACAGGGCAGGAAGTAACTGCAATCGTGGCAGAGAATTTTCTGAGATATGATACCTCCGTTGGTGTGATGTGTAAACAGAATCATGCGGAGATTTTTCCGGTAGACATGGGTATGGTAACTGATACAAAAGTACGCACAGATCACAAGGTTGCGTATGGTACGCAGAATATGACCAAAGGCCCTGCCATGACAAGAGAACAGGCCATAAAAGGTATTGAAGCAGGAATTGCTATGGTAGAAGAGTTAAAAAATAAAGGGTATAAGATTCTTGCAACAGGAGAGATGGGAATCGGAAATACGACTACCAGCAGTGCGGTGGCTTCTGTATTGTTGGATCAGCCGGTAGAAGAGATGACTGGACGTGGCGCAGGGCTGACAAGTGAAGGTCTGGTACGAAAAATCGCAGCAATCAGGAAAGCAATTGAGCTGAATCAGCCGGATCCTTCAGATGCAATCGATGTCCTGGCGAAGGTTGGTGGTCTGGATATCGCAGGAATGGCGGGTGTATTCCTTGGCGGAGCGGTTTATCATGTTCCGGTTATAATGGACGGATTTATTTCCTGCGTTTCTGCATTGATCGCGATGCAGATTTGCCCGGCAGCAGGGGACTATATCCTGGCATCTCATGTATCGAAAGAGCCGGCTGCGCATCTGATTCTGGAGCATATGAAGAAAGAAGCGATTCTTTATGCGGATATGTGTCTTGGTGAGGGAACCGGTGCGGTAGCTTTATTCCCGATTCTTGATCTGGCGGCGGCTGTTTATCATTCTATGAGTACTTTTGAAGATATCAATGTGGAACAGTATGAGGAGCTGAAATAATGTTGACAATTGTGACCGGAGGAAGCGGAAGCGGGAAATCGGCTTTTGCGGAGGATAAGGTGCTTGCTTTCGGGGAAGCACAGAGGGTTTACATAGCAACAATGCATCCGTTTGATGAAGAAAGCCATAAAAGAATCGAGAGACACCGCAAAATGCGTGCCGGAAAAGGCTTTGAGACGATAGAATGCTATACCGGACTGAAAGATGTGCAGCTGCCGTCTGGCTGTGTGGTCTTGCTGGAATGCATGTCTAATCTGGTGGCAAATGAGATGTTTGAAGAGCAGGGAGCACATGAACAGACAGTAAAGGATATCATGAGTGGAATTGATGAACTGGTCCGGCAGGCAGCACATGTGGTGATCGTGACGAATGAGATTTTTTCAGATGCGGTCGTATTTGATAAAGAAATGGCTTCTTACTTAGAATATCTCGGAAAGATCAATCAGGCTGTCGCACTGAGAGCGGATGAGGTAGTGGAAGTTGTTTATGGGATCCCAGTGTATCAGAAGAAGTAGAAGAGATATTTATGATAATAAATATGATAAGAAATAAGAAGTGCTATTAAAAATAGTGTGAAAAAGAGGAAGTGCAAATGAAATCTCTATGGAATAATTTTAAGGTAGCTTTTGCCATGTTTTCAAAGATTCCCATGCCCCGTGCGGACTGGACGAAGGAAAACATGAAATATATGTTTTGCTTTTTTCCATTTATTGGAACAGTAATCGGTGCATTGACGATGCTGGTGGCATATCTGGGGCTGCGTTTTGAGTATCAGCCGGGTTTTGTGACTGCGGTTTTAGTTCTTGCACCTGTGTTCGTGACAGGCGGGATTCATGTGGATGGTCTGCTGGATACTTCGGATGCGCTCAGTTCCTGGCAGGAGAGAAGCAGAAGGCTGGAGATTCTTAAAGATTCCCATGCCGGGGCATTTGCTGTTATTACGGCTGCGGTGTATTTTGTTTGCTGGTATGGGGCATACAGCCAGTTATTTGGCATTGAGGAAAATATGAAAGCAATTGGGATTCTGAGTCTGGGCTTTATGGTTTCCAGATGCCTTTCAGGGATTGGTGTTATTACTTTTCCAAAGGCAAAGGCTGATGGTACGGTAGCAGAATTTTCAAGAAATTCTTCGGATGTGATATCAAGAAATATACTGGTGGTTTATCTGGTGATTCTTGCAGTTTTGATGATCTGGATCGAGCCGGTATGGGGAATTGCAGCTTTTGCAGGAGCGTTGCTGATCTTTGGATATTATCATCATATTGCAATGAAGTATTTTGGCGGAACGACCGGGGATATATCGGGATTTTTCCTGTGTATCTGTGAGGTTGGAATGGCTGTGATCCTTGCTGTGATCACAAATTTCTGAGTCATGTGGATATTCGGCAATGGAAAGCAGGAAATATACCTGATTTAGTCAGAATATGAAATATCTGGCAGGAATTGATAAGGAGAGTGTGGAAAATATGGAGATGATCATTGGCGGTGCATATCAGGGAAAAACTGTTTATGCAAAAAAGGAATATCCTCTGTTAAACTGGGCGGATGGAGATAAAGTAACCGAAGAGGAACTGATGAGAGCACAGGGGGTTACGGATTTTCAGAAATATATCCGCAGAGAACTGGAAAAAGAGAGAGATGTATCAGAACTTGCTGAGCAGATTATTCTTAAAAACCCGGATGTTATTCTTGTCTCTCAGGAAGTGGGATATGGAGTAGTACCGGTAGATGCCTTTGACAGGAAATACCGGGAAGCAGTAGGCCGTGTGTGTACGAAACTGGCGGCATACAGCCATAAGGTGACAAGGGTAGTCTGTGGAATCGGGACGGTGATCAAAGATGATTAAACTATGGCTGATTAGACACGGAAAGACAGAAGGAAATAAACTTGCCCGTTATATTGGCACAACGGATGAACCGTTATGTCAGGAGGGAATAGAATTCCTGAAAAAGATGGATTATCCGAAGGTGCAGGAGATTTATGTAAGTCCGCTCAGACGCTGTGTTCAGACTGCTGAGATTCTTTTCCCGGAGAAACCGGTACATATTATCGAAGAACTGGCAGAATGTGATTTTGGCGAATTTGAGAATAAGAATTACAAAGAACTGGATGGAAATCCAAATTATCAGGCATGGATAGACAGCAATGGAACTTTACCGTTTCCCGGAGGGGAGAGCAGAGAAGAATTTAGAAACAGAAACCTTAGGGGATTTGAAAAAGTAGTAACTAGCTGTATCCGTAGTCACGTAACTGAGGTGGCTTTGGTGGTTCATGGCGGCACGATCATGAATATTATGGAAGAGTATACAGATATACAAAAACAGTTTTATGAATGGCATGTCAAAAATGGTGGTGGCTATGAGGTTGAACTGGATGAGAATATGTGGAAGAACGGAAGAAAGCAGTTAAAATTAAAATCATCCATTATGGAAGGCTGATTAGGATTCACATCGTGCAGCGTTTTGCCGGGCACGGAGTGATCAGCAACACGTTTGGCGAGGATATACGAAAATCCTGAAATATAAAATATTGACAAATCTGAAAATCTGTCATGAAATCATTTTCAATATAAAAGAACGAAGTTGTTCATTTGTTAAAAATGGACGCTTCGTTCTTTTTTATTTCCGCACATCTACAAGAAACTTCGAGAAAAAAACGGAAAACTAAAAATATTTTGAAAAACCAAAAAGATTTTGTGATTCTCTCTTGCATTATGTGAAGAAATATGTTAGAGTATTAGTATAAAATTCCTAAACAATAGGTAAAAAGCAATAGTGAATTGGTGATTTTTAACAAGTAAAAGGAGGAACTATATGCTGGTAATTGGTAATGGAAGAATGATCACACGGGACGCATCCAACCCATTTGTTGAGAATGGTGCTGTTGCAATGGATGGTAACACCATAGTAATGGTGGGGGTAACTGAAGAAGTAAAGAAGGCTTATCCGGATGCCGAATTTGTTGATGCGAAGGGTGGAGTTATCATGCCGGCATTTATTAATGCCCATGAGCATATTTACAGCTCCTTCGCACGAGGATTAAGCATTAACGGATATAATCCGCAGGGCTTTCTGGATATCCTTGACGGATTGTGGTGGACAGTAGACCGACATCTTACACTGGAGCAGACGAAGCTTTCTGCATATGCAACCTATATTGACTCTATTAAAAATGGCGTAACAACAGTATTTGACCATCATGCAAGTTTTGGACATATTACAGGTTCACTCAGTGCGATTGAAGAAGCAGCCAGAGATTTAGGTGTGCGTACCTGCCTCTGCTACGAGATTTCTGACCGTGACGGAATGGAGAAATCCAGAGAATCTGTAATGGAGAACGTGAATTTTATCAAACATGCACTTGCAGATGACAGCGACATGATTGCCGGAATGATGGGTATGCATGCGTCCTTTACAATTTCTGATGAGACAATGGCTCTTTGCAACGAACTGAAGCCGGAAGGCGTCGGATATCATATTCATGTAGCGGAAGGAATTTATGATCTTCATCAGTGTCTGAAAGAACATGGTAAGCGTATCGTTGACCGTCTTTATGACTGGAATATCCTGGGACCGAAGACGTTGCTGGGACATTGTATTTATGTCAATGAACATGAGATGGATCTGATCAAGGAGACAGATACCATGGTGGTACATAATCCGGAATCTAATATGGGAAATGCCTGTGGATGTCCTCCAACTATGAGAATGGTACAGAAAGGAATTCTCACAGGTCTTGGTACAGACGGATATACTCATGATATGATGGAATCCTGGAAAGTTGCAAATGTACTTCACAAACATCATCTCTGCGATCCGAATGCGGCGTGGGGTGAGGTTCCGCAGATGCTCTTTGAGGGAAATGCGAAAATTGCCAACAGATACTTTAAGAAACAGCTCGGTGTGCTCAAAGAAGGAGCTGCCGCAGATGTGATCGTAATTGATTATGATCCGCTGACACCAATGAATGAGAATAATATTAACGGACACCTGATGTTTGGGGTAAACGGAAGCATGGTTCAGACTACCGTATGTAATGGTAAAGTTCTTATGAAAGACCGAGAGGTTCTTGTATGCGATGAAGCGAAAGTGATGGCAGATTGCCGTCGGGCTGCAAAAGAACTTGCTGATGATATTAATGGCTGATTCTTGAAATAATTTTGCTGGCACTTTTAAAGGCAAGAGGAGAAGAAAAAGTATAATAAAGGCCAGACAGGAAATTCTGTCTGGCTGAAATAAACATGAATAAAAAATAATGGAGGATCGGATTATGAGTGAAGTCATGACCTGTATGCCCTTTGAACAGTTAATGAACTGGGTATTAGAAGAGAAGAAAACAAAAGGAACCGTATTCGGACAGCACAGAGCTTATGTGGCAGAAGCTGATAAGAAGCTGAATATTTTTGAAAGAAATTTAGAGACACCGATCGGACCGGCAGCAGGACCACATACACAGCTGACACAGAATATCGTTGCTTCCTATTATGCAGGAGCACGTTTTTTTGAATTGAAAACTGTTCAGAAGATGGACGGCGCAGAACTTGCAGCCTGTATTAACAGACCATGTATCCTTGCTGAGGATGAAGGATATAACTGCGAATGGTCTACAGAGCTTTATGTTCCTCAGGCGATGGGTGAGTATATCAAAGCATGGTTTATTCTCCATGTAATCGCAAAAGAATTTGATCTTGGTGCACAGGATGGATTCCAGTTTAATATTTCTGTCGGATATGATCTCGAGGGAATTAAAACACCAAAAATTGATGGCTTTATCAATAACATGATGGAAGCGAAGGATACGGAAATCTTTAAAGAATGTAAGCAGTGGTTATTAGATAACGTAGATAAATTTGAGAAAGTTACAAAAGAAGATATCGAGGCAATTCCGTCTGATATCTGTAATTCTGCGACAATCTCTACTCTTCACGGATGTCCTCCGAATGAGATTGAGAGCATTGCAACTCATCTGTTTAAAGAGAAACATCTGAATACATTTATCAAATGTAATCCAACTCTTCTTGGATATGAATTTGCGAGAAAAACGATGGATGACATGGGATATGATTACATGGTATTCGGTGATTTCCATTTCAAAGATGATTTACAGTATGAGGATGCTATCCCGATGTTTAAGAGACTGCAGGCACTTGCAGATGAGCTGAATCTTGCATTTGGTGTGAAGATCACGAATACATTCCCTGTAGATGTTACAAGAAATGAGCTTCCAAGCGAAGAAATGTATATGTCCGGAAAATCTCTTTTCCCGTTATCCATTTCTCTTGCAGCAAAGCTTTCCAGAGAATTTGATGGAAAACTTCGTATTGCTTACTCCGGTGGAGCTGATTACTATAATATTGACCTTATCGTTAAAAGCGGTGTATGGCCTGTGACAGTAGCAACTACCTTGCTGAAACCAGGCGGATATCAGAGATTTACACAGATGGCCCAGAAAGTTATGGCTGCCGGTGTTGAAGAATGGACGGGTATTGATGTAGCTGCACTTGAGCAGCTTGCTGAGGATGCGAAGAAAGATGCACATCATGTAAAGAGCATCAAGACTCTTCCGAAGAGAAAAACAGACTCAGAAGTTCCGCTTCTTGACTGCTTCTTTGCTCCATGTGAAGAGGGATGTCCGATTCATCAGGATATCACAACTTATGTGAAACTGGCAGGAGAGGGAGATTATGCACAGGCATTAAGAGTTATCCTTGAGAAGAATGCCCTTCCGTTTATCACAGGTACTCTCTGCGCACATAACTGTATGTATAAATGTACACGTAACTTCTATGAAGAACCTGTAAATATCCGTAACACCAAGCTTATTGCAGCACAGAATGGATATGACACAGTGATCGGTGAAATCAAAGCGGGTACGGCAAATGGTAAGAAAGTAGCTGTTGTCGGTGCGGGTCCTGCAGGTATTGCTTCTGCATATTTCCTTGCAAGAGCCGGTGCTTCGGTAACAGTATTTGAGAAAGAAGAGAAAGCCGGCGGTGTGATCCGTTATGTAATTCCGGGATTCCGTATTTCTGGTGAAGCAATTGATAAAGATATTTCTTTCATTGAGAAAATGGGTGTGGAAATCAAAACCGGTACAGAAATCACATCCGTACAGGAATTAAAAGAACAAGGATACGATGCAGTGATCGTTGCAGTAGGCGCAAACAAACCGGGAACCTTGAAACTTGAAAAAGGCGAAACGGTCAATGCACTGAAATTCTTAAGAGATTTTAAAGAATCAGATGGCAAAGTTTCTCTCGGAAAGAATGTTGTTGTTATCGGCGGTGGAAACACAGCTATGGATACGGCAAGAGCTGCAAAACGTACAGAGGGTGTAGAGCACGTTTATCTGGTATACAGAAGAACAAAACGTTATATGCCTGCAGCAGAAGACGAGTTGTTGGAAGTTCTGGAAGAGGGTATTGAATTCAGAGAACTTCTTTCACCGGTATCTCTGGAGAATGGCAGGCTTTTCTGCAAGAAGATGGTACTTGGCAACATGGATGCTTCCGGACGTGCCAGCGTAACAGAAACGGATGAAACAGTAGAGGTTCCGGCCGATACAGTGATCGTTGCAGTAGGTGAGAAAGTTCCGACAGAGTTCTATGAAGCAAATGGCATTGCAGTCAATGAACGAGGAAAAGCCCGCATCAATGACAAGACAATGGAGACAAGTGTAGAAGGTGTTTATGTAGCCGGTGATGGTGCGAAGGGAGCTGCTACGATCGTAGAAGCAATACGTGATGCGCAGATTGCGGTAAAAGCAATTCTCGGACATGATATCGTAAAAGGCCAGCCGGTACCTGGAACAGAAGAAGACTGCTATTCTAAGAAAGCAATTCTTAAAGAGAGTAAAGATGCTGCAAATGAAAGTGAACGCTGCCTGACTTGTAATAAAGTCTGTGAGAACTGTGTGGATGTATGTCCAAACAGAGCAAATATTTCCATCAAAGTGCCGGGAATGGCTATGAACCAGGTAATCCACGTAGATTATATGTGCAATGAATGTGGCAACTGTAAGAGCTTCTGTCCATATGCAAGTGCACCATATAAAGATAAATTTACATTATTTGCTTCAGAGGCAGATATGGCAGACAGCACAAATGACGGATTTGCAGTGATCAATCCGGAAACAAAAGAGTGTAAGGTTCGTCTGCTGGGTCAGATTTCTGACTGTAAGGCGGATGATGCCAATGATAAACTGTATGAGGGTCTTCGCAGACTGATCTGCGCGGTGATCGATGATTACGGTTATCTGATCATGAAATAGGTATTTCTGTTTATATAATCTTTATGTGACGGTGATTCCTTTTTCTGAAAATAGCAGAAAATAAAAAGAAATTAATACACTGTCCACAGTACCAAAGGCTGTGGACAGTGTGCATATCAGGCTGAACGCGGCCGCATATCAGGGGTGTATATGCGGTATCACAGGCAGACAGAGAAAAACTCCTAAAAGAGTTCAACTGAATGTCCAAAAGGCAGACGTGCAAGAAAGAAAGGAGAGTCCAATATGGCAGTATTTACAGTCAATGGACAGAAGGTCGAAACGATCAGAAATCAGAAACTGCTGCGTTTTTTGCGGGATGAACTTCACCTTACATCTGTGAAAGACGGATGCAGCGAGGGTGCTTGCGGAGCCTGTACAGTTATTATTGACGGGAAGATCTGTAAGGCATGTGTTCCAGATACAGACATGCTGGATGGCAGAACGATAATTACAGTAGAAGGTCTGACTGAATGGGAAAAAGAAGTTTATACATATGCCTATGGAAAGGCGGGAGCAGTCCAGTGTGGGTTTTGCATTCCTGGGATGGTGATGTGTACGAAGGCTCTTCTGGACGTAAATAAACAACCGACAGATGATGAAATCAAATATGCATTGCGCAATAATTATTGCCGTTGTACAGGATATGTAAAGATCATGGATGCAGTGCGGCTGGCCGCGAAGGTTTTAAGTAAAGGTGTGATTCCGGATGATATGGATGACAACTGGAATCTTGGTCATCGTGTATCCAGAATTGATGTGGAAGAGAAAGTACTTGGAACTGGCAAATATCCGGATGACTTTTACCTTGATGGAATGCTGTATGGGGCAGCACTGAGAAGTAAATACCCGCGTGCCCGTGTACTTGAAATTGATACGACAGCAGCTGAGGCACTTTCCGGAGTAGAAGCAGTTGTAACAGCAAAGGATATTCCGGGAGAAAATAAGATCGGACATTTGAAGCATGATCAGTATACTTTGATTCCTGTAGGAGGCTTAACTCATTATCTGGGTGATGCGATCGCTGTTGTAGCTGCAAGGGACAGGGAAACGGCAGAGAAAGCGAAGAAGCTGATCAAAGTCAAATATGAGGTACTGCCGCATGTTCATACGATTGAAGAAGCGGCGGCAGAAGGTGCGCCAAAAGTATTTGATGAAGAGGAAAATAACATTTGTGCACATAAGCATATCAGCAGAGGAAATGCAGAAGAGGCAATCCGTAATTCCAAATATATGATCAGTCATCATTTTGAAACTCCCTGGACAGAGCATGCATTTCTGGAGCCAGAGTGTGCTGTGGCTTTTTATGATGAAGACGGAGATGTTTTCATATATTCTACAGACCAGTCTGCGCATCAGACTTTACATGAATGTTCTCTGCTGCTCGGAACAGATAAAGTAAAAGTGCAGAATGCACTTGTCGGCGGAGGTTTTGGCGGAAAAGAAGATATGACAGTCCAGCATCTGGCGGCGCTTCTGACTTATGTAACTAAGAAACCAGTTAAGATGAAACTTACGAGGGCTGAATCTCTTCTGGTACATCCAAAACGTCATCCATTTTACATGGATATGACAATGGGCTGCGATGCGAATGGCAATATTATGGGGGTAAAGGCGAAAGTAGCATCAGATACAGGGGCGTTTGCTTCTCTTGGCGGTCCGGTGCTGGAGCGAGCGTGCACACATGCGGCAGGTCCGTATCATTATGAGAATTTTGAGATTGAAGGAACAGCATATTATACAAACAATCCGCCGGCAGGAGCATTTCGTGGATTTGGCGTGACTCAGACTTGTTTTGCGACAGAAACACTGTTGAATATGATGGCCGATAAGGTGGGAATTACTCCATGGGAGATTCGCTACCGCAATGCGATCCGGCCGGGCGAGACACTTCCGAATGGACAGATTGTGGATAATTCCACAGGTCTGGTAGAAACTCTGGAAGCTGTAAAAGAGAAATACAATGCCGCACTTGAGGCTGGAAAACCAGTCGGAATCGGATGTGCTATGAAAAATGCCGGTGTTGGCGTTGGAATTCCTGATACAGGACGTGTGAAGCTTGTATTTGAAGAAGACAGAAAACTTCATATCTATTCGGGAGCTTCCTGTATTGGTCAGGGACTTGGCACAGTTCTGACTCAGATGGTAGTTACCAACACTGATCTGAAACACGAGGATATTGTTTATGAGAGAAGTAATACCTGGTTTTCACCTGACTCGGGCACAACCTCTGGTTCCAGACAGACTCTGGTAACGGGAGAAGCATGTCGCAGGGCCTGTGATAAGATTATGGAGGACCGCAATGCAGGAAAAACAATTGATGATGTGATCGGAAAGGTTTATTATGCCGAATATCTCGCCAAGACAGATCCACTTGGTGCAAATGTACCCAATCCTGTTTCTCATGTTGCATATGGTTATGCGACACAGGTATGTATTCTGGATAAGAAAACAGGAAAAATCGAGGAGATAGTTGCTGCCCATGATGTAGGCAAAGCGGTTAATCCTTTGTCATGCGAGGGTCAGATCGAGGGTGGCGTAGTTATGTCCATAGGATTTGCTCTGCGAGAACATTATCCGATTGATGAGAACTGTAAACCTATCGAGAAATATGGTTCTCTTGGGCTGTTTCGTTCTCATGAGATTCCGAAAATCGATGCAATTGTTATTGATAAACCGGGATTAAATGTAGCATGCGGAGCTATTGGAATTGGCGAGATCACTTCGATTCCGACGGCACCTGCGATTGCAGACGCATATTTCAGGCGGGATGGTGAGAGACAATACAGTCTTCCTCTGACTGGAACGCCATATGAAAGGAAGTGCTGAGTATGGCAGTAAAGAAGAAGTTTCCATATCGTTCGGCAGTTGTAGCATGTAATGGCGGATGCAGGGCAGCAGAAGGCGAGACAGGATGTAAGGACGGCTGTATTGGATGTGGAGCTTGCGTAAATAAATGTAAATTCGGAGCGATTTCTATCAATGAATATGGTGTGGCAGAAGTAGATGAAGAAAAGTGTATTGCCTGTGGGGCTTGCACAAAGGTCTGCCCGCAGGGCGTGATCCACATTCATGAATGTGCAAATTATATTGTGGTAAAATGCTCCAATAAGAAAAAAGGCGCAGAGGCAAAGAAACAGTGCGAAGTCAGCTGTATCGGATGTGGAATCTGTGAAAAGACATGTACAGCAGGCGCGATTAAGGTGTCTGACAACTGTGCGGTGATTGACGAGTCTGTATGTTTAAGTTGTGGTATGTGTATAGTGAAATGCCCACGCCATGTAATTCATGATTTAAGAGGTATTTTTACGTAACTGTTCACGTTACTGTTCACATGCCACTATTCCGCGAGGCGTTTTGGCATGTATATGCCAAAATCCCGAGACATACAGCGCGAATTTATGCGATTAGCATAAATTCTGTGCATCGCGAAGCGTGTTACTGGGCACGGAGTGAACAGTAACCTGTTCACGAAAATACACTAAGAAATATTGAATAAAAGATTGCCAATAAACAGATAAATGTGTTATACTTATACAATAAAACAGGTAATAAATATGGAAATTAAAAAATAAGTTCGCCTGATGTCTGAAAACAGGCGGAAGGAAAGTAGCATGGTTCGGAGCCGGACATCAGTCCTGAGGGGAACAAAAGAATACCTTAGGTGAGTCCGGCTTTTTCTATATCCAGACAGAATCCTTTCCTGCGTATCAGTAAACAAAAATAAAATATAGAGAAGGTGAAAACATGATTGGAAAGAGTGTTCCAAGAGTAGATGCCTACGACAAAGTTACAGGACGTGCGAAATTTACGGATGATATAGCTCCTGCTAATTGTCTGGTGGCAAAGGTCTATCATGCAAAGATCGGAAATGGTATCGTGAAATCAATCGATACAAGTAAAGCTGAGGCTCTGGACGGCGTAGTAAAAGTAGTTACTTTTAAGGACGTACCGAATCATTGTTATCCTACACCGGGACATCCCTGGTCGGTAGAATTGGCTCATCAGGATATTGCAGATCGTAATATCCTTACCGGAAGAGTTCGTTATTATGGGGATGATATCGCTGCGGTAGTAGCTGAAGATGAGATAACGGCCCAGAGGGCATTGAGATTAATTGAAGTAGAGTACGAAGAATATCCGGTAGAGATTCATCCGCGTAAATCTATGTATGGCAGTAATCCGCCGATTCATCTGGACAAGAAGGATAATGTACTTGTCCGTTCCAACTATTTTATCGGGGATGTAGAAAAAGGATTAAAAGAATCTGCAACAGTAGTGAAACGAACCTATAAGACACCAATCGTACAACATTGTCATATTGAAAATCCGATTTCCTATGCCTATATGGAGAATGGCAGAATCGTAGTAGTAAGTTCCACACAGATTCCTCATATTGTACGTCGTGTCATTGGCCAGGCATTGGGAATCCCATGGGGAAAAATCAGAGTGATCAAGCCTTACATAGGTGGTGGATTCGGAAATAAACAGGATGTACTTTATGAGCCTCTGAATGCATTTCTTACTACTCAGGTTGGCGGCAGACCAGTCAAGCTTGATGTGACAAGAGAGGAAACTTTCTGTAATACGAGAACCCGCCATTCTATAGAATATGACCTGACGGCCGGAGTAGATAATGAGGGACATCTTCTTGCAAAGGATATGCTTGCAATCTCAAATCAGGGAGCGTACGCTTCTCATGGACATGCCATAGCAGCAAATGGCCTGACTGCATGGAGACTGCAGTATGCATGTCAAAACATTAAAGGAGAGGCCTATACTGTCTATACCAACACACCGGTAGGTGGAGCTATGCGAGGATATGGGATTCCGCAGGTATGCTTTGCAATTGAGTGCTTTATGGATGATATTGCAAAAGAAATCGGAATGGATCCACTGGAATTCAGAAAGAAGAACCTGATTAAGGGCTATTATGAAGATGCGTATCTGAAGCCGATAGCAGCGAATACCAATGGTATTTTCGAGTGTCTGAAAAAAGGTGCAGAATATATTCACTGGGATGAAAAACGAAGAGAATATGCAAATCAGACAGGAAAGATACGAAGAGGCGTGGGAATGTCTCTGTTTTCCTACAAAACCGGTGTATGGCCGATCTCTCTGGAAATCGCAGGCGCGAGAATGACTCTGAATCAGGACGGAAGTGTAGGCCTGATGTTGGGAGCAACAGAAATCGGGCAAGGTGCAGACACTGTATTTTCTCAGATGACAGCGGAAGTTTTAAATATGGATATCAGTGATATTCATATCCAGAGTGTACAGGATACAGATGTGACACCATTTGATACAGGTGCTTATGCATCACGCCAGTCGTTTGTTACAGGAACGGTGGTGAAGGATTGTGCAAATCTTATGAAGAAGAAAATTCTTGATTATGCGAAGAAACTGATGCCGGAAGAGACAAGAGAATTAAGTCTGGACCATGGTTGGATCATGGCTGGTGAAGATTATGCAATGTCTCTTGCTAATCTTGCACTTGAGAGTTATTATAGTCTGAGTAATTCATCTGTACTTACAGCAGAGGTATCTGAACAGGTAAAGAAGAATACGATTGCTACAGGCTGCTGTTTTGCAGAAGTGGAAGTAGATATTGAACTTGGCAAAATTAAGATTCTCCATATTATTAATGTTCATGACAGTGGGAAGCTGCTTAATCCAAAGCTTGCCGAGATGCAGGTTCATGGCGGTATGTCTATGGGAATGGGATATGGTCTTTCTGAACAGCTGATCCTGGATGAGAAGACAGGCAGACCTTTGAATGGAACATTATTAGACTATAAGCTGATGACAATGATGGATACACCTGATATCAAAGCCGATTTTGTGGAGCTGGATGATCCGATCGGACCATTTGGAAATAAAGCACTGGGTGAACCGCCGGCAATCCCGGGGGCACCTGCAATCCGCAATGCAGTTCTTCATGCGACGGGTGTTGCCTTTAACGAAAATCCTCTGACACCACAGAGATTGATCGATGGCTTTATGAAAGCCGGACTTATTTAGAGGGGAGGGGATTTTATGTACGATATTGAGAAGTATTATCAGGCTGAAAGCGTAGAAGAGGCAGTCAGACTGTTGAATGAGCATCCGGAGGCAAAAGTGATATCCGGAGGAAGTGATGTTCTCATTAAAATCAGAGAAGGAAAATTTGCAGGAACTTCTCTGGTGAGTATTCATGGAATTGAAGAGATAAAGGGCGTGAAAATGGCAGATAACGGCGATATTTATATTGGAGCAGGAACTGTGTTTTCACATATTACGAACGATGAGATCATAAAGAAATATATTCCGGTACTTGGGGAAGCTGTGGATCAGGTTGGCGGACCACAGGTGAGAAATATTGGCACGATCGGTGGAAATATCTGTAATGGTGCAGTAAGTGCTGACAGTGCACCAACGGTATTTTCCCTGAATGCTCTGTTGCGTCTTGAAGATGGCAAAGGAGGTCGTCTTGTTCCGGTGAAAGACTTTTATCTGGGACCTGGTAAAGTAGATCTGAGACAGGGAGAAGTATTGACTTATGTGATCATTCCTGCAAAAGAATATCAGGGTTATCGTGGGCACTATATCAAGTATTCTATGAGAAATGCCATGGATATCGCAACTATCAGCTGTAGTGTAGTCAGCAAAGTGAATCTGTCAGATGGTGTGATTGAAGATGTGCGTATTACTTTTGGAGTTGCAGCTCCGGTTCCATACCGCTGTGTAAAGACAGAAGAAGCATTAAAGGGAATGAAGATTGCAGAAGATCTGTATGAGAAAACAGCTGAGCTGGTTCGGGAAGAAATCAATCCACGAGATTCCTGGAGAGCATCTAAGGCATTCCGCCTGCAGATTGGAGGAGAAATCGCAGCGCGGGCATTGAGACGTACTATTGAACTTGCAGGAGGTGACAGCGTATGAAAAAGCAGATGCAGCTTGTACGGTGTATAGTAAACGGAAGAGAAGTAGAAGAATATGTCGATGTAAGGGAGTCGTTACTTGATATGCTCCGTAACCGTCTTGGACTTACCTCTGTGAAAAAAGGTTGTGAGGTAGGAGAATGCGGAGCCTGTACAGTAATCATAGATGGAGAAACCATAGATTCCTGCATTTATCTGGCAGTATGGGCAGAGGGCAAAAACATTCGCACACTGGAAGGTCTGGAGAAGAATGGAGAACTTACCAGAATTCAGGAAGCCTTTATCGAAGAGGGTGCAGTACAATGTGGATTCTGCACACCGGGATTTATTATGTCTGCGACTGTTTTGCTGGAACGTGGCGAGAAATTGTCGAGAGAAGCGATAAGAAAGCATATGGCGGGAAATCTGTGCCGTTGTACAGGATATGAAAATATAGTAAATGCAGTAGAAAAAGTAATGGATGAAAATGAGACAAGAAGAGGAAAGACAGTAAGATGATAAATACTAATGCCAGAAATGCCGGGGATGGATTGGAAAATGTTGTAATCATAAGAGGAGGAGGCGATCTTGCCAGTGGTACAATTCACAGATTGTATCGTAGCGGATACCGTCTGCTCGTGCTGGAATGCGAGAAACCGACCGCAATCAGACGAATGGTTTCGTTTTGTGAGGCAGTTTATGATGGACAGTCTTCAGTGGAAGGGGTTCTTTGCAGGAAGATAAACAGTATTCAGGAATGTGATGTTGTCTGGAATGCGGGAGAGATACCTCTTATGGTTGATACAGAGGGAGAAATTCTTCAGAAATACAGACCGGCTGCATTAGTAGATGCGATTCTTGCCAAAAGAAATCTTGGAACAACCAAAAATATGGCAGATCTGACGATTGCTCTTGGACCGGGATTTATGGCGGGAGAAGATGTAGACTACGTGATTGAGACTATGCGTGGACATAATCTTGCCAGAGTTATTTCCAGGGGAGCAGCACTTCCGAACACAGGAGTCCCGGGTGTGATCGCTGGCTTTGGCAAAGAGCGAGTGATTCATGCACCGGCAGCTGGTGAGATTCACTGTATCTCAAAAATTTCAGATATCGTAGAAAAAGACCAGATACTTGCGTGGATCGGGGACGTGCCTGTCAGAGCTTCTCTTACAGGTGTGTTGCGTGGTATTATACGTGATGGATTTACAGTGCCGAAAGGAATGAAGATTGCAGATATTGATCCGCGTAAGGAGCAAAAGAAAAATTGTTTTACGATTTCCGATAAGGCTCGCTGTATTGCAGGCAGCGTGCTGGAAATTCTGCTTTCAGAAGGAGTGATGCCATATGAAGCACCAGGTCGATTTTCTGGAATTACTGCAGATTGATTATGAGAGATACCCTGTAATTGCTGTCGTAGGCGGTGGAGGCAAGACGAGCCTGATCTATCGCCTTACTGATGAATTGCTTGACAGAGACAAACGAGTAATCATTACGACAACCACACATATGACAGGGGAATCAGAACTTCCCTTTGTGAGGGGAGGAGACGCTGCCAGAGTAAAAGAAATGTTGGATAGAGAAGGATATGTTATTGCAGCTGAATATGAGGAAGAAACAGGTAAATATGCAGCGCTTTCAGAGAAAAAGATGGAGGAACTGAAAGGTTTATGTGATGTGATGCTTGTGGAAGCTGATGGTGCGAAACATCATCCGGTAAAGGTTCCTGAGGCATGGGAGCCTGTAATACCTGCCTGCGCGGATATTGTGATCAGTGTGATCGGACTGGATTGTTTGGGACAGCCCATCAGTCAGAGCGCATATCGAATGGAACGAACATCAGAATTTCTCAAAAAAGGTCTGGAAGCTCCGATCACAGAGGATGATCTTATAAAGATAGCAACTTCTATCTGTGGATTGTTTAAAGACGTGGAAGAGCGGATTTACAGAGTTTATCTGAATAAATCAGATGTTCTTACAGAGGAAACATCTGCGGAGCATATCGTAAAGGAACTGGGAAAAAAACATACCATAGCAGCATATGGAAGCCTATGGGAGGAATAAAATAACTTTGAAAATTGCAATGATTATGCTGGCGGCTGGAAACAGCCGCCGTTTTGGTGGAAATAAGCTTCTGTATGAAGTAGACGGAATGCCTATGTACAGGCATATTCTGGATTTGCTTATGGAAGTGGAAAATGAAGTGAAAAACATTTTGAAACAAAATAAAGAAGGCAATCCTGTTGAGGATGAAACTGTCATTGAGCTAAATAGAGGGTGCTTAAAAAATATTACGTGTAATATTACTGTAGTCACACAATATGAAACGATCGCAGAGATGGCCATAGAAAATCAAATCCAGGTTCTCTATAACCATCATCCGGAGAAGGGAATTTCTTCAACTATTCAAATTGGGCTGAATGCCAATCTGGATGCAGATGCAGTACTATTTACAGTCTCTGACCAGCCATGGCTTAGTAAAGAGACAATCTGCAGATTGATAGAAGTATTTTTAAACAGCGAGAGGGGAATTGCCTCCGTTTCCTGTCAGGGGAAGTTAGGGAATCCATGTATTTTCAGAAAAAAATACTTTAATGAATTACTTGCGCTGGAGGGGGATAAGGGTGGGAAGAAAATAATCATGAAACATCTCGAAGATACGCAGATTTGTGAAATAGAAGATGTCAGAGAGTTAGAAGATATAGACTATCGTGATATAACACCGAAAATAAAATAAAGATTACATTTCATTCTTTATTTTAACCGAATCAAACTGCGAAGCAGTTATTTGGTGTAGAGCCGTGTAGCGAAAGCGGATGATTTTATCCGATTGACTAATGTAATAAAAAAGTTCTGGTGCTTTTGAACGTCAGAACTTTTTTGTGAGAGTATTCGCTTGTATAACAGATACCGTAGTATCTGTAAAATGAATTAAAGATGGATTTTGGTTCCGGTCTTTTCCTGAATGCCGTCTTTTGCTTTTTCCAGTAAGGTAATCATGGCAGTTCTTCCTTCCTTGGAACTTGCAAAATCAACAGCAGCCTGAACTTTAGGAAGCATGGAACCTGGGGCAAACTGACCTTCGTTAATGTATTTCTTAGCATCTTCTACCGTCAGGTCATCTAGCCATTTTTCGTTTTCTTTGCCAAAGTTTACAGCAACTTTTTCTACTGCTGTAAGAATGATAAGCATATCTGCATCCAGTTCTTTGGCCAGAAGACAGCTTGCAAAATCCTTATCAATAACAGCAGATGCACCTTTGAGATGATGTCCGTTAAGAACAACAGGAATTCCGCCGCCTCCGCAGCAGATAACGATTTTATTTGCGTCGACAAGACTATTGATTGCATCCTGTTCAACAATTTCAACAGGCTTCGGAGAGGCAACAACACGACGGTAACCACGTCCGGCATCTTCTTTCATGATATGCCCATAAGCTTTAGTCTGATACTCAGCTTCTTCTTTAGTAAGGAATTTGCCGATCGGCTTGGACGGATTTTCGAATGCAGGATCATTTGGATCAACGCGAACCTGAGTGACAACTGTTACAACAGGTGTGCGGACAAAGCCGCGGATACGAAGCTCCTCTCTTAATGCATTCTGTAAATCATAGCCGATATAAGCCTGGCTCATGGCAACACAGACGGAGAGAGGAGTATTTGGCTGATTTTCGTCTTCTCTGGAAAGAGCCGACATTGCGTTGTTAATCATACCAACCTGAGGTCCGTTTCCATGGACAACAACAACCTGATGACCTTCTTCAATCAGATCACATAATGCTTTTGCAGTAGTTTTTACAGCTACCATCTGTTCCGGGAGAGTATTTCCCAGAGCGTTTCCGCCAAGAGCGATAACAATTCTTTTTCGTGTAAACATTTGTAAAAACCTCCTGATTAAGGGCAAAGAGGGCCGCCGCAATAAACATTGTCTGCTTTCTGCGACAGCCCTGCCTGCTATACAATATAGTAATGAATGCGTTTGAGTAATCACGCTGACTGCCTGATTACTGTCTGTATGAACAATAAATTCTGTTTGTGTATAATTAAGATTTCGAGATTAATATTCTGAAAGACAGTTTATTTCAGAATTCTCGGAGCTGCCTTAACTTCAAGTTTTTTGAGGATATCCTGTGGATTTTCAAATTTGGAAAGCATGATCATAGCAGCGATGATGTATGGTTTGAAGCTTGCTTCTTTGTATAACGGGATTCTGTAACGGTCGAATACAGAAGCATCAACTTCACCTGTTTCACAGCTTACGCCTGTGATATCAGCTGGCAGGCAGTGCAGATAGAGGGCTTTTCCATCTTTCGTTGTTTTCATGAGTTCCTCAGTGCAAGCCCAGTCTTTGTGCTGTGCATTCTGAGCAAGAAGTTCTTTCTCTAATTTGTCAATTCCGTCAAAATCACCTTCTGCATAAAGGTTTGTACGTTTTTCCATAGCTGCAAATGGAGCCCAGCTCTTAGGATAAACGATATCAGCATCTTTGAAAGCTTCAGCCATATTGTTTGTTTTTGTGAAGGAACCGCCTGTAGCTTCAGCGTTTTTCTTAGCAATTTCTTCTACTTCAGGCATTACATCATATCCTTCCGGATGAGCAAGTACAACATCCATACCGAAACGTGTCATCAGACCGATCACACCCTGTGGAACGGAGAGTGGTTTGCCATAGGATGGAGAATAAGCCCAGGACATAGCGATTTTTTTGCCTTTCAGATTTTCAACACCACCAAATTCATGGATGATGTGAAGCATATCTGCCATACACTGTGTTGGATGGTCAACATCACACTGAAGGTTTACAAGAGTAGGTCTCTGCTCAAGGATACCATCTTTATTTCCTTCTGTTACAGCATCCATGAATTCTTTCTGATATGCATGTCCTTTACCGATATACATATCATCACGAATACCGATTACATCAGCCATGAAAGAAACCATATTTGCTGTTTCACGAACTGTTTCGCCATGGGCAATCTGAGATTTCTTTTCATCCAGATCCTGCACTTCCAGACCAAGAAGGTTACATGCGGATGCAAAAGAGAAACGTGTACGTGTGGAGTTATCACGGAAGATAGAGATTCCAAGACCGCTTTCGAATACTTTTGTGGAAATATTATTTTCTCTCATGAAACGAAGGGCATCAGCAACTGTGAATACAGCTTCCAGTTCATCATCTGTTTTATCCCATGTCCAGAAGAAATCGTTGTTGTACATTTCTTTGAAGTTTAAGCTGTTTAATTTGTCAATGTAATCCTGTAATGTTTTCATAAAATTAGTACCTGCTATGCTTTTGATAGCTTATCCTTTCTGAATATGAATTGTAAAATAAAATTGTAACAAAACATTTTATGTATTGTTTTTATTTAACCGGATCAAGTAAGTCCCCTGCTTCAATTGCGGAGAGCAATAAGCAGTGAGCAGGGATTTTGTCTGAACACAAATCGGGCCTCTGGGATTATAAGAATCCGTTGTCTAAAGAACGATTATTTGCAATATGCAGTTGGAAGAGCAGCATATACAGCAGCACATCTTACAAGGTCGATCTTCCATGTTTTTTCATTTGGAGCATGTGCCTGTGCCTCTGCACCAGGTCCAAATCCAATACAAGGAATGTTGTTACGTCCCATAATTGTTACACCGTTAGTAGAGAATGTCCATTTGTCTGTGAGTGGACGAGCTTTTCTCATACCCTCAGTTTCAGCATTGCCAAGACGTTCTTCGCCGTACAGTCCCTTATAAGCTTCTTCCAGAGCCTGTGTTACTTTGTGATCTTTCGGAATTACCCATGTCGGGAAGTAGCATTCAATCGGGTATACAAGTTCTGTATAGGATGGACGATTGTACTCATACATGGATACAGTTACGTCATCACCGTATTTCTTTACAGATGGAAGAGCACGAATCTCATCCAGACAGCTTTCCCATGTTTCTCCGGCTGTCATACGACGGTCAAGAGATACAGAGCAGGAGTCAGCTACTGCGCAACGGCTTGGGGATGTGAAGAAGATTTCGGAAGTTGTAACAGTACCACGTCCAAGGAAACGAGCTTCTTCCCATTCAGGGTTGTATTTCTCATCAAGCATTTTAACAAGACCTTTGATTTCGGTAGTATCAGCTGCATCGTTTTCATTTAATGCACGAATATCCTGGAGAATGTCAGCCATTTTGTAAATAGCATTGTCACCACGCTCAGGAGCAGAACCATGACAGGAAACACCCTTTACATCTACGCGGATTTCCATACGTCCACGCTGTCCTCTGTAGATACCGCCATCTGTCGGCTCTGTGGAAACAACGAATTCAGGACGAACACCATCTTCATGGATGATATACTGCCAGCAAAGTCCATCACAGTCTTCTTCCTGTACAGTACCTGTTACCAGTACCTGATATTTATCATTTAAAAGACCAAGGTCTTTCATGATTTTTGCGCCATATACTGCAGAAACGATACCGCCCATCTGGTCAGATGTTCCACGTCCTCCGATCTCCTCATCGGTTTCGAAACCTTCATATGGATCAAATTCCCAGTTCTTGATGTTACCGATGCCTACAGTATCAATATGAGCATCAAAGCCGATCAGAGTTTTACCTGTTCCCATATATCCGAGGATATTTCCCATAGGGTCGATCTGAACTTTATCAAATCCGACTTTCTCCATTTCTTCTTTGATTCTCATGATGTGTCCTTTTTCTCCACAGCTTTCACCAGGAATGCGAACCAGGTCGCGAAGGAATCTGGTCATATCATCTTTATAACCCATTGCAGCTTCGTTGATTTTTGTGTAATCCATTTTTGTATCCTCCCAATATTTATATGATCAAGTTATTTGGTTGCAAAGTATGTAATGCGCGTGTGCGATACTTTTTATAAAACCAGAAATCGCTGTGATTATTCACTTAATGATTCATTTGTTCCGTATAATCCATCCCATACGATCTCGCGGTAACGAACAGGGTCGGTATCACCCTCTGTGGAAAGAACCAGTATTACGGAGTTTTCATCCAGCTTCAGAGCTTCCCTTAAATCCTTTGCGTCTTCGTCATGAAGAGCAGTATAGCAAAGACCAAGCGGAACAGAACCTGATTCGCCGGAAACAATGTGAGGGTCATCTCCAAGTGGATTAGCGTAGATACGTGTTGCTTTTGCGCTCATCCAGTCAGGACAGGAAGCAAATACATCTACATGATTCTTGAGAATATCCCATCCAATAGTGTTTCCCTCACCGCATGCAAGTCCGGCCATGATAGTCTGAAGATCTCCGGTAACATTTACCAGATTACCTGTTTTGGCAACCGCAGAACGGTACAGACAGTCAGCGGCACTTGCCTCACAGACAGTCATGATCGGCGGGTTATCTCTATATTTATGAGCGAAATAACCAACTACAGCACCAGCCAGAGAACCAACACCGGCCTGAACAAATACGTGAGTCGGACGGTCAATTCCCATTTCTTTTAACTGCTGGTCTGCTTCAAGAACCAATGTGCCATAGCCCTGCATGATCCATGAAGGAATTTCTTCGTATCCGTCCCAGGCAGTATCCTGAACGATGATACCATGTTCTGTTTTGGCAGCTTCTGCAGCAGCCATTCTTACACAGTCATCATAGTTTACTTCTTCAATTGTAACAGTGGCACCTTCTTTGGCAATATTATCGAAACGTGTTTTTGTTGTGCCTTTTGGCATTCTTATAACTGCTTTCTGGCCGAGACGTTTCGCAGCCCATGCAACTCCACGTCCATGGTTACCGTCTGTGGCAGTAAAGAAAGTTGCCTGTCCAAATTCTTCTCTTAATTTGTCAGAAGAGAGAACATTGTATGGCAGTTCGCTGATATCGCGGCCAACTTCTTTTGCGATATAACGTCCCATTGCATAGGAACCTCCCAGTACTTTGAAAGCGTTTAAGCCAAAGCGGTAGGATTCATCCTTACAGAAAATATTCTTTACTCCTAAATATTCAGCAAGGGATGAAAGGTTCTGAAGAGGTGTCACACTATACTGTGGGAAACTCTTGTGAAACTCATTTGCTTTCTTTACGTTTTCTTCGGACATCAGTTCCAGATGTTTATCATCTGATTTCGGAACCTCATTTACAGTCCATTTTAATCCTTCTGTCATAAAATGACCTCCCTTAAAATTATCAATTGGTTTCCTTAATTTCTGACTCTATCATACCATATAAAAAAAATTTTGCAATAGAAAATACAAAAATTTTTAGGTTTTTCAAAAAAAAGTTAGGTGTTTTGATATGCGCATTGATATAAGTTGAAAAATGTGATAAAATAATAAATAGTTTGTGTCTCATTTAATGGTAATCAAATCAAATAAGTCCCTTGTTTCAATTGTAAGGATTTGTTTGATTTTAAGACGAAATAAGTTTTATTATTTTTCTGCCGGAAAAGAAAATAATAAAAATAGCAGAAATGAGGCAAGGATACAAGAGAGGAGAGAATATCATGGCAGTACTTCAGTCATTCAGGGCGTTACGCCCTGTGCAGGAAAAGGCAGCAGATGTAGCTGCGCTTCCGTATGATGTAGTAAACAGAGAAGAAGCAAAGGCAATCGGAGATAAGAACCCATTATCTTTTCTTCATGTAGACAGACCGGAAATGGATCTGAAACCGGAGATTGACCTATATGATGAACGGGTTTATGAGAAAGCAAGAGAAAATCTTATTGACATGGAAAAAGCAGGAATTTTTCTCCAGGATGAAAAGCCTTGCTACTACATATATGAACTTGTAAGAAAGGGCAGGACGCAGACTGGCATTGTAGGATGCAGCTCTATTGATGATTATATGAATGGTGTAGTCAAGAAACATGAGCTGACCAGGGAAGATAAGGAACAGGACAGAATTCACCACGTGGATTCCTGCAATGCTAACACAGGCCCTATTTTTCTTGCATGCAGATATCCGGAATCGCTTCTTAAGCTAATGAATGACTGGAAAGAAAATCATGAAGCAGCATATGATTTTACGGAGGATGATCAGATTACACATAGAGTGTGGATGATTGATAATCAGGAGATTATTGGTGAAATACGTGAAGAATTTGAAGGAATTGATTCTCTTTATATCGCTGATGGGCATCATCGTGCGGCTTCTGCGGTAAAAGTAGGTTTAAAGAGAAGAGAACAGAATCCAGATTACACAGGTGAAGAAGAATTCAATTATTTCTTATCCGTTGTATTTCCGTATGATCAGCTTTGTATTCTTCC
This sequence comes from Blautia sp. HCN-1074, assembly GCF_037890165.1. Classification (NCBI taxonomy): domain Bacteria; kingdom Bacillati; phylum Bacillota; class Clostridia; order Lachnospirales; family Lachnospiraceae; genus Blautia; species Blautia sp. HCN-1074. Next base: position 201,618 of record NZ_JBBKBP010000002.1, read on the forward strand.
ATATAACAGGGTTGTCAGAGACTTGAATGGTCTGACTGTAAAAGCGTTTCTGGGGGCGCTGAAATTTAATTTTGAACTGATGCTGATGCCTGGATTTCCATGTAAACCTGTAGAAAAGCATTGTATGGGAATGTATGTAGATGGACAGTGGTATCATCTGAAGGCATGGCCGGATGTTTATGAGAAAAAAGATGTGGTAGGACAGCTTGATGTATCTATCCTTCAGGAAAAAGTTCTCAGTCCGATTCTCGGAATCGAAGACCCACGTACAGACCAGAGGATTTCTTTTGTAGGGGGAAATCATAAGGCAGCAGAACTTGCCCGGCTGGCAGACAAAACCGGTGGCGTGGCCTTTGTTATGTATCCGACTTCCATGGAAGATCTGATGAAGATTGCTGATGAGAGCAAATTAATGCCGCCAAAATCCACATGGTTCGAACCGAAGCTCCGGAGTGGATTGTTTATACATAAACTGTAGAAATATATTTTATAAAAATCTTATAATTTCGACATGGACTTTTATTCCTTTCGATGGTACAATGAATTCATACAAAAGAGAACGAAATGTACTGAATTATGAAAGGAGGGAGAGTAAATGGAAGATACAGAATTGAGAAGTATTCTTTTTTCTATTCAGGGAAGCATTATTGGTTTGCAAAGTGATATGTCTGATATGAAGAATGATATGGCAGGTATGAAAACCGATATTGCGAATATGAAAACCGATATCGCGAATATGAAAACCGATATCACGAATATGAAAACCGATATCGCGAATATGAAAACCGATATCGCGAATATGAAAACTGATATCACGAATATGAAAGCTGATATCATAAATGTGAAGTCAGATATTAAAGAATTGCAGGGAAGTGTGAAAAAGATCGAACTTAAACTGGAAAATGAAATTGACAGAAAGATATCTGCCCTCTTTGATGCACATATTGATGAACTTCGCTATAGGAAAGAGAATAAAGAAACCAGGGAGAAAGTTGCCAGTTTGGAAATGCGCGTAGATAATCTTGAAAAAGTGGTTATGACAGCGTAGAGGAACTTAGAATACATATGATAAACCAGGAAGAAGCCTTATATTACAGAGAACATATATAAAATTTCTTTCTGGTTAATTTTAGGTGATTTTACAGAAAATAGTTGAAATCAGAGGATGGATTTGTTATACTTATATTTGTTGCGGGGTATGGCGTAGCTTGGTAGCGCGCACGGCTGGGGGCCGTGAGGTCGCAGGTTCAAATCCTGTTGCCCCGATTTAAAAAGTCTTGATTTTCAAGGCTTTTTGTTTTTCGTGTTGCATTTCGTGTTGCATAAATCATTGAAGTGATTGTTAGCAATGTCTGAATATTCTTTTGCTTTATCTGAAAGGGCATGCCTGTATACAGCCTTTAGAACCCCATCATTACTCCAGCCACCACGTTGCATAATATAAGCGTCAGGAACGCCAAGGGCGTGTTGGATAGAAGCGGAGTAATGCCGCAGATCATGAAAGCGGAAATGCGGCAAACCTGCACCTTTCAGGCAATGTTCAAACCGTTTGGTTATAACATCTGGATTAAGGTCCACGATTCTGCCATGAATTCCCTTCCATTTTTTAACAACGAAATCAGGAAAGTCAATAAATCTATCGCCGGCATAGGACTTGGGAGTTTTGATGATCCATTCCAGATCCTGGTTTAGAACCATGTTCTTGTTTACATGAACGATACTTCCAGAGATATCATCCGATTCCAATGCACAGATTTCTCCACGACGCATGGGACCGAATGCAGCGAGAAGGATAGGAAGCTCCATCTCAGTTCCTTTAACAAAGTCAAGGAGCTGCTTTATTTCATTATCAGTAGGAATATATAGATCAACCCGCTTCTTCTTCGGAAGGGCTGTATTTAGTGCAAATTCTGGCTGGTATGCTTTGAAAGTCGCCGATATAAGCCCATGAATATTCCTCACTGTTTTCGGTGAATGGGTAAGAGATTCATAATTTATTGCCTTCTGCACATCATCCTGCGTGATCAGGTCTATTTTCTTCTTCATTAAATCTTTACAATATCTTTTACGCATCTTTCTGTATTCAGATATGGTCCTTGGTGACAATACATTTTCTCTGGAATTAATATAGTTATCCATTGCATCCCCGAAGTCTATTGATTGTATACCCGAAAACTGTTCTTTGTCCGCCGCCCATGCAGCGGCTTCTGCCTCGCACTTTCGTTTCCCTCTTGTGGAAGGATCATCACAAGTGAAGGACTTATAGATCCGTTTCTTTTTCACGGTTCCGTCAGGCTGGATCTGTTCCTCAAAATGAGAGAACACCTGACATCTCCATGACCCAGATGGAAGTTTTTTTGCAGTTGCCATAGTATCTCCTCCTTAAAAATGGGTATAAAAATAACAGCCACACAAACGTTCGGCTTGTGTAACTGCTCCGAAGATGATACAATATCTTTGCTTAAGAGGTATCTCTTCGGAGATTCTATTCACCGTCTCAGTACGCCAATACTGGGGCGGTTTTTATATTAAAAAGATCTTTTTGAAGCGAATATTAAAGAAATCAGGTCAGAACCATTAATGGATCCATCTATTAATTTTTGCAAGAAATCTCTATCCCATAACTGAATACCTATTTCAGTAGCCAATTCTTGCGCTTGATTAGTATAATATTGATTTGTAATAACAACACCTACTTTTGCGTGGTAGTAATTCATTCCGCCGGTTATTTCATGCACGGCATGAACACCGACATTTGATGAATAACGCTTGCATTGAAATGCGTATAGAACCCCGTTATATTTAGCTAGGATATCTACACCGAAATCATTGCTAGCAGGAGTTATAGTTATATCTGAAAAACCAACATCATGTAATAAATGAGCGCAATATTCTTCAAAATCGTATCCATTCATATAATCAAATTTATCATTGTAATATTTAAAACGCTTATCATTTGAAGCAACTACAGGTGATTCGAACGTTGATAGACATGTTTTTAAATTGTCAGGGATACATAATTTTGCAAATAAACCATTATTTAAGGCCTTTTGAAATTCCTTATATGACATTAAAACTTGGCGAGGCTGAGTTCCGATTTCGGGTCCAACAATTCCAGCGATTTCAAGTTGATTTAATATTTTTTCGGCACGATTAAATCCTATTTTACATGATCTTTGTATCATACCAACAGATGCCTTTTCTTTTTTTAATACAGAATAAGCTGCTTCTGTGAAGTAAAAATCTAATTCATCTGACAATAATTCAGGAGGAACTGTTGGAAATAAAAAGTCCGATGGATTATTCTGAATAGGAGTAAAAACTTCCTTCTTTTCTGATATTGAATCGCAGGTATTTAAAGCTATACTCTCCGGAGGAGTATTCTTTTTGTGGGATATGTAATTATAAATTATCTTAATAATTTTATATAGTATAAAAAGCGTAAACCAAATCAGAATAATTATGAAAATAATTTTTGCTGATTTTTTTAAAAAATTTAAGATGCTAATGCCATATTTGTCGTAGACATAGTATACAAAAGCAATAATGATAAAATATCCCAAGCAACTACCATCATTTTTTGAATGTTTAGAACTCATAATCAAACATTTCTTCTTTCTTAAATGTATATCAAATTACTAAAAAGAATCAATCTGGCGGAGCAATCAGATGTATTACTGCAAATGGTTCAAAATAAATTATGTAATTATCCACAGATACACATAATCCATACTTTGATTTATAGCAATCAATAGCTTCTTTTAAATATTCTTCTGTAGCATCCAGACACTCAGCCATCTCATAAAAATTCCTGCAACCGGACTCATAGGCTCCGATCAGACCGGTAAGCCCGATCTTAAGATTATAACCATATAATCGTGCCCGGTATTCCTGCTTACGGTTCATGATATTACTCTGATCCAAAATATCTCCAGTAGTAGTGTAATGATGCCCAAGCTCTTCTGCCAGTACGCAGGACTTTTCTATCTGAGTAGGAAGTGACCGATTAATGGCAATTCTGTTCTTGTATATCCGGCCGCCATAACCAGAAAGCTCCTTTTCTTTAACAATCAAATTCTCAGAATCGGATAAAGTTAATAGTTCTTCGTAGGTCAATAGAATCGCCCCTTTACGAATTTATAGTAAAAAGTTTATGTAAAATAGTTAAGCATCTTTATGACAGCATTTTTTACAAGGTTGAAATCCCTGTTTTTGAGCATCGGAAAGTTCCAACTCAATAGGCTTTTTTATACCGCAACAATGCTGATCTATATGATACTTACTACTTTTGGCCGAAATCCAAACGGGAGTTCGCTGAATTATATTTATGTTTAATATTTGCCCAAGGTAAGTTATATCTTCAGGATACATAGAACAGTGTCGACTTAGCTGCAGATTTAGAGCTTCGCTTAAATTCTCAAATGGTTGTTGATATCTCAACATATTTAATAGAAATAGTAACTGGCTAAAACCACGAAGATTGTTCGCTTCGGCAGGAGGACGTAGTCTGCTACTGCATTCATGATTATATACTCGCCCGCCATGTGCTGACAAATTTCGGTATTCAATACAGATAAACAAGGTGTCCATCATTAAGGGAATAAGTGCAGTATCAGGAATGCCAAGAGTATTGGCGTCATACATTTTCTGTGCAAGGGCAAGTTGCTCTTCATGTTTAAATAAATTTATAAAATTTACAATAGTGCTAAAATACACACTTTTAAATAGAATCCAAGGCGGTACGACGCCATATTTTTGAGAGTAATGGGCAATAGGATTCTTGTCAGTATTTAAAGTTTTTTTCAATGTATCAAGGATTGCAGGCAAAGTGAAACGTTGCTTCCTTTTCTTTTTGTTAACATAATTACGGTATTGAAGGTAATCGTTTTGATTTGTGCCATATTTATAAGCGATAACATCAGCAGCTGCTTCTTTAACGTATTCTTCTAAGTCAAGCATAGAAGCCATAACTGCATTTCTAAGATTTTTGTCCAGTATATATAAAGATTGAATCTGTTCAAAAGTAACACCTGATCGATATTTTTTTGAACATTCTTCAGACATAATCGTGTAAGGATCACGATAACTTTTAATTAAATTTGAATAGCCATATAATGCAAGTTCAGAACGGGCAAAATCGAGGTTACTAATAATCAATCCTTGTTTTTTTAATTTTTCAATCTGTTCATCTACTGTTGCGTAGAGAATAGTATCTTTATCCATAAATATCCTCCAAAATAATGCAAAAAGAGCTTTGGAATACAATCCCAAAGCTCTTCCGCGACCGCCCAGCAGTCATTCACTAATTAGTGACATTATAGCATATGCAAAGACTTTGTCAAGTATTCATTGCTGAAAAATATAGGTATATTTTATTTAAGGATGATTTAGATCCATTCTTTATCATCTTTCATAACATCATCCGCATGTTTCTTTTGCTCCTCAGTTGGATTCATCTCATGTGCAGCGTTTGGCAGCAGATCATCCTCCATCTGCTGGGTGGAGAGGAGATTCTTGGAATAGGTAAGAACCTTTCTTTGGTTGTGAGCAGATAACTGTTCACATACCTCTATGATTTCCTTGCATTGAGAAGAACTTGAAACTGCTTGGATTGAATCTGCATTATCTTCAATAAGTTGTATAGACTGCTTGCCATCTAACATTTTTAATAAAGTGTCTAATTCAATTCCCATGCCAGATGCAACTTTTGCCATAGAAGGCAACGTTGGGGAAATTGGCTTATTATTTCTTGGGTTAATATTATTTTCCAGCATGGAAATATAACCTTTACTTAGAGAACAAGCACTTGCAAATTCTCCTATTGTAATATTGTTGCGGTCACGATAATTTTTAATGATATCACCTAGTGTCATTGAATCACCTCTTTTTTGTTTAGTATATTGTACAACATGTTGAAAAAATAGTCAACAAAAATGTTCAACATACTTGACAAAATGAAAATGGGGTGCTATGATACAAACAGTTCAACATGATGAACGGAAAGGAGATGATTAATAAATGGGATATAAGATAAAAGAGTGCAGAAAAGAGAAAAAAATGTCTCAATGCGAATTGGCGGAAAAAAGTGGAGTATCGCGAACTGTTATATCTGGTTTAGAAAGTGGGGCAATCACAACGACTACGACAGATACTCTTTTAAAGATAGCAAAAGCACTTAATAAAAAAGTATCAGAAATTTTTTTTGAAGCATAGTTCAACATGTTGAAAATTTAGATACCCAGAAAGGAGGGACAAAATAAGTGCTGATAATTATGACATCCGTAATTGTATCAGCAATTACTGCCAAAATAGTAGCCACCTACTATTTTAAGAAAGTAGATGGCTATGTAAAAGAAATGTGCAAAATGACAATCAAAAGCAATGAAAATACATTAGCTACTTTACACAGACTTCAAAAAAATTCTTCCCAAGAGGAGTGAAGAAACCAAGATATTTATGAATAGCTGCCCTTTTTGAAGCGTAGAAGCGAATAGCTTTTGAAGAAAAAGCCTTGTAGTAATCGGTTTCCTCGAATGGAATATAAACTGACTTATCTGAAAAGGAAGAGTTAGTATCTAATGCAATTATTCCAAGTCTTTCTAAAGATGAAATTGCAGAAGAGGTGCTCCATATATCAATATCTGAAAGCGAAGATATATAAACGGCAGGAAACTGCAATTCGTAACTGGAAGTCAGATGATTTTCAAGCACATAATCAACAACTGGAAAATTATATTTAGGGTGAAGCGTTTTTAAAATTCTAGCATCGATGGGACTCATCTGCTTGATAATTTCTGCAAAAGATGGGTGAACATTTGAAACGTAATGGCTATCCATAGATTTGGAAATTAAATTTACAAACAGCTTACGAAGTTCTTCTGATTCAATACAGTATTTCGAATTTTCAAGAGCCTGTGCTGTTATTTGGATATTTGGTTCAATGAGGTTTTCTTCAGGAATGGATGAAATTACTTGAGACAATTCCTGCTTGTAAAGTTCCAAATTGTGGGCATATTTCATACGGCGTTTATCTGCTGCTTGTGAGATGCCACCAAAAACCAGATACGATACATCAGATAATGTCTGCCCTATTCCCTGTGTTGGCTTATCAGTAAGATTTTTGACAGCATTATCGATAGAATCTGGGAGTTCAGGCAAATCAATAAGGGGAGAATTTTTATCGGACATAATTATTACCTTCTTTCTTATGTATTGGGTACGTCACTACCCTGTAATACAAGAATAGGAGAGAAACAAAGAAAAGTCAATAGAGATACCCAGAAAGAGAGGTGAGATAAAAAGCAATGAATATAAAAGAGATGAATTACCCTGTTAATGCCGGAATCACCAAGGCCATAAAAGAAAAAGGATTAAAACAGGTTTATGTAGCAGAACGTGTTGGCTGTACACCACAGAAGTTAAATGACATGATTGCAGGCAGATGCTTAATTAAAGCGTGTGATATTCCAAGAATCGCAAAAGCTCTTGGAGTTGAAATAAATTATCTTTTTGAAATAGAGAAAGGAGCATAGGCAAATGGAAAAAGACCTCATACAGCTAGAAGTAACTGCGGATATAACAGAGGCACAGGAGAAAATAAGCTATTTAGTGGAATTATTAAAAGAAGCCAATTCATTGGCAGATGAACTGGCTTCCAAAAAACTCAATATTTTTATTTATATGAAATATTGAGTTTAAGATCAATTTCATTGTGACAAAACGGGCAAAGACTTTTTCCGGGAGTTACGGAAACTGAGGAGCGACAATGCGGACATTCTATATCGTAACAACGAGAATTTGCTTGTTGCTCAATATTAGAACGCATTGTTTTTTCTAAATCTCTGGAAAAACGATTCATGTCAGATTTGCTGAATAAATTATATTTTTTTGCCATACATACACCACCTTTCTATTAAAATTGAACGTTCTAATAGTATGTTACTATAAAAATACTAGAATGTCAATATAATGTATAGAAAATATGTTTGCACACAATATATTGCGTATATATGTAATGGTTTAGATATCCAGAAAGAGAGGTGAGGCAAACAATGCCAAAAGTAAAATTAAACCGCGATGCTCCACTCAATGAAGCTGCAAAAAGATTTTATCACTTTTTCAGAGCTGGGAAAAGCAAATCCCAGATCTGTAAATTAATGGGATACAGTGATGCGACAGACTGTAACAGACTCAAAGCCCCGGAGTTCTTTACTCTCCGGGAGCTGAGAATCCTTTACAAAGAAGCACAGTTACCCGATGAAGAATTTATGAAGATGATCCGAGAGGAGAAATAAATGAAACAGTACATAATCATAGCCCTCTGCATCCTTGCAGGGAAGTACGTAGATATTCCGATCTGGTTAAACGTCCTCTTTGGGATATCCGCATACTGGGCGGTAAGCCAGATCAATAGAGAATGGGAGTAGAAATGACAGAAGAAGAGAGAAAGAGAGAAGTAGAACGGATTTCCAGAAAAACCCAGAAGTCCGTAAAAACTCCCTCAAACGAACAGAGAATCATCCGTATTGTTCGATTTAAAGCCGGAAACCTTGCAAGTTATATAGGCACTCTGGAAGAAGCAACCAGAAAAGCAAAAGAGATGGAATGCCTGTACGGTCCGATCGAACATATTGAATAAAAAAGAATCGGAGGAAAAGTAATGTTTAAACAGAAATTAAAAGAGATTTTAGAACTTACGCTCGAAGCGGCAGATAAAACAGAAACATATATAAGCTACCATTACGGAAATCAATCAGAATCATTGTCAGTATTTGTAGGTGAAGAAGTGTTTACTGTTTCAGACAATAAACATATGGAAGAAAGCATGGACGAAATCAGGGAAGCATTGTTGAAACTGATCAAATAAAAAGACTCATGTAATGCAAATACATGAGTCAGGGTGACTTTCTGCCACTTGGATAATAAAACCTATAAAAAATATAACATCCAGGTGTCAGAAAGTCAAGATTCAAGCAGGAAAAACCTGCTATATTTTTAACTCTTTTTCAGGGGCGGAAAGCCTCTTGGAAGCTCGATTAGGGGTATTAGACTTACGACAGGAGACACTTATATGAGGTGGGCATATATCAGAGAGGTATGGGAGTTTGACAGCACCATAGAGATAGAGGAGAAGCATACAGGAAGATATGGAGCAAAGGGACAGGTAAGAGAAGAAAAAAGAAAAGCCACTCCGGAAGAGATCGCAAAGCAGAATCAGTGGAGACGGCAAAGAGACGTCAGGAGACTGATCAAGTGGAACTTCTCCCCAGGCGATTACTGGATGACTCTTACCTACAAAAAAGGAGAACGTCCCACGTGGGAACAGATGAAAAAAGATTTGGCAAAGCTGATTAGGAAATTGAGAGCAAAATATAAAAAGAATGGGTGGGGGCTGAAATACATCTACCGTCTGGCAATCGGAAAGAAAGGTGGTCCCCATGTACATCTTCTGGTAAACCGCGAAGCCAATGAAACCACCGGTACGGACAAGCTACTTTCAGAGATCTGGGAAAACGGACATGTATATTTCGCTTCCCTTTACGATGCCGGCGGATATGTAAAACTTGCAGAGTACATTACGAAGCCTTTGGAAGAACATGAACCGGATGAAATCAAACGTTACAGCTGTTCTCGGAATCTGATCAGAAAGGAACCGGATAGAAAAAAAGTCAAACGCCGGAGTCTGGTAGACAAACAGGGACAGATGATCTACCCAACTGCCCGAAAGGGATACTACATAGACCCTGAGTCAGTAAAGATGGGAATCAATCCGTTCACTGGCTATGCGTACCGACATTATACGCTCATAAAGATAGACAGGAGGATTTAAAGATGGGAGAACCCAGGATGGCAAGAGTAGATGTTTCTATTCTTGTCAGAAAAAAAGGTGCAAAAGTAAAGAAAGGTAAATACCTGTACATAATTGCCAGCAAGGATTTCCCTAAAGGCCCTGGGAATCCTATCAGCGGATCAGCGTATGTAGAAAACACAACAGTAAACCGAATGGCTCTGCAATGCCTGGTGGATGCCTTGCAGAGAATACATAGACCATCCATGGTCACAATCCACACAACCAGTGGGTACCTTCAGAACGGATACCGCAGCCTTCCGGAATGGAAAGAAAACGGATGGACCAGAAAAGACAAGAAGGAATTACGCAATGCAGACCTCTGGCAGCAGGCGGACAAGCTGTTAAGTAACCATGCAGTGCGATTCAAAATGCAAATATAAAAACGCGAAAGGAGAACATGATGTTCGAGAAATTTGGAGAAATGAGTTCATACACAGAGATCAATGAACTGGCAGCCAATCTTCTGCAGGAAGGAGATCTGGACAGCTTAAAAGAGCTGGCAAAGGAAAACGGCATTCCGGATGATTATGTAGAAATGTATCTGGAAGAAGCCATCCCATCCCTCTGCGATTCCACATCTGCAGCCATTGGCAAGATCGATGTGGAATGCATGAAATTAAAACCTAAGGAACTGATGCTGGACTGGGTAGAGTACATCAAGGGACTCTGTATGGAGAATGAGATGATCGCCCACCAGATCCGCAAGAAAGGAAAGACTCTGCAGGGATGCATGGCGGTTCTGTTGGAATATTCTTTTAAAAACCAGATCACGGTAGATAAAACGATTATAAAGGCAGCAGGAGTTAGCGCCGGCAAGGTGACATTTGGAGTTCCCGGCATGGCAAAAGCCAAGGAACTGATCCGGGACTACTACATGGGAGGGACAAAGGCATGAAGCGGACAAAATTATTACGCTGCATCCCATGCACAGTCCCAAAAGTAAAAGACTCCGACAGCGTGATTGCTGCAAGCCAGCTTCTTGAAGTGGAAGGAGAGCGGGCGGTAGAGATCAGCCTGTTCGTAAAAGGGGAACTGAAAGCCCGGTATTTCGCAGATAAAGAGAACCACAGCACATGGGTAAATGAAACATGGACAACCTGCGGACTCAAAAATGTACTCAGACTTTGCGTGGGCCAACCGGTTTTAAAAAATGACTTTTACCACAGTTCTCCGGATATGAAGTGGGCTGTACGGGAAGATAAAGACAGGGTATGTGACTTTCTGGAAACCTACAGTATTGACAGCTACGAGACTACAGTGAACGAAACAAAAAGAGACATGGCATACAGTCGGAAGCAGGAAAGAATCAATGAAATGATGGCAGAAGTTCCCTGCGTGCCGGAGGAGGCAGAAGCTTGGGTGAAAAACGAACTCTTTTCAGGAGATATCCTGTTCTTTAAAAAAGAAAAAACGCGGACTATGTTTAACTGTACCGCCTGTGGCTATGCCGGCTGGAGAAAAAATGGATGGAAGCATGGAGAAAAGACTATATGCCCGAAATGCAAAGCGCCGGTTACAGCAAATAGCAGGCAGGAAGAAAAGACAGCCAAAGCACCGGTAACCATTCTACAGCAATATGGCAAAAAGTGGGTGGAGCGTCAGTTCCAGGCAGTCTGCAGATGGACAGCAGGGAAGAAAGACATAGAACTGTTCGAGAAGATCAGAGCCATCATACCGCTAGGGGAAACCTGGGGAAAAGTATGGTACGGCACAATTCCGGAAGCAGATGAATTTTCGCAGGAATTCTGGGACAAACCACATGGAAAGAGATTCGTTCCGTCATACCTGTATCCCGGAAATCTTCCGGAAGTGTTAAAAGCCGGAAGACTGGAACACAGCGGAATGGATATCCTTGCAAATGCAGGCATGAAATTCAACGTAAACATCTATATCATATCCTTCCACAACCACCCTTATCTGGAATATCTGGCAAAATCCGGTCTGACAAGACTGGCAGCAGATATCGTAAATGATCACTGGGCAGAGATCAACAGAAACGGAAGGAATCTCAGGGAGACACTGATGCTGGACGGAAACCATTTAAACAGGCTGAAAACGATAAACGGTGGAGCTGCCATCCTGGGATGGCTCCAATATGAACAGAACAATGACATCCGGATCACACAGGAAAGTCTGGAATGGATTGCCGGAAAGAATTTAAAAATAAGTGACTGCCAGGACATCCTTAATGAACTTGAAAGCGTAAACCGGATGGTCAATTACCTGAAGAAACAGAAAATAGCTCCAAGTAAATTCACGATCATATGGAGAGACTACCTGCGTATGGCAAGAGAAGAGGGATACGATACCACTGACGATATTGTGAGATTTCCAAAGGATTTAAAGGCTAGGCACGATCAGCTGGTAGAAGTGAGAAATCAGAGAAAGGATGATAAACGGCTGGAAGGATATAAGAAACTGGATGACCGGATAAAAGAAAGGCTTCCGGACATGAAAGATTACTTCTGGGAAGACCGGGAATACATGATCATACCGGCAGGGACTTGTAAAGAACTGATGGATGAAGGAAGAACTCTTCATCATTGTGTGGGAAGCAGTGACACCTACATGAGAAAGATGGCAGATGGCGTCAGCTGGATCCTGTTCCTGCGAAAAAAATCAGAACTGAAAAAGCCCTACTACACCATAGAGATCAGCCTGAAGGACGACCATATCATCCAGTTCTATTCAGAATATGACCGACAGCCGGATAAAGAGACCATCAATGATGTCCTGAACCGGTATAAACGGAACATCCGAAAAAAGAAGATAAAGATTCAGGTACCGGCAGCAGGCATAGCATAAGGAGGATACTATGGAATATATGCAGTTAAGTATGGATGACTATATCCAGAGCAAAAATGAGATCAAACAGGAGTTAGGCGGAATTGTAAAGAGCTTCGTGCGGATCGGCTGGCAGCTGACCAGAATCAATAAGTCAGAAGCATACAAACATGATGGTTACAGCACTATAGCGGAATTTGCCAAAGCAGAATATGGCATGAATCCATCAGGAGTCAGCCGCTTTATGAACGTCTATGAAAGATATTCCCTTCCTGGAGATACACCGGAACTTCAGGAACAGTACAAGGACTTCAAATTCGCCCAGTTGACAGAGATGCTCCAGCTTCCGGAAGAAGACAGACAGATCTTCCATGCGGAAGACAAGAGAGAAGATATCCGAGAGCTGAAGGATTTCAACAAGGAGAATGAAAACAATCCAATGAACCTGCTTGACTGGAAGTCGGCTCAGAGCACAGAAGATAAGTTAAAAGCCACTATTCAGGAGTTCTTCCATGAAAAACAGGGAGTCCTTAACACACTCTATAGCAGCGAAGCCTACCAGGCAGGAAACATCAAAGGAATGAGCCAGATCATCAATCCAGGTGACAGCATGAGCTACCGAAAGGGAACAGTGTTCCTGATGTTCCACCAGGAAGACATCACAGTGAAGATCTTCAATGGCGAAATGAAAAATATCACATGGGAACAGTTTTTTGCTTATACACAGGAGATATTCGCAGAAGCGGCAGCAGGGAACCGTACATACGAAAATTACTTCGGAATCCCAGAAGAAGCACCAGCAGAGCCGGAGAAAGAAGAAATATCTCCAACAACCGAACAGAGTGTTCGCCCAGAACCGAAAATTGCGCCGGCGCAACCAGAACCGACCAAAGAACCAGTGGAAAAAGTGGATAACTCTGTGGATAAATGTCAAAAAACAGCAGTTGAAGAAAAAGAAGAACTGCGCACGGAAAGTACAGTACTGAAACCAGATTTTCAGACATCAGAACCTAAGCCGAAAAATACGGGAAAAAGTCAAGAAATACCACTTTCAGAGCCGGAACCACAGATTCCCGGACAGGACAACATCCAGAATCATCCGGAATATATGCCAGAACCAGTAACCGAACAGGATGTTCGCCCGGAATCAGAAATTGCGCCGGCGCAATCAGAACAGCCGGTAGAAAGTCCGATAACCAGAAAAACCTACATGGATTCTTTAACAGCATATGGTACCGCCGATTATCTTGCAAAAGCAATGAGATCATTTGCAAACAAAACCTATAACATGCTTCTGGATCCTGCTTTCTGGGAAAGATGGCTGAATGAAAAAGTAGACCATAACGGAAGACCGTGGGAAAACTAAGGGTGCTTTCAAAATTCACATAGATATTATTCCTGCTCCCGAGCCTGTCAGAGGGAGCAGGGGAAAGGAGAAAACAATGTATAAATGTTGCGCAAGCCAGGACGGGATATGCCGTAACACATGGTTATATGGAACTGAATGCGATGGATATAAAGAAAAATGCAAATTACGGGGGTCTTATAAGAGTATAAGCAATGCTGCAAAAGCATATCAGCATGCAATCAGAAAAGCATTTGGAGCGGAGGATTGAGCCATGAACCTCAGACAGAAAAAGAAATTGTTTAAAAAAATAACCGGATACAATCCCAGAGGAATATCTTATGGTGACTCTGGATATCATGCAGCCATTAACAAACCATGGGGAGGATTAGCGGAATATAAGAGATTGAAAGCTACCGAAGCTGTAGAAGATTTTAACTTGGAGATTCGGAAAAGAAACAGATCAATAAGACGTTTACGGAGGTACACCAGATGAATCAGGAAGGATTACTGTTTCCAAAAGGAATCATCAAAAAGAAACGAAAAAAACATCACAAAAGCATCATTGACAGAGACATGAAGGGCCAGTGCTTCATATGCGGCAAAACCGGCTACACAGAACGCCATCACATCTACGGAAGTGCAAACCGTAAGTATTCCGAGCAATATGGCTTGACTGTATATCTTTGCCCGGAATGCCACAGGACCTCAGATGTATCTGCACATAAGAACAAAGAAGTCAGATACACCCTGCAACGGATCGGCCAGAGAACTTTTGAAACCAAATGCGGCAGCAGAGAACAATTTGTAAAGATGTTTGGAAAGAATTACCTGGAGGATGAAAAATGAACGTAGGAAAAGCAGCAGCAATATTTAAAAACATTTATAACGAGGAAACAGAAGTAGAGGACAAACTTACAGCTATTCAGGACGTAAGTGGATGGGCTACACACAACGGCATCACTAAGAAAGAGATGGTGGAAGTTATCCGCTGGCTGATCGAAGAATATATCTAAGGAGGCACACAAGATGAATGATGACAGAGCAAAGACCTGCAAACACAGTACCGGACAGATTGGCCAGCTTGCAGTATACGTCCTTCCGACATGCCCGAATATGAGCATGATTAAGGGAAGATTCGTAACAACCAGACAGAGATGCCGTAAATGCAGATTCTACAAGGAGAAAAAATGAACCTATATGAGATTACAGATATGAAAACGGGAAAAGTGATAGAGCCTGTAATAGCATTAAGAGAAGCATCAGAAAAAATCAACTGTAAGTCGCACGTGATATCAAATGCCTATTATGGGGGGCACCTTGCAAACCGTAGATATAGAGTGATGATGGTAGATGAAACGATTAAAAGAAAAGACATGATATGGGTAGAATGGGACGTATGCAGAAGACAGCTGTTAAAATTATGCGGGAGGGATGAATAATGGGAAGAAACGCTGAAGGTTATCCGGATCCAACAGCTAGTAAAGCAATCCGGGCAGCAGGACATATGCCAGAACAGATATATAAAGACTATTGTATCCTTCGGGCAATGGCATACCGTATGGGACTGGAGATAACCGGATTAAGAGACCAAAAGACAGGAAGGGAATACAGAAAATGAGAAAACGCTTAAGATACTGGTTATTCGAAACCAGAGGAAAGAAATGCAGATTCTGCTGTTTATTCTGCCATTACTGGCACTTATGTAAAAATGATACATAAAAAGAAGGAGGCCGGGAACAATCATGCTCCCGGCTAAAAGTATGAAAAAGAAAAAAGTTTTGCAATTACTCTTTGCTCTGTACAGGTAATAATATATCCAGAAAATGTGAGCAATATGTGATGCAAGTTTGAAGAATTTGTGAGAGGGGAGCGATATCGATGGACAAGAATATCTTAAGCCAATACATAGACGCCTGCGAACTGATTAGAGAGACAGAAGAGGAAATTAAAAAGCTAAACCGAAAGAAAAAGACAGTAATACAGACCAATGTATCCGGAAGCAATCCTGAGTTTCCTTATAACCCACAACATTTTAAAATCCAGGGAACAACATTTAACTATACAGATGACAGCCAACTCCGATATCAGAAGAAGATTTTGGAAGAAAGAAAATCCCAGACAGAGCAGTTAAAAACAAACGTGGAAGAGTGGCTAAATACAATTCCTCCAAGAATGCAGAGAATCATAAAATACAAAGTGTTTGAAGAACTGACGTGGCAGCAGGTAGCTGGAAAGATGGGAAGAAGAGCAACAGAAGAGAGCATAAAAAAAGAATTTCAAAGATTTTTTAAAGAAAATTAAAATTTGTCCCGAATGTCCCAAATGTCCCGATTCAAAATGTTATAGTATAAACTGAACTCAGTGGAAGATCATACAGAGTTCTCCTTCCCTTGAATGACTGCCAGTACCCACCTGACAGATCGCCAGAACATCTCACCGAGAGGGAGTGAGCGTGAGCCATGGAGCCGCAGGTTCGAATCCTGATATTCTGTTTTCTTTGGCAGGAAATTCAAGATTGTGTGTATTTTGTGGACATCCTGTAGAAATATGGGATGTTTTTATTGAAGTGAGGTAAAGAATAATGTATTATAAAAGAAAAAGCTTAAAGGATGATGTGAGTATGAAACCTCGTATATTTGTAAGCTCTACATTTTATGACTTAAAATACATAAGAGAAGACCTGGCGGGATTTATTAGAGTACATGATTTTGAACCGATTCTTTTTGAAGATGGAGATATTGGATATACACCTGGAAAAGCATTAGATAAATCATGCTATGATGCAATGAGAAATTCAGACATGGTTATTCTTATTATTGGAGGACAGTATGGCACAGCAGCTACTGGGGAAAAGGATGATGGATTTAAAGAGTTTTTGTCTATTACCAGAAAGGAATTTCAAACGGCTGTAGATTCTAATATTCCCATATTTGCTTTTATAGACGCGAATGTGTATGCAGAATATGGAATTTATGAACTGAACATGGAACAAATTGAAAATGAGAAAAATTCAATTATGTTCAGAACGACCAAAAACATTAATATATTCCGTTTCATTCGTGAGATAAAAAGCCTTAATAATATTTGCATTACAGAATTCGGAAAATCATCACAGATAAAAGAGTTTCTAAGCAAACAATGGTCAGATATGTTCAAAAAATACTTAGACTCTTTAAGAAATGATAAGGAACAAACAGAATTATTAGGAGCCATGGAATCATTGAAACTTATGATGGGAAAAATGGACGTCATGGTAAATAATATTGGTAAAAAAGTTATTCAGGAAGATACAGAATATAAAAAGGTTTTACTTTCACAAAACAAAATGATTTCACAAAATATAGGCGCAACTCTTTGTGCAGGCTTATCCTTTGAAGTAAACAATGAAAAAAGTGTAGATGAAAATTGTGAGATTATTCTAAAGAATTATAAAATATCAGCAGATTTGGTACGCCAATTAAAAAATAATGAGAGCGCAAATGATGCAGAGATAGATAAAACTATTTTTGATAATTTTTTAAACCCTTGTTCACAAGAAGGAATATACATATTTAGATATTCACAACATATGTTTTTACAAAATGATTTTTCGCTGTATTTATGTGACGAGGAAATATTTAGTGAAACAATGAAATATTTAGAAAAATATTTTGAACAGTTAAAAAGACATTAAAAAAATAAGGCAGCCTTCGGGCTGCTTTTTCTATACTCAAAAACGAAACGAATGAGAGGTGGTGAGGCTTGGCCAGAGCACCAGATAAAAGAATAGAAGAAGCCAGACAGCTATACCAGCAGGGAAAGAAACTGGTAGAAATCGCAAGCCAGTTAAACATTCCAGAAGGCACTGTAAGAAGATGGAAATGTACCCACAAATGGGATAGCGAACGTTCGGATAAAAAAAGCGAACGTTCGGAAAAGAAAAAGACGAAGAAAAAGAAAGCGGCTGAGAGTGAAGTTGAGCAGGTGATAGAAAATCCTGAATTGACTGATAAACAGCGGCTTTTTTGCGTTTATTACATTCGCAGTTTCAATGCTACAAAAGCGTACCAAAGAGCATATGGGTGCAGTTATGAAATAGCAAATGTAGAAGGATATAAGAACCTAGTAAAACCTAGTATAAAAGAAGAAATCTTTCGACTGAAGCAGGAACGTCTAAACCGAGAATTTCTTTCAGAGTCAGATATCTTCCAGAGGTACATGGATATAGCCTTCGCAGATATCACAGATTACTTAGAATTTGGTACTGAGGAAGTACCGGTGATGGCAATATATGGTCCAGTCAAAACAAAGGATCCTGAAACCGGAGAAGAGAAAACACTCACAAAGATTGTGAATACAGTCAGATTCAAAGATTCTTCCGAAGTGGACGGAACCATCCTGGCAGAAGTAAAACAAGGCAGAGACGGAGCCAGCATTAAATTATCTGACCGCATGAAGGCACTACAATGGCTATCTGACCACATGAATATGGCAACTGAGGAACAGAAAGTCAGAATTGAGCAGATCAGAGCACAGACAGAGGTTACAAAACTGAAAGCGCAGACAGGCGATAATGATGAGTTTGAAGATGATGGTTTTTTGGAAGCACTGAAAGGAACTGCTGCGGAGGACTGGAAAGATGAAGAAACAGGTATTTAAGTTTCGGTCTTTTTCGAAAAAGCAAAGAATGACTTTAAATTGGTGGACAGAGAATTGTCCAGTAAAAAATCACAGTGGCATCATTGCTGATGGAGCTATCCGATCAGGAAAGACAATCAGCATGTCGCTGTCCTTTGTTCTCTGGGCAATGAATTCGTTTGAGGGACAGAATTTTGCCATGTGTGGAAAGACAATAGGATCCTTTCGAAGAAATGTCCTGTTCTGGCTGAAACTTATGCTACGGTCAAGAGGATATTCGATCACAGATCACAGAGCAGACAATCTTGTAGTGGTCAGAAGAAAAGGAAAAGAGAATTACTTTTACATATTTGGCGGAAAAGATGAACGCTCACAGGACTTGATTCAGGGTATTACACTGGCCGGAGTATTCTTCGACGAAGTTGCACTGATGCCAGAATCATTTGTGAATCAGGCTACAGGACGATGCTCTGTAACCGGCTCAAAGTTCTGGTTCAACTGTAACCCAGACGGTCCGTATCATTGGTTTAAAACCAACTGGATTGATAAAGCAACGGAAAAGAAACTGTTATATCTTCATTTCACAATGGACGATAATCTGTCTCTGAGTGAAGAAATCAAAACCAGATACCGCAGCATGTATATCGGCGTTTTCTTTAAACGCTACATTCTTGGTTTGTGGGCGGCAGCAGAAGGCATCATCTATGATATGTTTGACGAAGAGAAACATGTTCAGAATATTCGCGATTTTTTTCAACTGTTAATCAATGGTAGCAGATATGTATCCTGCGACTACGGTACCCAGAATGCTACTGTTTTCCTGCTTTGGAATAAAGGGGTCAATGGGAAATGGTATTGCATCAGGGAGTATTACTATTCCGGAAGAGATAAAGGCAAACAGAAAACAGATTCAGAATATGCAGACGACCTGAAGGAGTGGCTGGATGAAACGAAGATCAAGGCAGTTATCGTGGATCCATCCGCTGCTTCTTTTATTGCAGAGCTTAGAAAACGTGGTTACAAGGTCATAAAGGCAAACAATGATGTACTGGATGGAATCCGTCTGGTAGGAATGCTTCTGAATATGGAACAACTTGTCTTTGCTTCTTCATGCAAGGAAACCATCAAGGAGTTTGCATCCTATATCTGGGATGAGAAAGCCTTGGAACGAGGCGAAGATAAACCAATAAAGCAGCATGATCACGCCATGGACAGCACACGCTATTTCTGTAGCACCATAATCGGTAATAGACTTGCCAAATTAAAAGAAGTAAGGATGTGAGAAGCATGTATACATTTACAATTCCAAGAGAAAGATTCGATGAACTGAATCCAGGTAAGCAGATGATCCGGCAGCTGATCAGTAAACATATCAGCATGGTAAGCAGATTAAAAAAGAATATGGCTTACTATGAAGGACAGCATGAGATCCTAAATGATTCAGGACGAGAAAATAAGCTGGTCTGTAATCACGCCAGGGACATCTCAGATACGGCCAGTAGTTATTTCATTGGCAATCCGATATCTTATAAATCAGAAAATGATATTACAGATCTGACAGACGCCCTGGAACTGGCCGGAGCAGATGAAGTAGATGGAGATAATGGCTTGGAACTTTCCATTTACGGTCTTGCCTATGAATATATTTATGTAAAAGAAAATGAAAACTATCTATGCATGAAAAATATTTCAGCAGAAAATACATTTATGGTAAAAGATGACAGCATCGAGGAAAATGAACTCTTTGCTGTCTATTATTATATCCGGAAGGATGATTCTGGAGTTTCAACAGACCATTATATGGCAACGGTAGTGACCCCAAACTATAAATATGAACTGGATATTGAAAATAACAGTACATATCAGGCAACAACAGAACCAGCAATACCACATTATCTGGGAGAAATCCCTATTATTGAATACCTTAATAATAAATTAGCTATTGGCGATTTTGAACTTCAGATTCCACTGATTGATGCCTACAACGTTCTGATGAGCGACCGAGTTACAGATAAAGAACAGTTTATAGATGCGATTTTAGCTATTTATGGAACGCTGCTTGCAGATGAGGAAGTTGAAGATGGGAATGGGGAAAAGAAAGATGGATTAACCGCAGCAATGAAACAGCTGAAAAAGAGAAAAGTCCTGGAAGTACCAGATGGAGCGAAAGCAGAGTATCTGACCAGAACGTTTGATGAATCTGGTGTGGAGATCCTGAAAAAAGCGATAGAACAGGATATTCATAAGTTTTCCCATATTCCCTGTATGACAGATGAAAGCTTCGGCGGAAATGTCTCAGGCGTAGCCATGGAGTTTAAACTGTTGGGCATGGAAAATATCACAAAGATTAAAACGAGATACTACAGAAAAGGTTTAAGAAAACGTATCCGGATATTCTGCAATTTCCTTTCACTGTATGGAAAGAGCGTGGATCCAACAGGAATCACAATGACATTTACCAGAGCCCTGCCAAAGAATCTTCTTGAAATCTCACAGATTGTGTCAAATCTCTAGGGAAAAGTAAGCAGGAAGACACTACTATCACAGGTGCCATTTGTGGACAATGTAGATGATGAACTGAAAGCCCTGGATGAGGAAACAGAAGAGAATCTGAAACGGCAGCAGGAGATGTTTGGAATGCAGGGAAACACCCCTCCAGATCAGACTGAAAAAGAGGAAGAAGAGAAAACATCTGATAAGAAAAAGGATAATGTAGATGAAGAATGATTCCTATTGGAAAAACAGAGCTGCCTGGGATATGTACCATCGAATGGAAGATGCGGAAGAAACAGCGGATCTGATAGTAAAGGTGTATAGAAATGTTTCCATGCTGCTAACCAATAAGGCGAAAGACATTTTTGAAAAATATATGACTAAGTATGGACTGTCAGAAACACAAGCGTGGAATCTTCTGAACACTTTACAGGACCAGACATCTTTAGAAGAATTAATGAATGCTTTGAAAAATAAGGATTCAGATAAAACAAAGCAGCAGCTTCTTCAGGAACTGGAAGCCCCGGCATACAGAGCCAGAATGGAACGACTGAAGGACCTTTTACAGCAGGTAGATACAATTATGCAGGAAACATACCAGCAGGAACAGCTATTTGATACCAGCTTCTTTCGAAATCTCTGCGAAGATGTTTATTATCGCTCTATCTACAATGTCCAGAAGCAGACAGGACTTAGATTCAGCTTTTCTAATATCAGTAAAAAACAGGTGGAACAAGTACTTTATATGAATTGGTCGGGAAGACATTATTCCCAGCGTATCTGGAAGAACACACAGGACCTTTCCAAAACATTAAAGCAGGAATTACTTGTAAGCTTATTGACTGGCAGAACAGACCGCGAAACTTCGGAAGTGATCATGAACCGTTGTGGAGCAGGAGCCATGCAGGCCAGGCGACTGGTACGAACAGAGAGCTGTTTTTTATCCGGAGAGCTGACAGCAAGATCTTATGAGGAATGCGGAATAGAAAAATACCGTTACCTTGCAACCCTTGACCTCAGGACAAGCGAGATTTGTCGGAGTCTGGATGGAAAGATATTTTTCTTAAAAGACCGCAAGGTTGGGAAAAACTATCCGCCCATGCATCCGTGGTGCCGTTCTACAACCGTTAGCGTCATAAATGAAGATATCCTAAAGAATATGAAACGAAGCGCCTATAACCCGAAAACAGGGCACATAGAGACAGTTCCAGCAACTATGACATATGAAAAGTGGTATGAAAAATATGTGAAAGGTGATGCAAAGGCGGAGGCAGAAGAAAAATCCGTCAAGAATAAACATTCTGACAGAGAACAATACGATAGATATAAAGAGCTTCTTGGAAAGGACGTGCCGAAAAGCTTTGCGGATTTCCAGGAAATGAAGTATAATGAACCTGAGAAATGGAGATTTATGAAGCTTGATTATCAGAGAAGAAATGATTTGCTACAGCATCCGGAATTGAAACTGCCAAATGCAGAGAAAGCAATGGCTACAGATGCAAAATTTGAAAAGTATTTGTTTGGAGGCACGCATCCGGAAGGACTGGCAAAGGGAAAGGCTTTTTCTGATAGACTTGGATATGATGCTGAGAATTGGAACAAGTTAAAACAGGTGATTATAGAAAAAGCTCCAAAGTATCCAGTCACCAGCAAAGGAGTAAACGGGTACGGAAAGCATATGTATGAACAGAAAATCATATTAAATGGTCTGAAGGAAAAGCCGGCAAATGTTATTGTCGGGTAGTCTGCTGATGAAAATAGCGTAATGATGGCAAGTGCCTATATTAAAGAGGTGAAGTAGATGGAAGTAAAAGAATTCGATACAGTAATTCTGAAAGATGGAAGAAAAGGAAGCATTATGGAAGTGTTTCCCAATGGATCCCTGATCATAGACGTAGGCAGCTCACCAGAAGATTGGGAAACATTGTACGATAAAACAATAGATGATATAGAAAAAGTTATAGGATAACCACCAGTCAGAAACGACAGGTGGTTTTTGTGACTATTAAAAAACTCTTGACTTTTTGAGTACACGATATTATATTTATTGTGTACTCAAAAAGTGAGGTGAGAATATGAGTCCAAGGACTGGCAGACCTAAAAGTATTAATCCGAAATCAGAACAGATTAAGATTCGAGCAACTAAGCAGGATAAAGCATTGCTAGAAGAATGTTGCATATTAACTGGAAAAACGCAATATGAAGTTGTTATGGAAGGTATCAAAAAGGTTTATGCCGAAAACACAAAGAAATAAGAAGTTGCCCCGCTACCAACGAAAACAACTTCTTATACACTGAGGAATAACCTCTGAAAATATTATAACATTTAGAGGGTATTCCTTGCAATCATAATTTTGAAAGTGAGGAATAAACACAAAATGAATAGTTTAAAAATAACAGAATATCATGGCATCAGAGTATTAACTTCTGCACAAGTGGCACAAATGTATGAAACAGATACAAAAACAATATCTTATAATTTTTCGTATAATAAGAAAAAATATACAGAGGGGAAGCATTACATCAAGCTTGAAGGAAACGAATTAAAGCAGTTTAAAGCCAGTCGGGAAATTCCAGATTGCCATAAATTCAGTGCTCATTTATATTTATGGACAGAAAAAGGAGCACTTCTTCTTGCAAAATCCATTAATACTGATAAAGCCTGGAAATCATATGAGTATCTGGTAGATTTCTATTTCAGAACGAAAGAGAATGAGCCGGAAATTTCAGAAAAGAAAGAAGTTATTCCAACTCAGACCAAAACAGAATCAGTCAAAAAGAAAATATCCATACCAGATATGGAAGAACCGATATTCGTGTTTAAGAATTTGCTGGCTTTGGCAGAAGAACAGGGAATTGTATTAAAACTCAAGAGAATTGAAGGATATGGGAGTGTACTTAAGGGTAATCGTATTGCAATTTGTGAGAATCAGATGTTTGAAAAAGTTGTATATGAAGCAGCATATGAACTTGCACATTATTTTATTCATCACAATCAAGGCAATATGATAACCAGCCCATTAGAAAAAGATTATAACGAACAGGCAGAGCGTGCCGCATTTATGATGATCCGAATGCTGGATATTAAGGCAAAACAGAAATATTGATTATTAGAAGAGCTTGGAAACAGGCTCTTTTTAATATGTAAATTTGCGCCGGCGCAACTGAGAGGAGGTGAAGGAAGTGAAAGTAAAATGCATTAAACGTTACAGTGATGTTCGATTGAACAAAATTATTGAAGCAGGAACTGTTCTGGAAGTAGAAAAAGCCAGGGCAGAGCACCTGATTCATGAAGGCGTTGCAGAGATCACAAAAGAATCTGAAAAGCTCACAGACAAAGGAAAGGAATAGGTGATCCGAATATCTCCCTCTGGGACGCGGGGTGAAGCGTCTTATTTTTGTGTCTTTTTCCGCCAGACGTTAAAGAAGCGAGTCACTCCAAAAACTGAATGGCCCGGGCGTGAAAACGAATAGGCTGGGCAGAAAGGACAGAACATGAGAAACAGATTAGTAAAAGCAATGTGCAGAGTACCCATGAACCTGCAGTTATTTGCAGAAGGAGATGGCGCTGGAACCGCAGATGGCGGAAATGGCGGTGGCTCTGAAGGAGATGACAATTCAGGTGCTAATGGGGAAGACACCCCTCCATCTTTTGATGATTTTCTGAAAACAGGTGATAATCAGGCGGAATTTGACCGCAGACTGCAGAAAGCTATCAACACTGCCGTTACCAATGAGCAGAAAAAATGGCAGGCAATGACAGATGATAAACTTTCTGAAGCAGAAAAGCTTGCAAAGATGACTGAGGAAGAAAAAACAAAATACTTGCAGCAGAAAAGAGAAAAAAATCTGACAGACAGAGAGGCGGCTGTTACCAGAAAAGAACTGATGGCTGAGGCTAAAAATACATTAGCTAGTGATAATCTTCCGGTAGAACTTGCAGAAGTCCTGGATTATACGGATGCAGATTCCTGTATGAAATCTATGGAAAAAGTCAAAAACGCTTTTCAGAAAGCTGTAGAGGCAGCAGTGGAAGAAAAGTTAAAAGGTGGAAAGCCGCAAAAGAAAGCCCCGGAAACAGATACACAGAAAGCTCTTGAGCAGCAGGTCTACAATGCTATGATGGGCAAATATTAAAGGAGAGTGAACACATATGGCAATTAATACATTAGCAACAGCAACATTATTCCAGACTACTCTTGATAAGATTGCGGTACAGGAAGCAACCACCGGCTGGATGGATGCCAATGCCGGACAGGTACTCTATAACGGTGGATCAGAGGTTAAAATCCCGAAAATGAATGTACAGGGAATGGGAGATTATGATCGAGATAACGGATATCAGAGAGGATCTGTTACTCTGGAATACGAAACCAGAAAAATGACTCAGGACCGCGGACGCCTGTTCCAGCTTGACCCTATGGACATTAACGAAGCTAATTTTATCCCGACAGCTTCAGCAGTTATGGGAGAATTTCAGAGAACACAGGTTATTCCGGAAATTGATGCATATCGTATTTCTAAGATCGCAACAGAAACAATTACAGCAAATAAAGCAGGAATGATCGGATATTCTTATGTCCCGGGAACAACGGGAACCTCTGCCCTGCGTAAAGTGAAAGAAGGCATCAAGGCGATTAGAGAAAACTATAACGGTCCGCTTGTATGCCAGGCAACACCAGATTTTATCATGGAGTTGGAATTAGAGCTTGCAGGAAAGATTACAGCAGTAACCTTTTCTAAAGGCGGCATTCAGACACAGGTACCGTCTGTAGACGGTGTACCGCTGGTTTCTACACCATCTAACCGTATGTATACTACAATTAAAATTAATGATGGAAAGACTGGTGGACAGGAGAAAGGTGGATATGAGAAAGGTGCTACAGCCAAGAATTTGAATTTCTTTATCTGCCCGACAACAACACCGATTGCAGTAACAAAGCAGGATATCATGCGTATTTTCAGCCCGGAAATCAATCAGAAACTGAACGCATGGCAGATGGATTACCGTCGTTTCCATGATATCTGGGTTCTGGATAATAAGCTGGATTCTATTTATCTGAGCATTCAGGAGGCAGAGTGATGAGACTGATCAGAAAAAATGTTGAGCGGGAGGCAGATGGAGCAGTAGCTGAAAAATTGTTGAATGATGGATTCGAACCGGTAGAAAGCCTGCCAAAGGAAACAATACCGGAACCGCTCGAAGAGAAAAATATCGAAGAAATGACAGTGGAAGAATTAAAAATGTTAGCAAAGAAAAGAGGACTTACTGGAATTTCTTCTTTGTCCAAACAGGACCTTATCGATATTCTGAAAGGGTGATTATATGGCAGAAGCCAGAGATATTGAAAGAGTAAAACTCCTGACAGGCGAGACGAATGAAAACCTGATCGAAGCTTATCTGGAAGAAGCTGCCGACTTTGTAAAAAGCTACACAAATCGGAGTGTGATTATTACACCGTTAGAAAAAGCAGTGCGGGATCTTGCTGTTATTGCCCTGAATCGGATGGGAACAGAAGGGGAAACTTCCAGAAGCGAGGGAGGGGAAAACTATTCATTTGAAACAGCTCCCAAACAGGTTTACGACATTATGAACCGGTACCGGCTTGCAAGAACAGGAGGGATAACCTTTGAGAATGCGAAGAAACAGGATTGAAACATATTACCACAGAAAGAGGATCATAAAAAAAGATTCTGAAGGCAGTACCAGCGAAGAGTATGGTGCTGCCTCTTCTATTTCCGGAGAGTCATGGCCTGCATCCGGAAAAGTCCAGGCACAGCAATATGGTCAGCGCCTGAACTACATACGGAATGTCAGGATTAATGGGAAATATGTCAGTCATCCAGATGATAAAGGCAATGTTCATTTTATCCTGGAAGATGGAACAGATATCCAGGAGCTTGACGGAATTCACTTATATACGGTCAAAGATCAGAAACCAGACTATAAGATCATTGCTATTAAACCGTATCGTTTCCTGACACTGGAGGTGGAACGAATATGAGTGTAAGTGGTATTGAAGAATTAGAGCATAAATTAAAAACGATGTCAGATCCAAATCTCAAACAGGCGGTATCTACTGGAATCCAGATAGTAAGATCGGCAGCAGTCATGAACTGCCATGTGGATATGGGCGAACTGAGGCAAAGTATTTATGCAGAGGTTTCGGAGCAGGATAGGAAAGTCATTGGAACCTGTTGGACGGACAAGGAATATGCACCATACGTAGAATTTGGAACCGGTCCCAAAGGACAGGAAAACCATGCAGGGATTTCTCCAGAAGTTACTCCTGCATATACACAGGCACCCTGGTGGATCCATGAGAGCCAGGTGGATGAAAGAGTCGCGGAGAAATATCACTGGTTTCACATTGATACTCCTAAAGGAAGATTTTATCAATGCACTGGACAACCGGCATATCCGTTTATGTATCCGGCATTAAAAGATAATGAGGATATCATCTTGAAAGAAATAAGAG
Organism: Blautia sp. HCN-1074; assembly: GCF_037890165.1. Classification (NCBI taxonomy): domain Bacteria; kingdom Bacillati; phylum Bacillota; class Clostridia; order Lachnospirales; family Lachnospiraceae; genus Blautia; species Blautia sp. HCN-1074. Next base: position 229,189 of record NZ_JBBKBP010000002.1, read on the forward strand.
CAAATATGGAGAGAAAATGAAAAATATAAAAGATAAGGTGTATGAAGCACTTCTGACGGTTTCAAAACATGTATCAGATTCTTACCCCGGTACATGGGCGGAAGATGCGACCATTCAGTATGTGGAAGAACAGAACAATGTATATGAAGCGTCCAGCTCAGAAAATGGTTTACAGGAAGACAAAGCTTTTGTCAGGTACCGGATTGATATCTGGGACAGAAAGAGCACGTCAACAACAACACTTGCCGTGGATGAGGCAATGAAGAAGACTGGATTAAAACGAACTGAATGTGCAGATATCCTGGACCCGTCGGGGATGAAGCATAAGCAGATGCGTTATGAGGGCATCATTGCGATGGATTCAGAAGAAGTTTATTGGACATAAAAAAGGAGGAATGAAAGATGTTAGCAAACGGAACAACCCTGGGATACAGGGAACATACGGATTCAACAAGTGCAGCTTATACAGATCTTCCGGGATTGAAGGAGATTCCGGAACTTGGTGTGGATATCGACAAGGAAGAAAATACTTGTCTTACAGACCCACATAAGATGTATGAGATCGGGATTGGTGATCTCCCAGATATCGTATACAAATTCAAATATGATAATACAAAAGCAGAAAGTCCTTACCGCGTGATGAGAAAAGCAGCGGATGACAAAAAAGTACTGGATTTCCAGGAAAAAACGAAAGATGGTACAGTCACTGAGTTTACCGCACAGGTAGCTGTAAAACGTACAGGCGGAGCTGTTAATGGTGTGATTGAATTTGAATTAAGCATGGCAGTTCAGTCTGACTTTAAATATACGGACCCAGCGTAAGGAGGAGATAAGAGATGTTAGATTATGAAAATGCAGGACAGGTTCTTGGAGGGCTTGATGACGCAGAGAAAACTGAGGCGGTAAAACCAGAAGAATCAAAAAAGAAAAGACAGCCATTTGCTTACTGGAAGGTCGGAGAAAGAGAATTTCGTCTGAAATTAAAGGCGGGCACGATTGAGAAACTGGAAAATAAATACCGTCAGAACCTCATGAATATGATTGATGATATTCCGCCGCTTTCTGTAATGCTTACCATTATCCAGGCGGCAATGGAACCATGGGAACATGGAGTAGATTATAATGATGTAAAGAAACTGTATGATACCTGGATTGAGGAGGGAAACAGCCAGATTGAACTTTATCAGAAAGTCATCATTCCAATCATGGTGGTATCGGGTTTTTTGCCAGAGAAGATGGCAACAGCACTCTTGGAGGCAGTAGAAAACGCCTGATGTCAGATCAGCTTTCTGAGCTATATTTCTATGCTTTAGATTTAGGCATTCCGGCAGAAAAATACTGGGAATTGTCTATAAACGAGATTATAGATAGTATGGACAGTTTACAACGTCAGAGAAAACGAAAAGAAAAGCAGACGATAATGGATAATTTTATCCTGGCAGAGATACTCACTGCGAACTTTTCCACACTGATATCCGGAAAAGGAGATATAAAGCGTCCATGGGAGTATTATCCGGAATTGTTTAAAGAAGAGCAGGAAACTTACCAAAAAGCAGAAGAAGACAGAAAATGGGAAGAGTACAAAGAAAACAGGAGAGCCTATATGGCAGAGTGGAACCGCCGCCGTCATCAGTGAATACGGCGGCTTTAAAGAAAGGAGGTGGAGAACATAGGAGAAGATCTTGCAAAGTTGAAAGTTACGATAGAAGCAGATAGCAGTCCTTTGAAAAGAGAACTGGATAAAAGCCGGCAGGAAGTTAAAAAGAGCACAGAGGCTATCAGGCAGGAAACAGATAAGATAAAGAATCCCTTTCAGAGAATCAAAGATATGGTTAAAGGTTATCAGGTGAAAGCAGGGATCAAAACAGAAACTGCAGATTATAAAGCAGTAAAAGACAATATTGAGAAAACGCAGGCGGTACTTGATAAATATTATGAAAAAAGAGACAAAATGGAAAGCCTTGGTGTTGATCAGGAAAGTCGTTCCTGGAAGTCTCTGGAATACGATATAAAGAATGCTGAGGCAGCAGTAAAAAGATATGAACAATCTAAAGCAAACATGGAGAAAAATGGCACAGATGTTGCAAGACCGGTTTCCATTCCAAAACAAGCACTGAATTTCGGAAAAGGAATCTTATCTGGAACCGGAAAAGTCCTTGGCAGTCTTGGCTCGGGAGCTATCAGTGCTGTGCAAAAAGGCTGGGGAGGACTTACAAATGCGGTAAATCTTTTTAAGAAATCCGTATCAGCAGTTGGGCCTGTAATCAGAAGAACTTCCGGTTTATTTGGTGCATTGATTCAAAAGTTTTCAACTGGTATTCCAGTTATTGGAAAACTGGCAGGAAAAATTAAGGGAATCGGGAAAAGCGCACAAAGCTCCTCAGGAGGTTTAACAGGCGGACTTAAGACAATTCTCAAATATACATTAGGAATTAGGAGTCTGTTTACCTTAACAAATAAGCTACGAAGCGCTTTGGTTGATGGATTTAATAATCTTGCTAAATACGATACCAATACAAATGCAAGCTTATCTATGCTGATGTCATCACTGACTCAACTGAAAAATTCCTTTGCAACCGCTTTTACACCAATTCTTGAAGTTGTAGCACCTATTCTGAATAATCTGATTCAGATGATCATACGTGTGGTTAATTCATTCGGTCAGCTCATGGGGGCATTGACTGGAAAAAGCACGATGGTTACAGCAAAAAAGGTAAATCAGGATTATGCAAAAAGCCTGGATAAAAACACTAAGAGTGCCAATAAGGCATCTAAAGCAGCGGATAAATACAAACGTACGATATTAGGGTTTGACCAGATCAATAAGCTAGATGATAAGACAACAAATGAAAAAGGTTCCTCACTAGGCGGCGTGGATGACATGTTTGAAACGACAGCCATCCAAAGAAAGTATAAAGATCTGGCAAAACTTATCAAGGATTCCTGGAAAAATGCAGATTTTACAGAACTCGGTGCGATTGTAGGAAGGAAACTTAACACCGCATTACAGAGTATTCCATGGAACGATATCCAGAATACTGTAAATAAGGTTGCAAAAAGCATTGCAACGTTCCTTAATGGATTTATTGAGGCAACTGACTGGGGGCTGGTAGGCAACACCCTTGCACAGGGGCTAAATACAGCTTTTGGATTTGCTAATACATTTGCTGAGAACTTTCATTGGGGAAGCTTGGGAACTGCAATTGGAAATGGCATCAATGGCGCCTTGAATGGCATTGACTGGGAGCTGATTTATTCCACTGCCAGAAATTGGGGAAGTGGAATCGCAGAGACATTAAATAATGCAATCAGCACAACAGACTGGACACTGGTGGGAACGACTCTTGCAAATGGAATAAATGCAATATTCCTTTATGCAAAATCTTTTGCTGAAACATTTGACTGGAATGGTCTTGGAGTAGCTGCTGGAAATGGAATCAATGGTGCATTGTCATCCTTGGACTGGAATCTGATACGCACTACAGTGTCAGAGATTACAACAGGGATTGTAAATACATTGAATTCTTTTATATCTACAACAGACTGGGGATTAGTCGGAAAAAGTTTTGCACAAGGAATTAATACAATTATTGATTTTGCTTACGCAGCGGTAACAACCTTTAACTGGAAACAGTTTGGGATGGCAGTTGCTGATTTTCTTAATCAGTCTATAGAAACTATAGACTGGGCAAAAGCCGGACAGACTATTTCGAATGCAGCAAAGGGAATCTTGGATTTCTTTATTCAAGGTGTTGAAAATACAGATTGGAAACGTCTTGGTGAAAAAGTTGCAGAATTCCTGATTAATATTGATTGGAATGGTGTTGTAAGTCGACTGTTTGAAGCGATAGGAGCAGCATTCGGGGGATTGGCCGCATTTATTGGAGGTCTTTTCGGAGATGCGGTAAATAGTGCCAAGCAGTATATCATCGATCATTTTACAGAGGCTGGAAAATTCACATGGGAAGGCTTTTTAAATGGTATCAAAGATGTAGTAGTTGGAATTGGCTCTTGGATCAAAGAACATGTTTTTCAACCGTTTATCGATGGATTTAAAAATGCATTCGGAATCCATTCACCATCTACTGTTATGGCAGAAATGGGACAGTACCTGATGCAGGGACTGCAGGAAGGCATCAAAGGTCTGGTTGGCGGTGTTGTTGATATATTTGAAGGAATCAGAGATACCATAGGAGATGTCTGGGATACGATAACAAAAGCTGCCTCTACTGCATGGAATGGAATTTCAACGACAGTTAGTGGAGCCTGGGACGGATTAAAGACAACAGCTACCGAGAAGTTTGATTCGATCAAAGATACTGTATCAGGAACCTGGGAGGATATAAAGACAGGAGCTTCAACTATTTGGGAAAAAATCACCAAAACAGTAGGAGGAGTCTGGGATGATCTTACGGGGAAATCCAAAAGAGATTTTCCATCGATTTCGGGAGACGCCAAGGGTGCTTTTGAAGAAGTCAATAAAACTTCAGAGAAAGAATGGAAAGCTTCAGCAAAATCAGTTACTACGGCGTTGAAGGATATGAAGGGAGATACATGGGATACAATGAAAACTGTGTATTTGTATATCAAACGCTATTGGGGTTATGTGTCAAAAGAAACAAATAAAACATGGATCAAGGCAGCCGAGAAAGTGGCTGATGAGATTAAAAACATGGTTACCAGCACTGAACAGGGAACAAACAGAATTGCACAGGAGTTTTCCGGACTGGGAACCAAGATACAGAATAGCATTGGAAACCTTTACAATATTGGTTATAATGCGGCAATGTCATTTGCAAATGGATTCCGTTCCGTACATATTCCGGTACCAAGTCTCTATATATCCTCGTGGAATACTCACAGGCTTTATAATGGTGGATGGTTTCAGACTCCGAATTTTAGCGTAAACTGGTATGCTAATGGTGGCTTTCCGAATATAGGAGAATTGTTCATGGCTCGTGAGAATGGTCCGGAGCTGGTTGGACGTATGGGAAACAAAAGCGCGGTAGCCAATAATGGACAGATTGTAGATGGTATCAGGGCTGGCGTATTTGAAGGTATGGTAAACGCATTAGAGAGCTTTAGCAATAATGGAAATGGACAGAAGATGGAAGTGCATGTCCATTTAGAGGGAGATTCTAAGAAACTTTTCAAGATGGTACGACAGGAAGGACAACAGTATCAAAGATCAACAGGGAAACCCGTATTTAGTTAGGAGGCGAGGCATTGGCAAAATTTGATTCAGGGCCAGGAGATGACTTGATTATTAACGGAGTGACAATGCCCACTCCGAAATTAAATGGGCTTACAATATCAAAAGAAAAGGTATGGTCCAAGAATACGGGACGTGCCGCTAATGCGGAAATGATAGGAGATGTTCTTGCGATAAAATATACCTTGAAATGTACCTGGCCACCATTGACCAGAGAGCAGGTTGCAGTTATTGATACTGCTATAACACCTGCTTTTTTTAATGTTACATTTACAGATCCAGGAAGCAATACGCGTGTAACAAAGAAATTTTATGCTGGTACACCAATTTATCCGGTCTACACCTATGTGAAAGGCGTTAAGACCTACCAGGGGACTGGCGTTGACTTGATTCAGAAATAGGAGGAAAAGAAACATGGCAGCAGAACTGACAATTAATAAGAGCTTAACAGCAAATGGAACGATTAAGGTAGAAGACAAGATTGCAATGAGTCTCTTTGCGGAGATTTCCACAAACGGCGGGAACGACAGGATTACCCAGTCCATTCAGGATAAGGATGCTTTCAATAAGAACAAAAAAGAGATTCGCGCGCAGGTAGCAGCATTCCAGGAGACCGTATGGGAAATGCAGGACTCTATTTCAGAGGAACAGACAGACAATACAACAGAGGAGGAACCGACAGATGAAACTCAGAAATAGTCAGATCCTTTCATTCCTGAATACTTATGCGGAAATGAAAATAAAGAAACTTCCTGTAAAACTGGGATATGCAGTAAAAAAGAACGTATCTGCAGTTAGACCAGCATCCGAAGCCTATTCTGCAGAAAGAGAGGATATACTGAGCCGATATGCACAGAAAGATGAAAACGGGCAGTATTTGGTAAATGATGACTGCTATGTAATCCCGGATCAGGAAGGATACGCCGGAGATATCGAAGAACTTCTGAAGATCGAAACAGAAGTGGAGATCCAGAAAGTTACGGTTGATATCCTGGAAAAATGTGATGATCCCAGATATGATGCACTGACTATAGAAGAGCTGACAGCTCTGGAATTCATGACAGAGTAAAGGAGGTGCCTGTATGTATCAGTCAACAGAAGCCTTTGGAAACCTGATACAGCAGGATTCCCGAACATTCAAGAGTCTGATCACATATGACGATATCAGTATTACAGATGCAAAAAGCATCAAGTTTACGGGCGGTTCTGAAGGAGAAGATGATTTTTCCCTGGGATCTGTCATATCGCAGTATGTAACCGTAACAATCCCGGATTGCGCCGGCGCAATTGAAAACCATGAATTCCTTCTACAGATTGGTATGGACGTGGATGGGCTGACAGAATACATTCCGATTGGATATTTTACGGCAGGAAAGCCAAAAAAGACAGAAGACCAGATTGAATTTACGGCTTACGACCGTATGATGAAGCTGGAAATGCTTTTTTCCTCCAGCCTTCCGGATAATACGGATACAGTATCAATACTGAAACGTATTACAGAAATCACACGTGTATCAGTAGCAACAGATGGTCTGGACGCAATAGCAATGGCAAATCCTAAGGGATACTCCTGCCGTGAGGTTCTTTCCTATGTGGCACAGATGTATGGCGGATTTGCCATCTGTAACCGGCAGGGACAGATAGAGATACATACTTATATAGACAGCGATTACAAAGCTGGAACAGGGCGTTACTGGGACAATTTCGAACACAATGAATATCTGTTTAGAATAGAGAAACTGACCTGCTATACAGGAAAGGACGAAGAGGGAAACAGCAGTTCCATATCAGCTGGAAGCGGAGAAAGAACAGTAAGCTTTTCCAATCCGTTCATGACAGAAGAGGCATTAAACAATATCTTTTCTGCCCTTAGCAAGTTTTCTTATATGCCGGGTAATCTGAAACTTCTGGGAGATCCGCGTCTGGATCCCTGGGATATCATAACAGTAGAGGATCTGAACGGAGATTCCTATAAAGTTCCGGTCATGAAAATGGAGTGGGAATATGACGGCGGTCTGACCCATACGATTGAGGCAGTTGGTTTATCTGAAGAAGAGACCAATACAGATTATAAAGGACCGCAGACAAAAGAAATGGACCGCTACTATGCCCAGCTGGTAATGATAGACCATGCAATGATCAATAAGCTGGATGTAGATACAGCCAAGATCACCTATGCTACAATCACTAATCTGAACGCAACAAATGCAAATATCGAGAAATTAAACGCGGATATAGGAAACTTCAGGGACCTGACGGCTACTCAGTTTAAAGCGGCCAATGCAAAGATAGACATTCTGGATGGTAATTATGCCAATATCAAGACGCTTCTTTCCGGAAGCGCAGGGGTAGGGGATTTACAGAATATCCATCTGACTTCCCAGAATGCAGTGATTGATTCAGCACTGATTCGGAATGCAGTCATGCAGACAGTTACCATTTCAGATCTTTTAGCCGGAACCATTTCCACAGATAAATTCACGATTGTTTCAGATGACGGCGGGATAAAGATACAGGGAGCCACCCAACAGTGGAGAGACGCAAATGGAATAGTAAGACTGCAGGCGGGCAGGGATGCATCTGGAAGCTTTACTTTTGCATTGTTTGACGAAACGGGAAAAGGAACCTTGATTGACGCATCCGGCGTCCAGAAAGGTGCGATTGCAGATGAAGTAATTGTAGACAGCATGATTTCAGACAATGCCAATATTGCAGCATCCAAATTAGACATTAACAGCCTGTTCAAGGAAATCAATAACAGTGCACAGGTAATCAAGAGTAGCCGCATCTGGTTTGATGATTCCGGACAGAGCCTGAACCAGGCATACTCCCAGATGAGTAAGAACATTACTTTCGTACAGGAAACAGCCAGCAGTGCAACAAGTACAGCAAAAGCGGCCAGCGATACAGCAGATGCGGCGGCAGATGCAGCCAGAAAAGCGCTGGATACATTGTCTGGTATCAGCACCCTGGATGCAGTCGGAGCATTACTGGACAATGATGCACATGTAGTCCATACCAATCCGGATGGAACAGGGGGAGATTACACCAACTGCCATACAACGATGCGGATATATCTGGGAGATACAGATGTATCGGATCATATTGATGCTATTAATGTAACCGCATCTGAGGGAATCGCTGGCACCTGGAATGCCAGAACGCGTACTTACCAGGTAACGGACATGACAACTGATGATGGTTACGTAGATATCGAAGCTCAATATGGTCTGGAATCCAAAGCCCTCATGCTAAGCGGAAAAGTTCTTACGATCAATGGAAAACTCCTGTTAATAAAGAACAATGGAGTATGGATCCGAAAACGTTTTTCCGTCAGTAAATCAAAGGATGGCAAGATAGGGATCTCTTATAATATCCAGACCAGTTCTCTTGTTATGAGAAAACAGAAAGACGGAAAAACACTTTTACCATCCAGTGTGACATTTTCAGCATATAAAAATGACAATGGATTAATAAGCAGTTATGCAGGAATCTTTCAGATAGAAGAGTCCAGAGATTCCGGAAAAACCTACAATATCGTTTATGGTTCTTCCGGAGCAGAGATTCTGAAAATATACACACCGACAGGACCGGATATAAACATAATCCGCTGCACTCTATATGATGAAACAGGAGTTCAGACCCTTGATGTTCAGACTGTAACCATTATCGCAGATGCAGAAGGACTTTGCGAGGATATCAAAAAAGCCCAGGATACTGCAGATGAAGCTAAGGAAGCAATATCGACCACAAACAATAAAGTAGCTGATATCCAGACCGGTATAGATGGTATCAGGGCGAATCTTTCAGAAGTAACCACTGATCTCCATGGTCTGACAAACAATACCCTTGTTTATAATGCCCGGTACCATGATAATGGTGATGGAACCACTACACTGACCGCAGTGGTGTACAAAGGCGGCAGGGAAGTGACGAGGGAATATCCATCTTCCTGGTACAGTTGGACCAGAAAAACAGAGAACGGAGAAACATTCCTGGGATACGGATATACGATAACCGTTAATAATGAAGACTATATGTTCGGCGGAGTGGTAGTCGGACGATTTACAACCTATAAACAACAGATCTTAACAGTGAGCAGAGGAGCACTTATATTAAACGGAAAAGCCATCTGCTTTAGCATAGATGCGTAAGGCAGTCAGATGACTGCCGGAAAGGAGCCAATATGTCATTACCAGAAGAAAGCGTAGCAGTAAACACCCTCCCGGAAGTAACCACCATTCCAACCGGGAAAAAACTCATATTCACCGATCCTGACACCAACGAAGGCGGAATCATCACCCTGGAAAACCTCGCAAAACAGATATTACAAAATCTGACCACCCAAACCTTCGGCCTGGACCAGGGAAATCTGACACTTTTACAGGCGATTAACCAATTAAATAGTAAGGCTGGAACGGTTTATTGCAAGGGAATTAGAAATTTTGGGCAAAAATATGAAACAATAATGATACGCGCTGGGTCGATTAACGAAGCTTGTTTTTTTACAATATTAGCCGGAGCTTCAACTAAACAGTATTCTGCAATTATTTATGGTGTTACTAAAAACAACCAAGTAATGGTAAAAGAGATAATGAATAATGGTAATGTATCAGTCATAGGAAATCTGACAGATAATAGCATAACTATCGATATTGGGAATTGGGGAAGAGGTCTTATCTTATCCTATACTCCATTTGAAATAGAAATAAAATAATCGTAGTCTTCCCATTTAATATAGGTGTGAACAAATTGTAAATGCATCTCTTATATGGCAGAATTACCATGCAGGAGGTGCATTATTTTGACAAATATAGAACAGATCCAGAATAGAATCCTGGAAAAAATGCAGGAGATTTTATCAAACGAAGAGATTCAGAAACTGGAAAACGTTATGGCAATTGAATTTCATGGAATAGAGGTACAGCAGGAGTGTACTCAGCTGGTTACTTCCGAGAGCCACTGGGAAAAGATTCTTCGAACCTTTATTGCAAGCAAACGTATAGAAAACTGCAGTATAGGAACACTGGAACGCTATAAAGACTGTGTGACCAGATTAGTAACAACCCTGAATAAAAGACTACAGGATATTACGACAAATGACATTCGCTATTATCTGGCAATGTATCAGGAACAGCGGAAAATCTCAATGAGCTATATGGATACAATCAGAAGATACCTAAGCAGCTTCTTCGCATGGATTTCGGATGAAGGCTACATATCCAGAAATCCTATGCGGAGATTAAAGAAGATAAAAGTACCAAGAATGATTAAAAAGCCCTTTACACAGGCTGAAATGGAGCATCTGCGATGCAATGCGGAATCCCAAAGAGACATTGCAATCATGGCATTCCTTTACAGTACAGCAGCCAGAATAGGGGAAGCAGTAAGATTAGACAGAAAGGACATAGACTGGGGAAACAAAGAAGTAATTATATACGGAGAAAAAGGCAAAAAGGAGAGAAGAGTGTATCTGACCGACGATTGCGCATATCATCTTCAAAAATACCTTGCAACCAGGGAAGATAATAATCCGGCCCTGTTCGTAAGCAATAAACAGCCACATACCAGGCTTGGAAAACAGGCGATTCAATCCATGCTTCGGACTTTAGGAAACAAAACAGAGATTCATGCTCATCCACATAAATTCCGGAGAACTTTACTTACGGATGCAGGCAATAGAGGAATACCATTACAGGAAATTCAAATGTACGCCGGCCACCAAAAGCCAGATACAACTATGATGTACGTAACGGTCAGCGAAGAGAACGTAAAAGCATCATTTAGACGATATATTTCATAATCAAAGATGATTTCATATGGAATTTTTGAGACTGCCAGAAATGGTGGTCTATTTTGCGTGGTAAGAATTACATCCAGAAGATATGGAAAATGGAAAAATTCGGAGAAGGGCATTACTAGAGTAAATGGGAAGAGGCTCTTGAGTTTTAGCTTATATTAATTAAAAAACATAAAAATGTTTGAGTATTAGTTATAGTAAGACCAAGAATTATCTATCGTTAATCGACCGTATTATTTACGAAGTCTTTCCATTTTTCCCAATTAGCCATTTTCCAGACTGGCTTCGCTCGTTCCGGAAATAATACGATTTTGCATGAATTTGAATTACGGTAAAAAATAATTCCAGATCCATATTTATATGTCGCATCAATAGGAAGATCATTCCCTGTATAGTTAGCACCAGAGAGGTGGAACAGAATGTACGTGCTAGATGAAGCTTTGCTTATCAAAGCCTGTATATCGGTCACGTTTTCTTTCAAGGCAAGCTTTGAGGTGTTACTATTTAAGCTTTAGAAATGTATGTGAAAACTTGTCGAATTAACCAATCGTTTTTTAATTCGTTAACACCATAAACACTTGCTTTCTTTTTTAAAGGATGTATTTGAAAAAGCATTGGGGTACCTACCTGAGTAACATAATTTATTATCAAATTATGCGTTGGTAAATAATCATCTGGAATATCGCATATATCAACAAAATCGGTTGTAGATGGATGGAATGCTTTTATACTAATGTTTATAAACACAGATACTAACCTACCAAATTTATAAAACGTAATTTCTTTGACAGTACTTTCTTCAATCCGTTGACTTTGTATTAGACTTGCAGAGTATTTTGAATATTTTGCATTACTATTTTATTTGTACCCAGTTCTCAATTTGACTACTACCATACACTATACGCACAAAAAGATTACTCGTATTAGCTTTAAGTTGTATACGAATCCAAACCACATCAAATGATATGTATGCGGCATTTTCTATTATTCCATACAAAATTCTAAGTCCTTCATTTGTTGTTGTATATTTTGAGTCGAAAGCTGCGATATTTTTGGTCATTGAGATGTAAAGCTTCGAGGTGTTACTATTTTATATTTAAAAGCTCACCCCATGCACCTTCGATTTTACATCGGATTTTTAAACCGAGTGTATTATATTTTATAACTAACTGCGATCCATAATTATCAGATAAATAGGTATATCCGATAATAAAAGATACTCCTCCTCCGAATATGGAGGTTCCAGCGTTATCATTGAAAAGAATACCGTAAGCGATTGCACTTTTCGTATCTTGAAATTGCTTATCAAATAATTTTGTCGGATTATTTATTAAATCTAATGTTTGATCAGAGCACATTAAAAATTTTATAGGCATAAATGTCTTACTATTTAAGATAGAGCGATATAATATATTTTTCCCATTGAAATTCTCATATAATATGCTGTTGAACTATGATTGATGGACAAGCCTATTCCATTTACTGACTTTTCAATAATATAGATTATAAAAACACAACTACCACTTGTATGAGGATTACCAGCAATATTAGAGGTTGTACGAAAATAATGAATTTTTCCTTCTGAAAGCGTTTTAATATAATCGGATACACTAGTTGATATGGTCGGAGTATCAATTAACGCCTTACTATTTGAACAAACAAGAACCCATGCTAAAGGACATCCCATCAAGGATGTCTTTTATTATGGATTTTTAGAAAAGGAGGAAGGCGGTGTGATATTTGAAAAGGAAATCAACATATATGCCAAGGATGCCATCCTGAAACGTTTTCAGGCAAACGAAACAAGTATTTCTATTACTCAGGGAAAGATTTCAGCTCTGATCAGCGAGAGTGAACTGGTTGAATTACAGAACAGTAAAGAAACCATGTACAGCAAGTTAGCAAGTGTTCAGATGGATGTATCTGGTCTGACAGAAAGCTTCTCGGATCTGACAACAAAGTATGATACAGTAACTGGTCAGTACAGCGCTCTTGATGCAAAAGTAGCGGAATACAAGAGAGGAGTAGATGGTTTATCTGCGAACATTACTGCAGTAAATACAAGACTGTCAGAAAATTATAGTACGACAGAGGCGATGAATGCAGCAATAAAAGCCAGCGTAGACGGCTTATCAACTACAGTATCAAAGACATATGCAACAACTGAAAATTTGACAGCTGCGCAGGAAAGTCTAAGGCAGCAGGCACAAGAATATGCTTCAGATGCAGAGACTGCAGCCACGAAAGCAGGACAGGATGCTGCGAAGGCAGCTCAGGAAGAGGCTTTAAAACTTGCCCAGGAATCTACGGATGAGAAGTTAAAGAAATACAGCACCACAATAGAAATGAATTCGGCAATAAAACAATCAGCTGACAGTATTTCTCTGGCGGTTTCTGAAAGCTACGTAAAAAATGATACATTAAAGAGCTACGCAACCACGGAAGCGATGAATGCTGCTATTGAGGTATCTGCCAATAAAATAACCTCTCGTGTGGAATCTTTAGGAGAAACTATAGACCAGAAAAACGGCAATTTCTATGGACTAGATGTTCCAACAACCAGTAATGCCCCGGCATCTTCCTGGACATCAGAAGAGTTGAAACAGCAGCATAATGGAGACATCTACATCCAAACTACTACTGGAAATACCTACAGGTATTTTTACGGTGATACAGGCCTTATCATAAAGTTTTCAGAAAATTGTAGGACAGAGAGTACAACTTATGACTATGTGAAAATTTTTTATAATGATAATGGAACGATGAAGTGTGCTGCAAAGCTGGGTGGAACCAGTATTGCAGGAGCGACTGTTTATGTACCAACTCAGGAATTCTATGTATACTGGCATACAGATGGCAGTCAGGATTCTTTCTATGGATTCAAGATTGATTCTGTTACTCAGGGAGCTGGAACAAAGACCGGATCAGCAGATGGACTTCCTGGATATACAGCAACAATTTTGAGCGCTGAAACATATCCGGAGAGCAGTCATGGCAATTATGGAAATAACGTCAATCAGCTCTGGAAATGTACAGGCCCTGCTGTAGGTACGAATACATCTTTCTGGCAGAGAATAGAAACGGTCACCAAATCAGAAGTAAGTTCCCTGATAGAGCAATCAGCAGACAGCATTCGCCTGCAGGCCAAGAAAATAATGTGGCAGAGTGATTATTCCTCTATGACTGAAGCTGGAGAATTAACCTGTACAGGAGCTTCTATTCAAGGTGATTTAACAACAAAGCAACCGTGGAATAACTCTTATAAAATTACTGAACTGAAAGAAGGAGTTATTAAAGGATATAAAGGCGATACGCAAACCGGTCTGCTGGATATGTCAGCATACTACTCAGACAATTTGAGACATGTTGCGCTAAATGGTTTTGACTATCTTCATTTGCAGGCAGGTACAGATATTCTGGTAGAGCAAACAGTTACTTTTGAAAAAGAGATAAAAGTTACAAATGGTTGTAAGCTGCGTGTGAATTTTATAGATTCCATAGTATCTGGAAACGGAATCCAGATACCAGCAGATTTAAATATAGGAGAACCGGGAGTTGCAAGAGAACTATATGTAACTGGAACGATAGAGGCAACTGGGACGATAACAAGCCCTTGGGCAACCAAAAACTATGCTTTTAATACTTCTGCGAATTTGTATATAACATCTGATGGAGTTATTAAACGTGCAATGAGTGGTTCATCTAAGAGGTATAAAAATCACATAGCAGATTTAGAGGAAACAGATGTGAAGGGACTATACGGTTTACCTGCTGTACTGTTCAAATATAAAGAAGAACTTCTTAGTGATGAAAGCGAAGACTATAATAGAGTAGTACCAGGCTTTTATGCAGAAGCAATGGATAAATATTACCCAGATGCATGCCGATATAATGAATTAGGTCAGCCAGAAGACTGGGATCCAAAGAAACTCCTTCCTGCAGTTGTAAAATTAGTACAGTTGCAGAAAGAAGATATTGATACAGTTAAAAAATATTGCCCAGAACACGGCCACGGAATCTTAAATGAAGATGGCAAATGCATTATCCTACTTAATGCAATAGAAAACCAATATTACATAACTCTCACAAAATATGGAGAAGGAGATCTCTATATTTCAAAAAAGGATACCAGCAGTTTCATTATAACAGGAACCCCAGATCTGGAATTTGACTGGCAGGTAACTGCAGCATAGGAGAACATATGAAGAAAATCAGAGCAGAACCGAAAGGTTCTTTTTATTTTACCCAAATTGCGCCGGCGCAATTGCCAGAAAGGAAAAAGAGATGGAAACAATCATTTCAGCCTGCATCAGTGCAGCGGTTACATTAATTGTATGTGTGATCAGCAATAATGCACAGCAGGAAAAGACACGAACTCTTATGGAGTACAAGCTGGAAGAACTGACTAAAAGAGTAAATGAACACAATAACCTTATCAAAAGAACTTATGCTCTGGAAGAAAAAATGAGTGTGCATGAGGAACAGATTAAGGTTGCGAATCATAGAATAGAAGACCTAGAAAGAAAAGGAGAATGATTATGGAACAGATTATCAACTATGTAAAACCGGAACTCATCGTAGTAGCAATTGCCCTGTATTTCGTGGGAATGGCATTAAAACAGGCACAGGCAGTAAAGGATAAGTACATCCCTCTCATCCTTGGTGGAATCAGCATTGCAATTTGTGCGATCTATGTGTTTGCCACCTGCACCTGCGGTACCGGACAGGATATTGCAATGGCAATCTTTACAGCAATCACACAGGGAATCCTGATTGCTGGTCTTTCTACATATGTGAACCAGATTGTAAAACAGGCAAATAAAGACGAATGATTCAGGGGATGAGGAATCATCCCCTTTGGAGGAAATGCTTATGGATAAGCAAAATATAACTGTGTTGAGAAAAATACTGTACGCAGTGGAATCCGGAGATCAAGTATATGGTAAGCAGGATTATTCCTGCTTTGCCGGGGTCGGAGCGAACTGTAGCAATGAAAAAGCTATTACGATCGGTGCGGGGCAGTGGTACGCAGGAGAAGCAAAAGAACTGTTATACCGGATTCAGAGAGCAAACCCGAAGCTATTCAAAGACATGGATAATGCAGGTATGGAAAAAGACCTGCTGATGAAGAGCTGGGATACATACGCCGTAACAGCGGAATCTGCGAAAGGACAGTGCATTGTAAGTATCATCAGCACTGACCTCGGGAAGAAATGCCAGGACGAGTATATGGAAGACCAGATACGAACATACACCCCGACTATCGAAAAAGCCTACGGAACCATGCCAGACACCGCAATGATGGAATGCATCAATATTCTACATCAGGGTGGTTTTGATGCACTGAAGAGGATCTTGTCTAAAACTCCGGAACCATATACCGCAGATAAGATTTACACAACACTGCGTCAGGATCCTGCAGACCCGACACCGAACCAGGTTGGTGACTATGAAGGCAGACAGAAAGCGGTAATCAGCATGATTCGGAAGTATGCTGTGACTGCGGAAAGAAAGGAAGATACGACAATGACAAAAACAGAAAAAGCAATCAAACAGATGGAATCATGGGCGGCAGACAATTCTCATGGATATGATCAGATATACAGATGGGGAGAAAAAGGAGATTACGACTGTAGTTCAGCAGTGATCAGCGCATGGCAGGCAGCAGGCGCCCCAGTCAAGACAAAAGGAGCAACTTACACAGGCAACATGAAAGCGGTATTCCTTTCCTGCGGCTTCGCTGACGTGACCAGTAAGGTTAACCGATCGACTGGCTCAGGACTCCAGAGGGGAGATGTGCTGCTGAATGAGACGCATCATGTTGCAATGTACTGCGGAAATGGAAAAGAAGTAGAAGCATCTATAAACGAAAAAGGTACTGCGACAGGCGGACAGCCGGGAGATCAAACCGGAAAGGAATTCCTGGTAAGAAGTTATCGAAACTATCCGTGGGATTGCGTTCTGCGGTACCAGGAAAGCAACTCTGGAAGTACAACAACAACCACCGAAAAAGTGGCATATGCAGCCAGAATAAGCAAAGACACCCAAACGTTCGTGGACGCCGGCAAGACAAAATCAACCCTGTGGCCGAAGATAAAAAAGAACACCTTGGTGGATGTGATCAAAGGAGCAACTATCAAAGACTCTGCCGGAAAGAAATTCTACCTTGTTCGACTCGGACACCCGTCTGAGGGATTCGTACGAGAATACGTGCTGGCAGGAAGTTTTAAGAAGATAAAATAATCTTCTAACTGAGTTTATTCTGAAAACTACCAAGTCAAGAATTGATATGAATATAATGAAAAAGGTCAACGAAGCTTAAATTCGCTGACCTTATTTTTGAAATATTGTATCATCTTCATATAATTTTCGTGTTGCATTTTGTGTTGCATAGGTATATAATACGTTAAGTCGAAGCTGATTTTATTACACATGCAAATAATAAAATATGCAGTAAAAACAAGGGCTTCGAGAAAATGTAGTAAAATAGCGGTTTACGGGAAATGCACCAATACGGGTTCAAATCCTGTTGCCCCGACTGATGATAATAATATAAAGTAATGCTATAAAGTAATGCAGAAGTTTTTCTTGACGAGTGCTTCGGCTTTATGTTAATATCATCTTCAGAGGTTTTATTAAAAATATAAGAGAAATGCACGGATGAGGAATAGTACACATGGACCAGAGCACAGAGAACTGCTGGGAGCTGAGAAGCAGTGGAAGGAAATTGTGGAACTCGCCTTTGAGCAGCTGCCTGAAACCTTCTGAGAGTAGGTGCAGACGGTGTCCACCGTTATATGGAGAGGATATAAGAACGATGACTCGTTCCGTATCCCATGAGTGTATGACGTAGTTCATAAAATAAGAGTGGTACCGCGTAAGATAATAGTATCTTTCGTCTCTTGCAGATAAGTCTGTGGGGATGAGAGATTTTTTTTATGTCAATTTTAGCTGGATCAGATAAATCGTCCGTTTCAGTCCGCTTCAATAAAAACAGGCAGAGGATTTATATTCAATGATCAAAACGGTAAGATTTCAGCCCACAGGAAAAACATAATATTTACATAATGGAGGAAGAGAAAAATGATGAATCCAAGCAAGTATCAGAGACAGTATTTCATGCCGCCTGTTAAATGCATGAAATGGGCAGAAAAAGAATATGTAGACAAAGCACCAATCTGGTGTTCTGTAGACCTTCGTGATGGAAACCAGGCACTTGTAATCCCAATGAGCCTGGAGCAGAAAATTGAATTTTTCAAACTTCTTGTTAAAATTGGTTTCAAAGAAATCGAAGTAGGTTTCCCTGCTGCTTCTGAGACAGAATATGAATTTCTGCGTATTTTAATTGAACAGAATCTGATTCCGCAGGATGTAACTATCCAGGTTCTTACTCAGGCAAGAGAGCATATTATCCGTAAGACTTTTGAAGCTGTTAAGGGTGCTCCCAAAGCAATCGTACATGTATATAATTCCACATCTGTTGCACAGAGAGAGCAGGTATTTAAGAAATCTAAAGAAGAAATCTTAAAGATTGCAGTAGATGGAGCTGCATTATTAAAGAAGCTTGCTGATGAAACAGAAGGAAATTTCCAGTTTGAATACAGCCCTGAGAGTTTTACAGGTACAGAGCCAGAATATGCACTGGAAGTTTGTAATGCAGTTCTTGATGTATGGCAGCCGACAGCTGACAACAAATGTATCATCAACCTGCCTGTAACTGTACAGCACTCCATGCCACATGTATACGCAAGTCAGGTAGAGTATATGTGTGAGAACCTGAAATACCGTGAAAATGTAATCGTATCTCTTCATCCGCATAACGACAGAGGGTGTGGTGTTGCAGATTCTGAGATGGGCTTACTTGCAGGTGCGGACAGAATAGAGGGTACTTTATTCGGAAATGGTGAACGTACCGGTAATGTGGATATCGTCACACTTGGCATGAATATGTATTCCCAGGGAGTAGATCCGAAACTTGACTTCTCCGATATGCCACATATCTGTGAGGTATACGAAGAATGCACAGGAATGAAAGTCAGTGAAAGAAGTCCATACAGTGGTGCCCTTGTATTTGCTGCATTCTCCGGTTCTCATCAGGATGCGATTGCCAAAGGTATGCACTGGAGAGATAACAAAGATCCGGATCACTGGAATGTACCGTATCTTCCAATTGATCCGAAAGATGTTGGCAGAAACTATGACGCAGATGTAATCCGTATTAACAGTCAATCCGGTAAGGGCGGTGTCGGATATATCCTTGAGACAAAATTCGGCCTGAATCTTCCACCGAAAATGCGTGAAGCAATGGGATATGCAACAAAAGCAGTATCTGATCATAAACATAAAGAGCTTCATCCGGATGAGATCTTCAGCCTGTTTAAACAGACATTTGAAAATATTGTGGAACCATACAGTATCAATGAAGTCCATTTCCAGCAGAAAGACGGCGGTATTGTGACACAGGTTACTTCCAGTTTCCAGGGAAAGACGATTACAACAGAGGCTACAGGTAACGGACGTCTTGATGCAGTCAACAACGCATTAAAGAAAGCATATGAGCTGAAATATACACTGGAGACTTATCAGGAGCATGCTCTGGAACGCAGCTCAAGTTCCAAAGCTATCGCTTATGTAGGTATTAAAAAACCAGACGGAACTCTTGCGTGGGGAGCAGGAGTAGATGCGGATATCATCAAAGCCTCTATCGATGCTCTTGTAACAGCAATAAATAATCGATAATCGTTACTTTAAAATGAAAGAAGTAAACGAAATTGATTATATTAGCAGCTCATTGAATGTGAAGTAAGTAACAATTTTGTATTCGTATCTTAGAAAGAAATTCAAAATTCAGATTGACATAAGATAAAAAATATCGGGTACTTGGCAGGATGTGTGATGGATATCCTGCCAAGTATCTTTTTGTATTTTTATATGTACAAAAATCCTTTAAGTACAGGATAAAGTACATTCAAATGGGAAATCCTGAATAAAAATGAGAAAGATTGTATTTAATTAAAATCATAAGCAAAACCAATTGACATAATGCCTGTGTTTACGTATACTAACACCGTGGACAGAAAAGTGTCCTAAAAAAGTATAAATTACATTTTATTATCTCACATCAGGCTAGTGAGAAATGCGCGGAAATATTTTAGAGAAAGAGGTAAAAGAATGAAAGATTTTGAACAGTGGAATGGCTTTAAAGGGAACCGTTGGAAAGAGAAAATCGACGTTCGTAACTTTATTAAGCTGAACTACACACCATATGATGGGGACGATTCCTTCCTGGAAGGACCTACTGAGGCAACAAACAAACTTTGGGGTAAACTTCAGGAACTGCAGAAAGCAGAGCGTGCAAACGGCGGAGTTCTGGACATGGAGACAGAAGTTGTAACCTCTCTGACTGCTTATGGTCCTGGATATATTGATGAAGACCTCAAGAATCTGGAAAAGGTTGTAGGACTTCAGACCGACAAACCTCTCAAACGTGCATTTATGCCATACGGTGGTATCAAAATGGCAGAGCAGGCATGCGAAACCTATGGATACGAAGTAAGTGATAAAATTAAAAATATTTTCAACAACTATGAATTTAAGACTCATAACCAGGGTGTATTTGATATCTACACACCAGAGATGAAAATGGCCCGTCATAACAAGATCCTTACAGGTCTTCCGGACACATATGGCCGTGGACGTATCGTAGGTGACTACAGACGTGTAGCTCTGTATGGTATCGATGCTCTGATCGAAGGAAAACAGAAAGACTTCGCAGCAAGTGACCGCCAGGGTATGAGACGTTACGACTTCCAGCTTCGTGAGGAAATCGCAGATCAGATTCGTGCACTGAAAGGCATGAAAGCAATGGCTCAGGCATACGGTTATGATATTTCCCAGCCGGCTAAAGATGCAAGAGAAGCATTCCAGTGGTTGTATTTTGGATATCTGGCAGCTATTAAGACACAGAACGGTGCTGCAATGAGTGTTGGACGTATTTCCACATTCCTTGATATCTATATTGAAAGAGATCTTCAGAATGGTACTCTTACAGAGTCTGAAGCTCAGGAACTCGTTGACCACATGGTAATGAAATTCCGTATGGTAAAATTTGCACGTATTCCTTCATATAACCAGTTATTCTCCGGTGATCCGGTATGGGCAACTCTGGAAGTAGCAGGTATGGGAATCGACGGACGTCATATGGTAACAAAGAGTGACTATCGTTTCCTTCATACACTGGAAGATATGGGACCGGCTCCGGAACCAAACCTTACAGTACTTTATTCTTCAAGACTGCCTGAGAACTTTAAGAAATATGCTGCAAATATTTCTGTTACAACAAGTTCTATCCAGTATGAAAACGATGATGTTATGCGTCCGGTATGGGGCGATGACTACAGCATCTGCTGCTGTGTATCTGCTACAGAGACAGGTAAAGAGATTCAGTTCTTTGGTGCTCGTGCAAACCTTGCAAAATGCCTTCTTTACGCTATCAACGGTGGCGTTGATGAGAAAACAAAACAGCAGGTAGGACCGGAATACACACCAATCACTTCTGAATATCTTGACTATGACGAAGTAGTTGCAAAATATGACAAGATGATGGACTGGCTGGCTCACCTCTATGTAGGTACTCTGAACATGATCCATTATATGCACGACAAATATTACTATGAAGCAGCAGAGATGGCTCTGATCGATACAAAAGTTGATCGTTCTTTTGCAACTGGTATCGCAGGTTTCTCTCATGTAGTTGACTCTCTTTCTGCTATCAAATATGCGAAAGTAAAAGCTATCCGTGATGAGGATGGAATTACTACAGACTTTGAAGTTGAAGGTGATTTCCCACGTTATGGTAACGATGATGACAGAGCAGATGAGATCGCAACAACACTGCTTTCCACATTCCTTGAAAAACTGAAACATATTCATACTTATCGTGATTCCAAACCAACCACATCTATTCTTACTATTACTTCTAACGTAGTATATGGTAAAGCTACAGGTTCTCTTCCGGATGGAAGAAAGATGGGAGAACCTCTTGCACCTGGTGCAAACCCATCTTACGGTGCAGAGCAGAACGGACTTCTTGCTTCCTTAAACTCTGTTGCAAAACTTGACTATGAAGATGCGCTTGACGGAATCTCCAATACACAGACAATCAATCCGGATGCACTGGGACATAGTAATGAAGAACGTACAGAGAACCTTGTTCATGTACTGGACGGATACTTTGATCAGGGTGCTCATCACCTCAATGTAAACGTATTTGGCAAAGAGAAACTGATCGATGCTATGGAACATCCGGAAAAAGAAGAATATGCAAACTTTACAATCCGTGTATCCGGATATGCTGTTAAGTTCATTGACCTTACAAGAGAGCAGCAGCTGGATGTTATCGCAAGAACTTGCCACGACAGAATGTGATCAGAATGGATGATAAGCAGATGAAAGGTTATGTTCATTCTCTGGAAAGCTTCGGGTCCGTAGACGGACCCGGAGTAAGATATGTGATTTTCTTAAGTGGCTGTGCTATGAGATGCCAGTTCTGCCATAATCCGGATACCTGGAAGCTGAATCAGGGACAGGAGTATACGGCAGATGAACTTCTAAACAAGGCATTGAGATATAAGGGTTACTGGGGAAATAAGGGTGGTATCACTGTAAGTGGTGGAGAACCATTGCTGCAGATTGATTTTTTGACAGAATTGTTTAAAAAGGCGAAGGCAATGGGGATAAATACAACTCTTGATACCAGTGCGAATCCTTTTACAGATAAAGAACCGTGGCATTCCAAGTGGCTTGAGCTTATGAAATATACAGATCTTGTGCTTCTGGATATCAAGCAGATTGATGAGGCGGAGCATATTAAACTTACGGGGCATTCAAATAAGAATATTCTTGAGATGGCGCGTGAGCTTTCAGATATGAAGAAGCCTGTCTGGATCAGACATGTGCTTGTGCCGGGCGGCAGTGACAAGGATGAATATCTTCATCAGCTGGCTGATTTTATTCATACGCTTTCTAATGTGGAGCGTGTGGAGGTGTTGCCGTATCACACACTTGGGAAGTTTAAATGGGAGAATCTTGGGATTCCTTATCCGTTGGAGGGGGTTAATCCGCCACCGCAGGAGAGGGTTGATAATGCCAGGGAGATTCTTGGGGCAATTTAACCGAATAACTTGAAAAAGATGATAAGCTGTTATATGGGTGAGAGGCCTGTATAGCAGCTTTTTTAATTGCGAAGGGGACGCTTGCCAGAAAAAATATTTATTTCTGGCAAGCTGGTGATTGGCAAAATTGAATGAATTTGTATCCCCCCTATGGGCTTGTTGGGGAAGGGACGGTTTGTTATAATTCAGGTCATGATGAATTTGTAATCATAATGTATGGTGCAGGTGAGGGCAGGAAAGCTGTTGGTAACTTGTAAAATACTATTACTGTATAGAATTGAGATTGTTATAGAAAGCGGAGGAAGATATAATTGAAGGATTTATTGTCGGAGATTGAGAGCTATTGGACTACCCGCGCGGAGGGGTATTCTGAGGTGAATCATAAGGAATTGAATGGGATGCAAAAGGGGGCGTGGCTTGAGGTTCTTGAGAGTCAGTTTCCGAAGAAAGCGAAGGAGGAGCTGAAGATTCTGGATATTGGTACCGGACCGGGCTTTTTTCCTGTTATTCTGGCTGGAGCGGGGTATAGGGTTACTGCGGTGGATTATACGCAGGAGATGCTGGATACTGCGAAGAAGAATGCAGGGGAACTTTGCAGGAATATTACTTTTTATAAGATGGATGCGCAGAATCTGGAGTTTGAGGATGATGTGTTTGATGTGGTAATCAGCAGGAATCTGACCTGGAATCTGAAGGAGCCAGAGAGGGCTTATAGGGAGTGGTGTCGTGTTCTGAAGCCGGGGGGAAAGTTGCTTAATTTTGATGCGAATTGGTATGGCTATCTTTATGATGAGGAGAAGCGTCAGTCTTATGAGGAGGATAGGCGGAGTGTAGAGAGTGAGAATCTGGATGATCATTATCTTTGTACGGATATTGACCGTATGGAGAAGATTGCATTACAGATGCCGCTTTCTGCGATTAACAGACCATCCTGGGACAGGAAGTTTCTGAAGGAGAATGGGTTTTCGAGTGTGGCAGTTGATACAGGAATCTGGGACAGAGTGTGGAGTCAGGAGGAGAAGCTGAATTATCATTCTACGCCGATGTTTATGGTTAGTGCTGTGAAAGAAGTGGGAAATAACTGGAATAGTAAAGAGTTAAAGCCGGGAGAGGATGATGCGCAGAATTATGTGGAGAGTTCTCTTATGACTGCACCAGGAACTAAGAAAAATGGTTTTCTGAAGCTTGGAGGAGGGGAGTTTGCTCTTCCTTATACTGTGATCTGTGGAAGTAATCCGGGGAAAACGGTTTTGATTACGGCAGCAGTTCATGCAGGGGAGCATGTGGGAATTCAGGCTGCCATAGAACTTGCAGAGAGTCTGGAGCCTGAAAAAATCAATGGCAGCGTGATTATTGTAAAAACTGTCTGTCGAAGAGAATTTGAGGAACGTGGCGGCAGTATTTGCAAGGAAGATAAAAAGAATCTGAATCGTGTTTTTCCGGGGAATCCGGATGGAACCAGGATGGAACGTCTGGCTTATGCGGTTGTGCAGACATTGCAGAGCAAAGCGGATTTTTATATAGATATTCACAGTGGTGATGATTTTGAAGAACTGACACCGTATATTTATTATGCCGGAAAGGGAGATGCGGATGTTGTTGCTATGTCAAAGAAGATGGCTGAACAGGCAGATGTACCGTATATGGTGAAATCTGATGTAGCTTCGGGAGGTTCTTATAATTATGCGGCGTCCTGCGGAATTCCGAGTGTACTGATTGAGAGAGGACAGATGGGAGGATGGACACAGGAAGAGGTTTATTCTACAAGAAAGGATGTTCATAATATTCTTTGCTGTCTTGGAATTTATGATGAACTCAGAAGCTATAGTACGTATTATCCGATGGAGATTGATGAGATGCGCTATCAGTCTGCAAGCGTATTTGGTCTGTGGTATCCGGAAAAGAAACCAGGAGACCTTATTAAGGCAGGAGAATTTCTTGGATGTACACGTGACTATGAAGGGAATATTCTGGAAAAAAGTTATTCAGATTTAAATGGCGTGATTCTTTATCAGGTTGCCAGTCTTCAGGTATTAAAAGACGGACCAATGATCGCTTATGGTAAATTCAGTTCCAGGAAAGATGAGAGAAAAGAAAAGATTACGAATTACTGGACGAAAAGAAGTGACAGCTTTATGGAACAGAGAAGGGCCGAACTTCACAGTGATATGGCGGATAAGTGGATGAAAGAAATCAGTACTTTTCTTCCGAAAGGGAAGTTGAAAATTCTTGATGTGGGATGTGGGGCAGGATTTTTTAGTATTCTTTTATCGAAACTTGGACATGAAGTTACAGGAATTGATCTGACTCCGGACATGATCACTCATTCCAGGGAACTGGCCAAAGAGGAAGGTGCTTCCTGTACATTTAAGGTGATGGATGCAGAAAATCCAGATTTCACAGACGAAAGCTTTGATGTGATCGTAACCAGAAATCTTACCTGGACGCTGCCAGATGCCGCACGGGCTTACAAAGAGTGGATTCGTGTGCTGAAAACAGGCGGTGTATTGATTAATGCGGATGCCAATTATGGAGCTGATAACTTTGCTGATACAACGAATCTTCCTTCTAATCATGCGCATTTCACAGTTGGGGATGCAATGATGAATGAATGTGAGGAAATCAAACGGCAGCTCCCAATCAGTTCTTATATCCGACCTGCCTGGGATGTAGAAATATTAGGAAAACTTGGGGTAAAGAAATTTTCGATTGATACAGGTATCAGTGAAAGAATTTACACGAAGAAAGATGAGTTTTATAACCCGACACCTATGTTTTTACTTTGTGTGGAAAAGTAGGCAATTTGGAATGAATTTTGGTTGCATTACTGAGAACGGAGTGAACAGTAACCGGAGTGAATAATAACGAATTATTACGTATAGATTTTATTGACGGGGAATAAAGTGACTTTTATACTTAAGATAGATATGGAAATTCTAATATGGTTGTAGCTTTTGATAAGGTCAGGATACATTAACAGTAACCATGCGCAGTACAAATGTTACAAAAATGTAAAAAAAGCTTGACAAAATTAATTATATTAAATATAATTTTCTTATAAATTACAGAAATGTTACGAAAATAAAACTTATAATTAAAAAGCGCAAGGAATGAAAAGTATGAAAGTTCAAAAAAGTTTAAGCCACCCCGGTAAAGAAGAAAAAAAGAAACAATCAGGTGAATCAGTGCGTAGTCTGGCATTGGTTGCAGTTTGTACATGTGTGGCGGTTGCATTTGCGGCAGGCGGCAGAGTGGCAGACTATAATGGGAAAAATAAAGTATATGCTGCTTCGGAGAATGAACAGGAAACTTTTTCTTCACATTCCGCTGGAAATGATATAGTACCTACAGGAATTGCCGGTGTAGTGTCGGGAATGAAGGGTACAACTTTTCATAAGAAATCAGTAACTCGTATTGGAACCTCCTGTGAGCAGGTCATGGTTGGTCAGAGAATCAAAGTGATAGAAGATAATGTTGCAGAATTTGATGTCAGTTCATCAATGGAAAATAAGATAAATGATCTTGATGCGAAGACAATGACACTTTCTGAGAAAGCCCAAATGATGTCTGATGAAGATTATGATACTTTACTGCATATTGTAGAAGCAGAGGCTGGAACGGAAGATATCAAGGGACGTGTTCTGGTGGCTAATGTAATCATGAATCGTACAAAAAATGATGAATTTCCGGATACAGTTACCGAAGTGGTCTGGCAGCGTACCAATGGAGTTCCACAGTTTTCACCAACGTATGACGGTCGTATATATGAAGTGACAGTTACCGATGAAACAAAGGAGGCTGTCAGACAAGCTCTTGAGGGAGTTGATTATTCAGAGGGAGCTCTGTTTTTTATCCAGAAATCTGAGGCTGAGAAACATAATGTTTCATGGTTTGAAAAAGATTTGAAACGATTATTTAAATATGGTGTACATGAATTCTATACATATCCAGACACAGATGAGAATTCAAAGGAATCTTAGATGATGTATTCTGGAGATATGAGTGTATGTAGTAAGTAAAAGAGGTGCAGATAACCATGCAATGGAAAATCTGTACCTCTTTTTCAACCTAGTAATCAATGACAAAAAGAAGAAGCAAAAGAAAAATAATTTAGGATGGTATTTTGTTAAAGCATATGCTATAATGTGTTCAATTGGCAAAATGAATACTTTGGAAAGGCAGGAAATATCATGCAGGTATTATACAAAAGCACAAGAGGAAAAGAAGAAACCGTAACAGCTTCTATGGCTATTTTAAAAGGGCTGTCTGAGGATGGCGGCTTATTTGTGCCAACAGAGATTCCGAAGCTGGATGTTCCGATGGATAAACTGGCAAAGATGAGTTATCAGGAGACAGCATATGAGGTGATGAAACGTTTTCTCACCGATTTTACAGAAGAAGAATTAAAGAACTGCATCAACAATGCCTATGATGACAAATTTGATACAAAAGAGATCGCACCTCTTCATGAAGCAGACGGAGCTTATTTCCTTGAACTGTATCATGGTGCAACGATCGCATTCAAGGATATGGCGTTATCGATCCTTCCGCATCTTATGACTACAGCTGCAAAGAAGAATCAGGTAAATAACGAGATTGTCATTCTTACAGCTACTTCAGGAGATACAGGTAAAGCGGCTATGGCAGGTTTTGCTGATGTTCCGGGAACTAAGATCATTGTATTCTATCCGAAACATGGTGTAAGCCCGATTCAGGAGAAACAGATGGTGACTCAGAAAGGCAACAATACTTATGTTGTAGGAATCACCGGAAACTTCGACGATGCGCAGACAGCTGTAAAGAAGATGTTCAATGATAAGGAACTTGAGGCAGAACTTGATGCTGCAGGATATCAGTTCTCATCTGCAAACTCCATTAATATCGGACGTCTTGTACCTCAGATTGTTTATTATGTATATGCATATGCGTCACTTGTGCGTCAGGGAAAGATTAAAGACGGACAGGAAATCAATGTAGTAGTACCTACAGGAAACTTTGGAAATATTCTGGCTGCTTATTATGCAAAACAGATGGGACTTCCGGTTCACAAATTAATCTGTGCATCCAATGATAATAAAGTTCTGTATGATTTCTTCTGCACCGGAACATATGACAGAAAACGTGATTTTATTCTCACAACTTCCCCTTCTATGGATATTCTGATTTCCAGTAACTTGGAACGTCTGATTTATCGTATTGCAGGTGGCGATGCAAAGAAATGTGCTGAATTAATGCAGTCTCTTACTGCGGGCGGTGAGTATACAATCACAGAGGATATGAAAGCACAGTTAACAGATTTCTATGGCAACTACTGTACAGAAGAAGAGACGGCACAGACAATTGCAAAAATTTTTAAAGAAAGCCATTATGTAATTGATACTCATACTGCAGTTGCAGCAGGCGTATATGATAAATATACAGCAGATACAAAAGATACCACACCGACAGTCATTGCATCCACTGCAAGCCCATATAAATTTACAAGAAGCGTAATGGAAGCTCTTGGAGTAAACGTAGATGGCAAAGATGATTTTGCATTAGCTGATGAGCTGAGCAGCCTTTCCGGAGTAAAACTTCCGCAGGCAGTTGAGACTATCCGTACAGCACCGGTACTTCATGACAGAGTTGTAGATGCTCCGGATATGCCACAGGCAGTAAAAGAGATTCTTGGAATCAAACAAAAAATTAATTAAATTGCGCATTTTATGTTGAAAAAGAGTATATACTAGAGTATAATAAAAAACAGTTAAGAACAGTGAATATCCTGAAATGTGCGAGACCCCTTCTTTTTTTGAACCTACATCGACTTTAACGGGAATCCAACATCGCATACCGGATGTCAGGCCGTCATTACGCAGCGGAAGACAGAAAGCCTGTTGAGGATACCCACCTAGCTACGGCTAGGCGTCAATGGGAAGGGAACGGCATTTCGGGAACTGTAAAAAATGAGCCATGGACAGGCTCTTTTTTATTATTGTAATTTTGCACATGGGAGGTTAGAAACGATGAGTGTTTCTGAAAGAAAATTTGGTGTATTACAGACTGGGGAAACAGCGAAGATTTTTCATCTGGAGAATAATTCCGGGGCATATGCAGAGGTAAGCAACTTTGGAGCACTTCTGGTTAAAGTGTCCGTGCCGGATAAAAATGGTGCCATGACAGATGTTGTACTTGGATATGATGATCTGGCATCTTATGAAGTGAACGGATGCTTTTTTGGTGCAACGATCGGAAGAAGTGGAAACCGTATCGGAGGAGCGAAATTCTCTATTAACGGTAAAGAGATAGTTCTTGCCCAGAATGAGAATGACAATAATCTTCACAGTGGTCCGAATGGATTTGAGAAGAAAATATGGAATGTGGCAGAGATTTCCCAGGATAAGAACAGCATTGTATTCAATCGCATCAGCCCGGATGGGGAGAATGGATATCCGGGAGAATTTGATGTATCTGTAAAATATGAGTTTACAGAAGAAAACGAACTGAAGATTCATTACCAGGGAGTTTGTGATGAACCGACTATTGCAAATATGACAAATCACTCTTACTTCAACTTAAATGGTGAAGGAAGCGGAACTGCCATGGAACAGTATCTTACGATTCATGCGAAATATTATACACCTGTAGCAGATAGTCATTCTATACCAACAGGTGTTTACGAGGAAGTTGCCGGAACTCCTATGGATTTCAGAACTGCCAAGAAGATTGGACAGGATATTGAAGCTGATTTTGAACAGCTTAAATTTACCGGTGGATATGATCATAACTATGTAACAGACAATTATGCAAAGGGAAACAGAAGACTGATTGCCACAGCATACAGTGATAAGAGCGGAATTGCTATGGATGTTACTTCTGATTGTCCATGTGTACAGTTCTATGCTGCTAATTTTGTGAAGAATGAGAATGGCAAGAATGGTCATGTATACAATAAACGAGATGCTTTCTGCCTGGAAACACAGGTAGAACCGAATGCAGTTAATGTGGAAGATTTCCATTCCCCTGTGCTTAATGCAGGAGAGCAGTACGACTCTATGACAAGTTATCGTTTTTATATCAAAAAATAAGTTACATATTGATCTGGTTTCTCTCATATATTTATGTGTGGGTGAGACCAGATTTTTTTATGGGAAATTTGGTGGAGATTTCTTTAGCGAGTTTTTGTATTTGTCATAACAGTAGTTTCATGATATGATATTGGACAAGGATATTCCATTATTAGAATAACAGAATGGAGAAAATTATGGAGAGGAAAAAGGAAAAGCAGTCAGTTATAGGTCTGCTGCTTGGATTTATGGATCGCGTATCCGGAGATCATGTCGGGGCATATGCGACTCAGGCAGCATATTTCCTGATAATGTCTTTTATCCCGTGTATTCTGTTTTTGACTACACTTGTACGATATACACCGTTGACATATAATGTGGTCAGGGATGCGATCATTGCATTTATTCCGGAGAATCTGCAGAGTTTTGTGCTTGGAATCGTGGTGGATGTATATAGAAGAAGTACGGCAATTGTCCCTCTTTCGGCATTCGTTGCACTATGGTCTGCAGGAAAGGGATTACAGTCAATCATAAATGGCCTGAATACGATCTATCATGTAAAAGAAACCCGTAACTGGCTTCTTACCAGAATCTATGCAGTATTTTATACATTATCACTGGTGATTGCATTGATTATATCTTTGCTTATGTTGGTACTTG
Source organism: Blautia sp. HCN-1074 (assembly GCF_037890165.1). Lineage (NCBI taxonomy): Bacteria > Bacillati > Bacillota > Clostridia > Lachnospirales > Lachnospiraceae > Blautia > Blautia sp. HCN-1074. The sequence goes on from NZ_JBBKBP010000002.1 coordinate 260,080, forward strand.
GAAATGAAATTCAGGCAGCAGTTTCAAAATATGTACCTTTTCTTGGAAGGATCATCGCACGGATATTAGGCGCGAGAGCAATGCTGGTATTTGGCGTGTTGTTTGTGGTATTTCTTATGCTGTATAAAGTTCTTCCAAATAGAAAGGCAACATTTAAGAGTCAGATACCGGGGGCGTTTCTTATAGCGATTGCGTGGTCAGTTTTTTCATATGGTTTTTCTTTTTATTTTGAAATTTTTCCAGGATTCAGCAACATGTATGGGAATCTTGCGACGATTATCATGGTTATGGTATGGTTGTATGTCTGCATGAATCTACTTTTGTATGGCGCAGAGATCAATGCATATTTTGAAAAAGAGTTCAGGCTTGCGCACAGATCGGTGAGAGGACTGATCATTCATGAAAAAGAACGCAGACAGCCAGGATTGTCTGCGCAGGCACCTCTGGAGCCATTGCCTGAGCCGGAGAAGAAAAAAGAAAATGATACTTGACATATTTTTGAGTCTGTGGCATGATTATAAATGTTGATAATCATGAAAAGCATAGAAGGTGTTTATAGGGAATTATTTTCCATCAGAGAGAGGAAGTCATCGGCTGGAAGCTGCCTCAGGTTCAGATATTTCCTGAATTTCCCACCGGAGCTGCATTTCTGAAGTAACAGTAGGAAATGACGTTACTGCGCGTTAAGCAGACCGAGAGCCTGTAGAAGATACAGGAAGCAGGGTGGTACCGCGGATATTTTACTCCGTCCCTTTACGAGGGACGGAGTTTTTTTATATCGTAGGAAATTGCTACGTAATATTCCTTCGATAATAAAAAGCCGTCCGGGCAGGATTGCACTGCGGCGGAGAAGCCTGCAAGCAGGATTTTTTCTTGTGTTCTGAGCAGCATAATATTTGTGAAGAGATATGCTGGATGAACGTAAATTCTTCGGATAGACCTTGCTTATTATAAGATAAAGGAGAAAGAAAAGACATGGATATGAAAGAAAGACTTCAGGAACTGGCTGAAGCAGCCAGAAAACGGATCGATGAATCTGAAGGCCTGGATAAACTGAATGAAGTACGTGTAGCATACCTTGGTAAAAAAGGTGAGCTGACAGCAATCTTAAAAAGCATGAAGGATGTTGCTCCGGAAGAACGTCCGAAGGTTGGACAGCTTGTAAATGAAACAAGAAGTAAAATCGAGGCATTACTTGATGAATCCAAGCAGAAACTGGAAGAAGCAGTTCGTGAAGAGAAGATGAAACAGGAAGTCATCGACGTTACTTTACCTGCAAAGAAAGCTAAAATCGGGCATCGTCATCCGAACACTATCGCTTTGGAAGAAGTAGAGCGTATCTTTATCGGTATGGGTTATGAAGTTGTAGAAGGACCGGAAGTAGAGTATGCAGATTATAACTTTACGAAGCTGAATATTCCGGAAAATCATCCGGCACGTGACGAGCAGGATACTTTCTTTATCAATGATTCTATCCTTCTTCGTTCTCAGACATCACCGGTTCAGGCGCGTACAATGGAAAAAGGCAAACTACCGATTCGTATGATCGCTCCGGGACGTGTATTCCGTTCTGATGAGGTAGATGCAACACATTCTCCGTCTTTCCATCAGATTGAAGGTCTTGTTATTGATAAAAATATTACTTTTGCAGATCTTAAGGGAACTCTGCAGGAATTTGCGCAGGAATTATTCGGACCTGAAACAAAAACAAAATTCAGGCCACATCATTTCCCATTTACAGAGCCAAGCGCAGAGGTTGACGTTTCCTGCTTCAAGTGCGGTGGTACGGGATGCCGTTTCTGTAAAGGTTCCGGCTGGATTGAAATCCTTGGCTGTGGTATGGTTCATCCAAATGTATTAAGTATGTGTGGAATTGATCCGGAAGAGTATACCGGATTTGCATTCGGTGTAGGTCTGGAGCGTATCGCACTTCTGAAATACGAGATTGATGACATGAGACTGCTCTACGAAAACGACATTCGTTTCCTGAAACAGTTCTAATTTATAATAGTTTATTATTCGTAACTGTTCAGTACCTTCACAGTTACGAGTCAAAATCCATTAAAAATCGCCTTCGGCTATGGGATTTTGACTTGTATGTCTCGGGATTTTGGCATGTTCATGCCAAAACACCTCGCGGGATAGTAGACTGCTGAATAGTTACTATTATTCAATAAATATAAGAAGAGGATTAACAAAATGAATACTTCATTATCTTGGATTAAAATGTATGTGCCGGATCTTGATGTGACAGCACAGGAATATACAGATGCCATGACACTGACAGGAACAAAAGTGGAAGGCTTCGAGAAACTGGATGCAGATCTGGACAAGATCGTGATCGGACAGATCGACAAGATCGAGAAGCATCCGGATGCAGATAAACTGATCATCTGCCAGGTAAATATTGGAACAGAGTCTGTACAGATCGTTACCGGTGCTCCGAATGTAAAAGAAGGAGATAAAGTTCCGGTTGTTCTTGACGGTGGACGTGTAGCTGGCGGACATGATGGAAAGAAAACTCCGGGTGGAATCGAGATTAAGAAAGGCAAACTCCGCGGAATCGAATCCTGTGGTATGATGTGCTCTATCGAAGAACTTGGAAGCACAAGAGAAATGTATCCGGAAGCACCGGAATACGGAATCTATATTTTCCCTGAAGATGCTGTTGTAGGTGAAAGCGCCATTAAAGCTCTGGGACTGAATGACGTTGTATTTGAATACGAAATTACATCTAACCGTGTAGACTGCTACGGTGTGCTTGGAATTGCAAGAGAAGCAGCAGCTACTTTTGACAAGAAGTTCTGTCCTCCTGTAGTAGAGTGTAAAGGAAATGATGAGAAAGCTTCTGATTATGTAAAAGTTACAGTAGAAGATCCTCAGCTTTGCCCACGTTACTGCGCAAGAGTTGTAAAGAATGTTAAGATCGGACCTTCACCAAAATGGATGCAGAGATGTCTTGCCTCTAACGGAATCCGTCCAATCAACAATCTGGTTGATATCACAAACTATGTAATGGAAGAGTTTGGACAGCCAATGCATGCATATGATCTGGATACTATTGCAGGAAAAGAAATCGTTGTGCGCCGCGCAAAGAGTGATGAGAAATTCGTAACTCTTGACGGTCAGGAACGTACTATGGACGACCAGGTGCTGATGATCTGTGACGGTGAGAAGGCTGTCGGCATTGCCGGTATCATGGGTGGCGAAAATTCTATGATCACAGACAATGTAAAAACAGTTCTTTTTGAAGCAGCGTGCTTTGATGGAACAAATATCCGACTTTCATCTAAGAGAATCGGACTGAGAACAGATGCTTCCGGTAAATTTGAGAAAGGTCTTGATCCAAATAATGCACAGGCTGCTATTGACAGAGCATGCCAGCTGATGGAAGAACTTGGTGCAGGAGAAGTTGTAGGCGGAATGGTAGATGTCTGCAATGAAGTAAGAGAACCATCCAGAGTTCCATTTAAACCAGAGAAGATTAACGCACTTCTTGGAACAAATCTGACATCGGAAGAAATGCTTGGATATCTTGCAAAAGTAGAACTTACTTATGACGAGAAAACAAATGAAATCGTTGCACCTACTTTCCGCCAGGATATTCATTATGTAGCTGACGTGGCAGAAGAGGTTGCAAGATTCTTCGGATATGATAAGATTCCGACTACACTTCCTACAGGTGAAGCTACAACAGGTAAACTTCCATTTAAGCTTCGTATTGAATCGGTAGCACGTGATATTGCTGAATATTGTGGATTCTCTGAAGGAATGAGTTATTCTTTCGAAAGCCCGAAGGTATTTGACAAATTAAGACTTCCGGCTGACAGCGAGCTTCGTCAGGGAATTGTTATCAGCAACCCTCTGGGAGAAGATTACAGTGTTATGAGAACAACTACTTTGAACGGTATGCTCAGTTCTCTTGCTACAAATTATAACAGAAGAAATAAAGATGTCCGTCTCTATGAGCTTGGTAATGTATATCGTCCGAAGTCTCTTCCACTTACAGAACTTCCGGATGAACGTATGCATTTTACTCTTGGTATGTATGGAAATGGTGATTTCTTTGATATGAAGGGCGTTTGTGAAGAGTTCTTTGAGAAAGTCGGAATGAGAGATAAAATAGATTATGATCCAAACAGTGGTAAGACTTACCTCCATCCGGGAAGACAGGCAAACATGATCTATGACGGAAAAGTTGTCGGATATCTTGGAGAAGTCCATCCTCTGGTAGCTGACACTTACGGAATCGGTGAGAAAGCTTATGTGGCAGTTATCGATATCCTTACAGTTCTTGAGTTTGCAAGCTTCAATCATAAATACACAGGAATTGCCAAATATCCGGCAGTAACACGTGACTTAAGTATGGTTGTTCCGAAAACTGTGCTTGCAGGACAGATTGAGCATGTTCTTACACAGAGAGGCGGAAAAATTCTGGAAAGCTATCAGTTATTCGATATTTATGAAGGAAATCAGATTAAAGAGGGATTCAAGTCTATGGCTTATTCTCTGGTATTCCGTCATCATGACAAGACTCTGGAGGAGAGCGAGATCACAGCGGCAATGAAGAAAATCTTAAATGGTCTGACAGATCTTGGAATCGAGTTGAGAAGCTAATGCTACTTTATGTGTTAAGACATGGGATAACCCAGTGGAATAAACTGAAGAAGGTGCAGGGGGCAGTAGATATTCCCCTAGCACCGGAGGGAATCGAACTTGCCAAAAAGACTGGTGAGGCGTTGAAAGATATTCATTTTGATATCTGTTTTACCAGTCCGTTGACAAGAGCGAAACAGACAGCGCAGTATGTGCTGGGAGATAAAAAGGTTCCGATTATCGAGGATAAGAGAATCCAGGAAATTGATTTTGGAGTTCTTGAAGGAACACGGTTCAAGGATGCACAGGGAAAGATCATCAGTCATGAAATGGAAATCTTTTTTACGGATCCGCTGAAATTTAAGCGCCCGGAGAACGGAGAAAATATTTTCGATATTCTGAAACGAACGAGAGAGTTCTGGCAGGAGAAGATAACAGATCCTGCACTGACAGATAAGACTGTCCTTGTTTCTTCTCATGGATGTGCAGTACGTGCACTGCTTCAGAATATTTATCAGGATCATGAAAATTTCTGGCATGGATGTGTACCGCCAAACTGCAGCATTAATCTTGTTGAAGTGAAGGATGGCAAAGTACGTCTTCTGGAAGAAGATAAGGTTTATTCTGGGATAAACAAGTAAATATGGCGAAACATTCCGGCGGGAAATCTGTTTATGGCACAGGTTTCCCGCTGCTATTATTTATGACAAAAGAACATAGCTTTTTCACTTGTGACAGATATGACATTGTGATATGATAAACGAAAAAGAAGATTGTCTGTAATTTTACGCAAAATTTGCAAATAACCACAGGAGGTGTATTATGGGCAAAAAAATTATGAATACCGTGCTTTTTCTGGCGGTACTTGGTGGGTGTATTGCGATGACTCTGCTGACGGGCAGGGGCTCAGTAAGCACGATGGCTTACAACTTCGCATTTCTTGCCATTATGGCAGTGATTTATCTGGCGGGATTATTCGGCGGGGTGTTCCGAGTGGATGGTATTACACAGGCATTTTTAAGAGGGACGCAAGAACTTACCAGTGTTTTTAAAGTGCCTGGAAAAGCAAAGAGTGAAGATTTGTCATGCCTGAAAGGAATTTTTGATCACAGATATCTGGATGAGAGAATGGATAATTTTATCGATTCTATGGATAAGAATCAGGAAGGTGTCGGAGGAATTGAAGAATATATAAACGAAGATGAAATAGACCTTCATGTACATAAAAAAATTCTGGAAATGGCACCAGATATCTTTACCAGTCTCGGTATTCTTGGTACCTTTATCGGTCTTGTATGGGGCCTGAAGAGCTTTGAACCGTCCAGTTATGAGACAATGACTATGTCTGTTTCTACACTTGTAGATGGTATCAAAGTTGCGTTCCTTACTTCTATATATGGAATTGCATTTGCTCTGATTTATAGTTCCGGAATGAAGAGTGTTTATGCGGGAATGGATGAGAAACTGCAGGGATTTCTGGAAAAGTTTCATATGTATGTTCTTCCCGCTGCTGAGAGTGAGTCAAGAAATCTTATGCTTGCAAGTCAAAAGGTTCAGACAAAGGCTATGAAGCAGATGGCAGAACAGCTTACTTCACAGATGGCGGAGAGTTTTGAAAAGGCAATTAATCCTACATTTGAGAAAATGAATGAATCTCTGGAGATTCTGACAGAGTCTGTAACGAAATGCCAGCAGGATGTCGTACAGGAGATTCTCCGCTCTTTCCTGCGAGAGATGAACAGTTCTTTTAAACTGCAGTTCAAGGACTTTAATGAGTCACTTGTACAGCTGAAAAAGGCGCAAAAAGAGAATACAGATTACACTACAAATCTCTACCAGGCAATGAGTGAACAGTTAAATGAATCTTATGCAAGACAGAATGAATCTATGAAAGAAATCGTGGATGAACTTGGCAGGATTCAGGGACGTTATATGTCAACTGCGACAAGAATCACACAGGATAATCAGGAAATCCAGAAACAGCAGCAACAGGATTACCAGCATATTTCAGATTACTTGAAGGAAGCAGAGAAATCTTCTGCCAAGTTCTGGGTTGCCTGCAATCAGACTATGCAGAAATATGTAGAGACTGCAACGCAGGGAATGGAAAAGATTTCTGCAGCAAATCAGGCAGGAGAGGATGTGCTTAAGGCAAATCAGAAACTGGTTGAGGAACTGGATGCAAAATTGCAGGAGTTTATTTCTTATCAGAAGATGACATATCAGACTATGGAAGAAGTGCGCAGACTCTTTGCTGATATTTCTGTTCAGAAAGAAAACAGTAATATATATCTTTCTGAAGGAAGAACAGGTCAGGGAGCAGTGCAGAAAGAATCCATGGAAGAAGTACGAAAACTGCTTGAGGAACAAGGTGAACGCCAGGAAGCGCTTCTTGAAGAAATGAACAAGAATATGAAGAGCATTTCCAAAAATCAGAAAGGTAAATTCAGTTTATTCAGATAAGAAAAGGAGAGAATTATGCGCAAAAGAAAGAAATCAGATGACAGCGGATTTAATGTCTGGCGATCTTATTCTGATATGATGGCCGGCGTGCTGCTCCTTTTCATCCTGATCATGTGTGTGACACTTTTTCAGGCACAGAAAAGTTATAATGAAAGTATTAAAGAAAGAGATGATAAAATTGCTCTTCAGGAACAGTATACTGCAGAAATCCTGGCGCAGCAGAATGAGCTGGATGAAAAAGACAGTCAGTTAAGTTCTCAGGATGAACAGCTTGACAAACAGAAAAAACTTCTGGCTGAGCTGGCTGCGCAGCTGAAAGAACAGCAGGCTACACTGGATAAGCAGCAGTCAGATCTTGATGAAAAAACATCTCTTCTTGCCACACAGCAGAAAAAGATTGACAATATTATCGGTGTAAAAGCCGATGTTATTGAAGCATTGCAGAAAGAATTTTCCAAGAATAATGTCAGTGTTGATATAGATGCGCAGACAGGAGCTCTTACATTGAATGCAAATGTAATGTTTGACTATGACCAGTCAGAACTTACGGATGAGGGTAAGGCAGAACTTGCAAATATCCTGCCGATTTACTGCAAGGTACTGTTGCAGGATGATTATAAGAAGTATCTGGCTGAGATTATTATCGATGGATATACAGACACAGATGGTGATTATGATTATAACCTGGAGCTTTCCCAGAAACGTTCTCTGGCTGTCGCGCAATATCTGACGGAAATTCAGGGGAATTTCTTAAGTCCTGATGAAATTTCAGATTTGCAGAATTATCTAACAGTAAATGGACATGGTTCTGCAAATCCGGTTCTTGACTCTAAGGGAAATGAAGATAAGAATGCATCAAGACGTGTAGAGGTAAAATTCCGTCTGAAAGATGATGAAATGATCAGTGAACTGGATCAGATCATGAATGCAGATTCTGCATCTGATTCTGATTCTACAAAATCCAGCGGCAATTAAGCTGCTGGATTTTTTGGTATCGAATAATTTTACCAATAATATATCACATTTTTGAGAAAAAATATGATATGATAAGAAGGTACGCGGTCATTATGATTTGATTTTAACCGAATTAAGTAAGTCCCCTGCGGAGGTTGCAAAGAGCAATAAATGCAGTAGTTATTCGGTGTTGAGCTAAGTAGCGGAAATGGATGATTTTATCCGATTGAATCAAAGCAAGTAGCAGAAGCAACTAAAGAAATTCACTTGCAGTGAAATTGTCGAATGAATTAATGATACGCTGTACCCAACATAAGAAAAAAGGAAGAGGAAGATAAGCATGTCTTTAAAAATTGGAAGAAATGATCCATGCTGGTGTGGAAGCGGTAAAAAATATAAAAAATGCCATGAAGCATTTGATGAGAAAATGGAAATGATGAAGCAGAAAGGATATGCAGTTATTGATCATAACCTGATCAAGACACCTGAGCAGATTGAAAAAATCAAAGAGAGCTGTAAGATCAATATTGCAGTTCTTGATTATGTTGCAGAGCATATCGGACCTGGTGTCTCAACAGAAGAAATTGACAGATGGGTGCATGAAGAAACCGTAAGACACGGAGGAATTCCGGCACCTCTTGATTACGAAGGCTTTCCGAAAAGCGTTTGCACTTCTGTAAATGAGGTTGTGTGTCATGGAATTCCGGATGAAGAGCAGATTCTGAAAGAGGGGGATATCATCAATGTAGACGTATCTACGATTTATAATGGATACTATTCTGATTCATCCAGAATGTTTTGCATTGGAAAGGTAAGTCCTGAAAAAGAAAAACTTGTCAGAGTTACCAAGGAATGCGTTGAACTTGGAATTTCACAGGTAAAACCTTGGACACCGATTGGAAATATGGGAAGTGCTGTTCACAAACATGCGGTAGAAAATGGATTTTCTGTAGTAAGAGAAATCGGCGGACATGGCGTGGGACTCGAGTTCCATGAAGATCCGTGGGTAAGCTTTGTTTCAGAAGAAAATACAGGTGCTCTGATGGTTCCTGGAATGATGTTTACGATAGAACCGATGGTAAATATGGGAAGTGATGAGATTTATACAGATGAAATTGACGAGTGGACAGTACGAACAGAGGACGGACTGCCGTCTGCACAGTGGGAGGTAACGGTTCTGGTTACAGAGACCGGTTGTGAAGTGATCTGCTGGTAACTATACTTACATTTTACAAAATGGTAAATTGTATAAATCTGCAAAAAAGTATTGCAATATGACAATTGATATAGTATAATCACAACTGTTGTGAAAAAAGATGGTCCTCTGTTACGGAATATGTATTAAGAACATCCATATAAGAATAGGAGAGAATAAAATGAACGAAATTATCAAAAACATCGAAGCAGCTCAGTTAAAAGCTGAAGTACCGGCATTCAACACAGGTGATACTGTAAGAGTACACGCACTGATCAAAGAAGGAAACCGTGAACGTGTTCAGGTTTTCGAAGGAACAGTTCTCAAGAAACAGGGCGGAAGCAACAGAGCTACATTTACTGTAAGAAAGAATTCTAACGGAGTAGGCGTTGAGAAAACATGGCCGCTTCATTCCCCACATGTAGTTAAAGTAGAAGTTATCCGTCGTGGTAAAGTACGTCGTGCAAAACTGAACTACTTAAGAGACCGCGTAGGTAAAGCTGCTAAGGTTAAAGAGCTTGTTAAATAATTTCATGAGTTGTAGAAGAAGGGACAATAACTAGTGTATTGTCCCTCTTTTTCCATCTGGCAGGAGAATTGAATGGATATCAGAAAGTGGAAAGAGAATTCAGCACTGCAGGAAACAAAAGATAAACTGGAAACAAAACTGGAAGACCGTAAAGTCCGGGGAATTCTCAACTGGGTTTTTCAGATTGCTGTTGTGCTGATTTTTGGAGTGCTGGTGGGAATCGCAATGTTCCAGTCAGTGACCATGCAGGAAAGTGCAATGGAACCTACTTTGCAGGTAGGAGAACGTTTTTTTGTAAATAGAGCTATTTATAAAGTGTCATCGCCAAAAAGGGGTGATATTATTGTATATAAGACCAGTGGAAGTGATGATGCGGCTTTACATATTGGCCGTGTGATCGGATTGCCTGGTGAGACAGTACAGATATCTAACGGTTCTATATTGATCAATGGGGATGTATATAATGAGAATAAGGGATTTCCTGAGATCAATAATGCAGGACTGGCTTCAGACGGAGTCTCTCTGGAGAGTGGAAAATATTTTATACTTGGTGATAACAGAAATAACAGTGAAGACAGCCGTTACGGTGACATCGGAAATATTAACAAGAAATATATTGTGGGAAAAGTATGGTTTATTATTTCCCCGAAAGATAAATTTGGATTTTTGAAAGGTTAGGTGGATATGAACGTACAGTGGTACCCTGGTCATATGACCAAGGCAAAGAGACAGATGCAGGAGGATATCAAGCTGATTGATCTGATCATCGAGCTTGTAGATGCCCGTGTACCTCTTTCAAGCAGAAACCCGGATATAGATGAACTGGGAAAAAACAAATCCAGACTGATTCTTCTTAATAAGTCGGATCTGGCTGATGAACGCCAGAATGAAGCGTGGAAAACATTTTTCCAGGCAAAGGGCTTTTATGTTGTAAAAGTTGATTCCAGAAACGGTTCCGGAATGAAGGCAATAAACAACGTTATTCAGGAAGCATGTAAGGAAAAAATAGAACGAGACAGACGCCGCGGAATCAAGAACCGGCCGATCCGTGCAATGGTAGTGGGAATTCCGAATGTAGGAAAGTCCACATTTATCAATACCTTTGCGGGACGTGCATGTGCAAAAACAGGAAATAAACCTGGAGTTACAAAAGGAAAACAGTGGATCCGCCTGAATAAGGGCGTAGAACTTCTGGATACCCCTGGTATTTTATGGCCTAAGTTTGAAGACCAGCAGGTAGGAATCCGTCTGGCCTGCGTTGGTTCTATCAAAGATGATATTCTGAATATGGAAGAACTTGCGCTCTGGCTGATTGATTATCTGCGTGAGAATTATAAGGATATTCTGGCAGATAGGTATCAGATCACAGAAGAGGGAAGTGCTGTGGAAGTTCTCGAACAGATTGCGAGGGCAAGAGGCTGTTTGAAGAAGCAGGAAGAATTGGATTATGCAAAGGCTTCCCTGATACTGTTTGACGATTTCCGTTCCGGAAAAATGGGACGTATCACATTGGAGTGGGCACCGTTATGAAAACAATAGCTGAGATCAAAGCCGAGTTTGCTGTTGCAGATATGCACAGCTACCCGGCTTTATATGAAATGTACAAAGAAGATACCAGAAGCGGAGTCAAAAAGCTGATTGAGCAGTGTCACAGGAAAGAGGCAGCGCTTGAAGCAGAAAAACAGCGCACTGAGAAAATGAAAGAATACGAGCATAAATATGAACATCTTGGATATTTATGTGGTATTGATGAAGTTGGAAGAGGTCCGCTGGCAGGTCCGGTTGTTGCATGCGCGGTGATTTTGCCAAAGGACAACCAGATTCTTTATTTAAATGATTCCAAGAAACTCAGCGCTTCTAAGAGAGAAGAGCTGTATGATGTGATCATGAGAGAGGCAGTTTCTGTGGGGATTGGAATGCGCAGTCCGGAACGGATTGACGAAATCAATATTTTACAGGCTACATATGAAGCAATGCGTGAGGCGGTAAGTAAATTAGACGTTATGCCACAGGTTCTGCTTAATGATGCAGTTACGATTCCACAGATTACAATCCCACAGGTTCCTATTATCAAAGGTGATGCCAAGAGTGTTTCCATTGCGGCGGCAAGCATTGTTGCGAAAGTAACAAGGGATAGACTGATGGAAGAGTATGATAAGGTATTTCCGGAATACGGATTCGCTTCAAATAAAGGATATGGCGCTGCGGTACATATTGAGGCATTGAAAAAGTATGGCCCGACACCAATTCACAGGAAAACATTTATCACACATTTTATTTAACCAAATCAAGTAAGTCCCCTGCGGGGGTTGCGAAGAGCAATAAGCAGTGGGTGGGAACTTGCTTGTAAAAAATACAAAAGAAGCCTACACGTAAATAGAAATGAGTGAAAAAAACTGTATAATAATACCAGAGCAACAGGAACCTGGTACGAAAGAAAATCGGCCGAATATTTAAAAGGACAGGGGTTATTTATCCTGAAATATAATTATCGCTGCCGGCACGGAGAAATCGATCTGATCGCCAGAGATAATGAATATCTTGTTTTTATTGAGGTTAAATATCGAAAAGGCAGCTGGTCCGGACGTGCTTTGGAAGCGGTAAATTTTGCAAAACAGAAAACCATATGTAAAGTAGCCAGATATTTTCTTGCGGTGGAATATCACAATGTAGACATCCCATGTCGTTTTGATGTAGTTGGGATTGACGATAAGAAAGTATACTGGGTAAAGAATGCGTTTGAATATATGAATTGACAAAAGGAAAAGATATGAAAATAAAATGGAACAGCGAACAGATTCCGAATTTGAATATAAAAAAGAATGAGGGAGTTACTTTTCTTACATATCCTGCATTTGAAGATGTGGAATGGCTTGTTCATGGGTTTAGTACTCGTCTGGGTGGCGTGAGTCAGGGAATATACAGTTCGATGAATCTTAGCTTCACAAGAGGTGATGAAGAATCCTGCGTAAGGGAAAATTATAACCGGATTGCAGCTGCTATGGGATTCCGGGCAGAGAATATAGTTACCTCTGATCAGACGCACACCTGTAATGTGAGAAAAGTGACAGAAAAAGATCGTGGAAAAGGAATTGTAACTCCGCGGGATTATACAGATATCGATGGGATGATTACCAATGTTCCCGGTCTGGTTCTGGCAACTTTTTATGCGGACTGCGTACCGTTATATTTTGTAGATCCGCTACACCATGCGATTGGACTGTCTCATTCCGGATGGAGAGGCACTGTTCAGAAAATCGGAGAAGTTACGATAAAAAAGATGGCAGAAGAGTACGGCAGTAATCCAAAGGATATGAAAGTTGCCATTGGTCCATCTATCTGTCAGGATTGTTATGAAGTAAGCCTGGATGTAATTGAAGAATTTAAGAATGCTTTTGACCAGAAACACTGGGACAAACTTTTTTATGCAAAAGACAATGAAAAATACCAGCTTAATCTCTGGGAGGCAAATCGGATTATTTTCACAGAAGCAGGAATATGTCCGGAAAATATTTCTATGCCGAATATCTGCACCTGCTGTAATCCGGAATTTCTTTTCTCCCATAGAGCCTCTCATGGGAAACGTGGGAATCTTGGAGCTTTTCTTGGCATCAGAGAATAAAAAAGAAGAAGATCTCTCTTAGATGAGGGATACTTCTTCTTTTTTCATTTATGAAGAAAAAACTATCTTGAGTTAACTTTCTCCATAAGGCTCATAATTTTTTCATTGCTGGAACGAACTTTTTCAACAGAGACATCATGATTGATGATGTCAATAATACTTGCAAGATATTTGCTCATGTTTGCCTCGATGTAATATGGTCTTGTAAGAAGTTCCGGGATGCGGTAGTTTAAGTTGGTTGTGATCACTCTGTCGAGCCATCCCTTTTCATAATATTCGTCAAACTTGTCCAGACCATCTGTAAACAGGCCATAAGTAGTGCACACAAATACTCGCTTTGCATGGCGTTCTTTTAACTGTTTTGCAACATCAAGCATACTTCCACCGGAGGAAATCATGTCATCAATAACTACAACATCTTTTCCCTCTACAGAATCGCCAAGGAATTCATGAGCAACGATAGGGTTCTTTCCGTTAACGATCGTAGAATAGTCGCGACGTTTGTAGAACATTCCCATATCTACACCAAGGATATTTGAAAAATAAACGGCTCTGGACATAGCGCCCTCGTCAGGGCTGATGATCATCAGATGATCGTTGTCAACACGAAGATCCGGCACGCTCTTGATCAGAGCTTTTAAGAACTGATAGGTTGGGAAAAAGTTATCAAAACCGTTCAGCGGAATAGAGTTCTGAACACGTGGATCGTGAGCGTCAAATGTAATGATGTTGGAAACGCCCATATCACTTAACTCTTTCAGAGCCAGTGCACAGTCAAGAGATTCTCTCTTTGTACGTCTGTGCTGACGGCCTTCATAAAGAAATGGCATAATAACATTGATACGATGTGCCTTACCTGTAGCAGCAGAAATGATTCTCTTAAGGTCCTGAAAATGATTGTCAGGTGACATATGATTCTCATGTCCACATACTGTATAAGTTTCGCTGTAATTTGTCACATCGACCATGATGTAAAGGTCAGTACCACGGACAGATTCCTTAATATAACCTTTACCTTCTCCTGTTCCAAAACGCGGGCAGTCACATTCTACAAGAAATGACTCTTCACTGTAACCCTGCGGTATAACACTAAGCTGTTTACGGGCAACCAGTTCCTTACGGAATTTTACCAGTTTCTTATCAACTTCTTCTGCAAGTTCTCTGCATCCAAGAGCTGCAATACGGATAGGTGCAACCGGCATGGATTTTTCCAACAATTCTATGTTTGGCATAATACTCCTCCTAAGTGATTTTATACTCAAAAAATAGATTTCAATATAATTTATAACATTTGCCCTAAAATACGTCAAGGAATTTATTGATTTTTTCTTGCACAATTGTTATGATATAGAAGATAATGAGTTTATATAGCTGTGCAGCAATTGGCAGATAACGTGGAAAATGCTGAATAGTTATAAAATTATCGAAACAGATGCGCATAAGCGTGTTTTAATGAAAAGATATACCGGAAAAATGATCCCACAGTTTTCGGATATATCCCAATGGAGTTAGTAATTCATGAAAAAAAATTTACACATTATATCCAGAGTTCTTCCTGACGGTATCGGAGAAGAACTGGAACTGGAACCGGGGGATGCACTGCTTTCCATTAATGGCCAGCCGGTAGAGGATGTGTTTGACTATCGTTATCTGATGAATGACGAATTTGTCACGCTCCTTATCCGGAAGAAGAATGGCGAGGAATGGGAACTGGAAGTGGAAAAAGAATACGAGGATGATCTTGGAGTTGAATTTGAGAACAGTCTTATGGACGAATATCGTTCCTGCTCTAATCATTGTATTTTCTGCTTTATCGATCAGATGCCTCCCGGGATGAGAGAAACTTTGTATTTTAAAGATGACGATTCCAGACTTTCGTTTCTTCAGGGAAACTATGTTACCCTCACGAATATGAGCGATTATGATCTGGATCGTATTATCAAGTTTCATCTTTCACCTATTAATGTATCATTTCAGACCATGAATCCCGAGCTTCGCTGTAAAATGCTTCATAATCGTTTTGCCGGGGATGCTCTTGCAAAGGTTGATAAGCTTTATAAAGGCGATGTAACTATGAATGGGCAGATTGTTCTGTGCAAGGGGATAAACGACAGAGGCGAATTGGAATACAGCCTGGAAAAGCTGGCAGAATATGCACCTGTGTTACAGAGTGTTTCGATTGTTCCGGTAGGACTTTCGAAATATCGTGACGGCTTGTATCCGCTGGAATCTTTTGACAAAGAGGATGCGAGATATCTGATCAGTCAGGTGGAACGCTGGCAGAGAATTATGGTAGAAAAGCATGGCATACATTTTGTACATGCCTCAGATGAATGGTACATTCTTGCAGGTTATGAACTTCCTGAAGAAGGAAGATATGACGGATATCTGCAGCTTGAAAATGGCGTTGGTATGATGCGCCTGCTTGAAACAGAGGTAAAAGAGAGACTTGAACAGCTTGAAGGCGATGACAGAACGGTAAACGCTACTGTTGCGACAGGGCGGCTTGCAGCGCCCTATATAGGTAAAATGATAAAGCTGGTACAGGAGAAATTTCCTAACGTACATGCAGAAGTATATGCGGTGAAGAATAATTTCTTCGGAGAGAAGATTACCGTTTCGGGCCTGATCACAGGTACTGATCTTAAAGATCAGCTCGCCAGGAGAGAATTGGGCGAGAAGCTTCTGATTCCCTGCAATATGCTTAGAAGTGGAGAGGATGTTTTTCTGGATGACCTTACGGTGGAGGATATCAGACAGGCTCTTAACACAGAAATCGTTGTGGTTGACGAACCGGGAGCGGACCTTGTAAACTGTCTGATCGAAGCACCAGACCATAAAAAGATAAGAAGGAGACAGATATATGAGCAAACCGGTAGTAGCGATAGTGGGCAGACCTAATGTAGGCAAATCCACATTGTTTAATGCGCTGGCAGGTGAGAAGATTTCTATTGTAAAAGATACACCTGGCGTTACAAGAGATAGAATTTATGCAGATGTGACATGGCTTGATAAGACATTTACCATGATTGATACAGGTGGTATTGAACCGGACAGCAGTGATGTTATCCTTTCTCAGATGAGAGAACAGGCTCAGATCGCGATTGATACAGCAGATGTTATTATCTTTATCACAGATGTTCATCAGGGGCTGGTTGATTCCGATGCAAAAGTAGCAGATATGCTTCGACGTAGCGGTAAGCCGGTTGTCCTTGTTGTTAATAAAGTAGACAGCATTCAGAAATTTATGATGGATGTCTATGAATTTTATAATCTTGGTATCGGAGAACCGATTCCAATCTCTGCGGCAAACCGTATGGGACTGGGAGATATGCTTGATGAAGTAGCGAAACATTTTCCTGAGGATGCTGATACCGATGAAGAGGATGAGATTCCGAGAATCGCTATTGTAGGTAAACCAAACGTAGGTAAATCTTCTCTGGTAAATAAGCTTCTTGGAGAAGACCGTGTGATCGTTTCTGATATTGCCGGAACTACAAGAGATGCGGTAGATACCAGAGTAAAATGGCAGGGTAAGGATTATATCTTTATTGATACAGCCGGACTTCGCCGCAAGGGTAAAGTAAAAGAAGAAATCGAGAGATACAGTGTGATCCGTACAGTGACTGCTGTGGAGCGTGCAGATGTCGTTATTGTTATGATCGATGCGTCAGAGGGAGTTACAGAACAGGATGCCAAGATCGCAGGTATTGCCCATGAAAGAGGAAAGGGCGTTATCATTGCCGTCAACAAATGGGATGCGATTGAGAAGAATGATAAGACAATCTACAAACATACAAACAGAATCCGTGAGGTTCTGGCATATATGCCGTATGCAGAACTGGTATTTATCTCTGCAAAGACAGGCCTTAGAATCTCAAGAATGTTTGAGACGATTGATGCGGTTATCGAAAA
Source organism: Blautia sp. HCN-1074 (assembly GCF_037890165.1). Lineage (NCBI taxonomy): Bacteria > Bacillati > Bacillota > Clostridia > Lachnospirales > Lachnospiraceae > Blautia > Blautia sp. HCN-1074. Next base: position 277,354 of record NZ_JBBKBP010000002.1, read on the forward strand.
CCAGACACTGCGTATCCAGACAGGTGTCCTGAATGAAATCCTTTCTGAGGCAGTAGCAATGCAGCAGCCTCCGTCTGACAAGGGAAAACGTCTGAAGATTTACTATATGACACAGGTGGCTGTCAAACCGCCTACATTTGTTATCTTTGTAAATGACAAAGAGCTGATGCATTTCTCTTATACCAGATATCTGGAGAATAAGATCAGGGATGCCTTTGGATTTGCGGGAACATCACTGAAATTCATTATTCGTGAACGAGGTGAAAAAGAATAATCATGGAACGACTGATTTGTATTGCAATTGGATATGCATGCGGACTTTTTCAGACCGCATACATTTTAGGAAAAATTTATCATATTGATATCCGCAAACAGGGAAGTGGAAATCTGGGCTCTACAAATGTACTGCGTACACTTGGCAAAAAGGCCGGAGCATTGAATCTGTTATGTGACTGTCTGAAGTGTATTGCAGCCATCCTGATCGTAAGAGCAATATTTGGAAATTCTTATGGAGATATCCTGCCGTTGCTGAGCCTTTATGCAGCAGCGGGGTGTATTCTGGGGCATAATTTTCCATTTTATCTTAATTTTAAAGGCGGGAAGGGTGTAGCTGCATCTGTAGGACTTGTGATTGCCTTTGACTGGCGGATTTTTATAATCTGCGCAATTGTATTCTTTGGATTGTTTTTCCTGACACACTATGTTTCACTGTGTTCGGTAAGTGCATATCTGGCTGCATTTATCAGTATGATCGTATTTGGACAGAGGGGTTCTTATCATATGGATTCTTCTCATATGATCGAGCTTTATATTGTTATGGGACTCTTGACAGTACTGGCGTTTTACAGACATAAAAAGAATATAAAACGGCTTCTTGACGGGACGGAAAGTAAAATTTATTTAAGCAAAAAAAATAAATAAAAAGAGGTATTTATATGGCAAAGATAAGTGTACTTGGTGCGGGAAGCTGGGGAACTGCCCTGTCTATCCTTCTTTACAATAATGGACACGAGGTGATTCTCTGGTCAGCACTTGGAGAGGAAATCACAACATTAAGGGAAAAGCGTGAACATGTGAGCAAACTTCCGGGTGTAAAGATTCCTGAACCGATTGATATCACAACAGATATTGAGAGAAGCCTGCGGGATGCAGATGTGGCAATTCTGGCAGTTCCTTCGCCTTATACCAGAAGTACCTGCAAGCGTATGGCGCCTTTTGTAAAAAATGGACAGAAAATTGTAAATGTTGCCAAAGGCGTGGAGGAAAAAACTCTTCTTACTTTAAGCGAGATCATTGAACAGGAACTTCCACAGGCAAATGTGTCTGTGCTTTCCGGCCCAAGCCATGCAGAAGAGGTTGGAAAGGGACTTCCGACTACCTGTGTGGTAAGTTCTCACCAGAGAGAGACAGCAGAATATCTGCAGGGAATCTTTATGAGCCCTGTTTTCAGAGTTTATACTACACCGGATATGCTGGGAGTGGAGCTTGGCGCAGCGTTAAAGAATGTGATTGCACTGGCGGCCGGAACCGCAGATGGTCTGGGATACGGCGATAATACCAAAGCAGCTCTGATCACAAGAGGAATTGCGGAAATCTCACGTCTGGGTGTTAAAATGGGAGCGCGTATGGAAACCTTCTATGGTCTGTCCGGAATCGGAGATCTGATCGTTACCTGTGCCAGTGTCCACAGCCGTAACCGGAAAGCCGGATATCTGATGGGAAAAGGATATACCATGGAGCAGGCAATGGCTGAAGTGAAAATGATCGTAGAGGGTGTTTATTCCGCAAAAGCAGCAAAAGAACTGGCTGAGAAATATGATGTGGAAATGCCGATCATTACAGAAATAAACAAAGTTCTGTTTGAAGGAAAAAGTGCAGCGGAAGCGGTGATCGACCTTATGGTAAGAGATAAGAAAGTGGAGACACCGATGCTTCCATGGGAAGACGGACAGTGAACTAACTGAGATGTTATAGAAAAACTGTAACTGTTCAGTACCTCGCGGGATAGCTGACTGCTGAATAGTTACGAAAAACTTTCAAATGTATCATTTACGGGAAATTCTATAGACAGAGATGATAAATATGCAAAAAGCAGATGTTATATAAATACATCTGCTTTTTGCATTTGCATGATAAAATATTTTTTAACTACTCTTTATCAGAATGCAATGTCCCTTAAATCCTCGGGAATATGTGAACTGTGAAAATTCTCATTCAGAGTATCGATCAGATCCATGTCTTCCTGTTCGATTGTGAAATCAAAAATATTGCCATTGCTTCTGATGCGGTCAGGATGTACGGATTTGGGAATTACGGAAATTCCTTTCTGAGTAGCCCAGCGCAGACCGATCTGAGCGGGAGTATGGGCGTATTTGGTTCCAAGTACACACATTACATCGTTATCAAGATATGCGCCTCTGGCAAGCGGGGCATATGCCTGTACCTGAATTCCTTTATTCTGGCAATAATCAATCAGCTCTTTCGGATAGCAGAGCGGATGGCATTCAATCTGATTTACTGCAGGTATAATTCCAGAATTGGCTTCCAGCTCTTCCAGATGACGGATTTCAAAGTTGCTGACACCGATAGAAAGAGCCCGTCCGGATTTCTGGATTTCCTCCAGTACTTTCCAGGTGCTGAGATAACATCCCGGAACCGGCCAGTGGATCAGATACAGATCAACATAATCCAGTTTGAGCCGGTCCAGGCTTCTTTCAAAAGCACCCTGAATGTCTCCCAGACGCTGTGCGGTATTCCATACTTTTGTAGTAATAAAAAGTTCATTTCGCGGTATTCCGCAGCTGGCGATTCCCCGTCCTACATTTTCTTCGTTCTTATATACGGAGGCTGTATCAATCAGACGGTATCCTGATTCAACAGCAGAAATAATAGCACTTTCAGCCTCGTTTTCCCCGGTGGCTTTGTACACTCCCAGTCCGAGTAAAGGCATCTCTCTGTTTGTGTTCAGAAAAACAGTATTATCCAAAACAATTCCTCCAATTCCTATATACACTTTGGGCAAGCCGCTTTGCCCGATAATCTTGTCCAAGTATAACATAAAAATGTGTCAGAAGTACATAAAAATTATTAAGTTTTTGCAAGAATACATTGTTAACAATATAACATAACGGTCAAAATATTAACACTTCTTGTGAAAAAAGCTATTTCAAAGCATATATTTCAAAATTTTTTTAGTGATTATTTATGCTAAATGGCTTGCGAAAACGAAAAAAAAGATGTATAATATCAGTAAATTGATAATTTATTGTCATAAAAAAAGACTGAATTTTATAAATTCAGTGTATTTTTCAATAGAAGGGAGCATTTAACCATGCATTTAATCAAAGATGAAAATGGGAATCTTGTCCAGCATGGACATGGACACACCCATGAACATACCCATGAAGATGGTATGACTCATACTCATGAGCATACTCATGGCGAAGGTCATGATCATGGACATTCTCATACAGATCATGCCTGTGATACTGCTCATTGCGGATCATGCAGTGAAGGTGACTGCAAGAATGAGACACTGGCTCTTCTGACGTATATGCTCCAGCACAATGAGCATCATGCTCAGGAACTGGATCAGATGGCTGACAATCTTGCCAAGATGGGAATGGATGCAGCATGTAAGACCATTAAGGAAGCTGTTGCAGATTTCCAGAAAGGTAATATGAGACTTGGACTTGCCTTAACACTTGTTAAAGAAGAGATGAAATAGGAGGCGATATCACATGTGTCTGGCAACTGTATATAAAGAAAGTGACGATTCTGTTATTTTTAAAAATGTTTCCCGCATTGATGTAGATGGAAACAAACTGATCCTCAGAGATATTATGGGAGATGAGAGAGTGGTAGAGGGGACTATTTTGATGGTTGACCTTGCTAACAGTATTGTGAAACTGAAATGTGACTGATATCAGGTCGGGAGTAAAATACTTTTTAAACCTGACATACTATATTGAATTAAGACAGATTTAGGAGGCACCTGGTTTTATGGCACACGTAATTGCTGTCGCGGGAAAAGGCGGCGTAGGAAAAACAACATTATGCGGAATGCTGATCCAGTACCTGTGTGAAAAGGGTAAAGGGCCGATTCTTGCGGTAGATGCTGATGCAAATTCAAATCTTAATGAAGTTCTTGGCGTAAAAGTAGAGACAACTCTTGGTGATGTGCGTGAGGAAATTGCACGTGCTGAACTTGCAAAAGAGAATCCGATTCCTACCGGAATGTCCAAGGCGGATTACGCAGAGATGCGCTTTGAAGATGCACTGGTTGAGGATGATGACTTTGATCTTCTTGTTATGGGAAGGACACAGGGAAAGGGCTGTTACTGTTATGTGAATGGTCTTCTTCAGACTCAGCTTGCAAAATATCAGAATAATTATCCATATATTGTTGTAGATAATGAAGCCGGAATGGAACATATCAGCAGAGGCGTTCTTCCGAGTATGCAGACTGCTATTCTGGTCAGTGACTGTTCCAGAAGAGGAGTACAGGCAGTAGGCAGAATCGCAGAACTTATTAAGGAATGTGATATGCATCCTGACACAGTCGGGCTGATTATCAACCGAGCTCCGAAAGGAGAACTGAATAAAGGAATTCAGGAAGAGATTGCAAATCAGGGACTGACACTTCTTGGCGTTGTTCCTCAGGATGAGACAGTCTATGAATATGACTGTGAAGGACGTCCTACAAGCACACTTCCGGAAGACAATCCTGTCAAGACTGCACTTCGTGCAATCGTTGATAATTTAAAATTATAAAATACACCCCTTGTCGGATGGGAATCCGACGAGGGATGTTTGTGCGCATAGGAAATCTATATATGCAGAAATAAATACAATTTTATATCTTTATTTTTTTAGTTAAATAACCCATGGGAGGGGATGGGTTATCACAGTTATCTTTAGCGGAGCCAATTCTTCAGATATAGATAACCGGGATTTCCTGCCTATGGGATTATTAATAAAATAAAAATGTGTATCTTAAGGAATACACAAACCAGAATTAAAGGAGGTCTATAATGAGTGAATTCAAATTAACTACAGTGGAAGAGTTTGAAGAGGCTACTGCCAGACTTTTGGAGACAGGTGCAAAAGTAGGAGCTGATGCATGGCAGTTCCGTGTAAAGAACCAGACTCCACATTGTAAATTCGGTGAGCAGGGTGTCTGCTGTCGTATCTGTTCTATGGGACCATGTCGTATTACCCCTAAAGCACCAAGAGGTGTCTGTGGATGTGACGCCCATGGTATCGTAGGAAGAAACTTCCTGAAATTTACAGCAGGCGGTGCAGCTACTCACTCTGATCACGGTCGTGAAATCTGCCACACATTATATTGTGCAAAAGACGGTGGAAACTATCAGGTAAAAGATCCTGAGAAACTGATCCGTATTGCGAAAGAATGGGGCGTAGAGACAGAAGGGAAAGATATCTATGATCTGGCTCATGAAATGGCTGAGACAGGATTGATGGAATATGGTAAACCATTTGGATATCAGAGATTCCTTGACAGAATGCCAGCAGGACAGAAAGAGAAACTGATTGAAAATGAAATTGCACCACGTGCGATCGACCGTGAGGTTTCTACTTCTTTACATATGGCTCATATGGGATGTTCTTCTCTTCCGGAAGCTCTTGTAAAACAGTCTATCCGCTGCGGTCTTGCTGATGGATGGGGCGGTTCCATGATGGGAACAGAGTTTTCTGACGTATTATTCGGAACTCCGAAACCAATTGACACTGAAGCTAACCTTGGTGTAATGGTTGAAGAGAACGTAAATATCGTTGTACACGGACATGATCCGAGCCTTTCTGAGATGATCTGTGAATATGCAGACAGTAAGGAAATGATCGATTATGCAAAATCTGTAGGAGCAAAAGGAATCACTGTTTCCGGTGTATGCTGTACTTCAAACGAAGTAGCTATGCGTCGCGGTGTTCCGATGGCCGGTAACTTCCTGCAGCAGGAGAATGTAGTACTGACAGGTGCCTGCGAAGCAATCGTAGTAGACGTTCAGTGTATCTTCCCTGCATTAGGACCTTTAAGCAAATGCTTCCATACTAAATTTATCACAACTTCTCCGATTGCTCAGATGCCGGATGCTGAATTTATCAGATTCAATGCTGAGACAGCAGGAGAGAATGCGAAAGCGATCGTTAAGATGGCTATTGATAACTTCAAGAACAGAAAGCCTGAACTTGTACATATCCCACAGCTGAAACAGAAAGCTACAGTTGGATATTCCGTAGAAGCAATCGTTAAGGTTCTTGACAGTGTTACAAACTCTCAGGTTGATGAGACAGGAACAACCAAACCATTACTTGAGTGCATCACTTCCGGTGTTATCCGTGGTGCTGTTGCTATGGTCGGATGTAACAATCCTAGGATCCGTCCTGACTATGCACATATTGAATTGATGAAGAAATGTATCGCCAACGATATCGTTATCATTGCATCAGGATGTTCAGCACAGGCAGCTGCAAAAGCAGGTCTTATGGACAAATCTGCCAAAGATCTCTGCGGCGCAGGTCTGAAACGTGTCTGTGAACTGGCTGATATCCCACCGGTACTCCATATGGGATCATGCGTAGATATTTCCCGTATGATGATCCTTGCTGCTGAACTTGCAAAAGATTCAGGTCTTCAGATCAATCAGCTTCCTGTAGTTGGATGTGCACCGGAATGGATGTCTGAAAAAGCTGTATCCATCGGTAACTATGTAGTAGGTACCGGTATTGATACATTCCTTGGTGTTGATCCATATGTTTCCGGTTCTTCAGAAATGTGCGAACTTCTTACAGAAGGAACCAGAAAATGGACAGGTGCTGCTTATACAGTAGAAAAAGACATTGATAAATTAGTTGATCTTATGATCGAGAGAATTGAAGAAAAGAGAACAGCATTAGGAATCTGATCTGCTGTGATCTGAAAACGAAATAAAAGGTGGATGACGTAAAATGAAAATAGCAGTTACAGGAAAAGGCGGCGTAGGCAAAACCACTTTTGCAGCAACGCTGGCCAGGTTGTATGCAGCAGAGGGCAGACCGGTACTTGCAGCAGATGTGGATCCGGATGCGAATCTTGGTCTTGCATTAGGCTTTGATGAAGAAACTCTGGATTCTATTGTACCGATTTCAAAGATGCGTAAGCTGGTGGAAGAACGTACAGGTGCTACAGCAGGAAATCAGTTCTATCATCTGAATCCGAAAGTAGACGATATTCCGGAGAAATATGGTAAGGTCTGTAATGGCGTACGGCTCCTTGTCCTGGGAACTGTCGAGACAGGCGGCGGCGGATGTGTATGTCCGGAGCATGTAATGCTGAAACGTATTATTAACAATCTGGTACTGAGAAGAGAAGATGTAGTAATTCTTGATATGGAAGCCGGCCTGGAGCATCTCGGCAGAGGAACCACAGAAGGAGTAGACGCATTTATCGTAGTGATTGAACCAGGTGCAAGAAGTGTGCAGACATATAAAAATGTAAAGCGTCTGGCAAAAGATTTAGGGGTATCCCAGGTAAAGGTTGTTGCAAATAAAGTGCGCAACGAGGATGATGAGAACTTTATCAGAGAACGGATTCCACAGGAAGATCTTTTAGGAATGATTCATTACAATACAGAGGTAATTGATGCGGACAGACAGGGCAAGTCCCCCTATGATTTCAGCAAAACAGTTACCGATGAGATCATTAAGATAAAAGAAAAAATAGATCGTCAATAATCTCATATATTAGGAGGTAAACAAAAGTGACTTTATTTGAAAGTGTTTTTGCGGGAAACGACGCGGTTTATGGACTGACAGAGGGTGCCATTAACCAGGCAATTGAGAAATACGGCGCTGACAAAGCAGTCAGCTTCCCTGATACAGCATATTCCTTACCATGCTACTATGCAGTAACAGGAACAAAGGTTGGAACTCTTGCAGAGTTAAAAGATGCTCTTGCAGTAGTAAAAACTCTTATGACAAGAGAGAAGAGAACACATGATGTATTTATGTCAGGTGTTGCTACAGCTCTCTGCGCAGAATTTATCGAAGTTCTGAAATATATCGACGGAGCAGTTCCTTATGAAGCTCCTTGCTACGGACATCTTGCAGATGCAGTGATCCGTGAACTTGGTGTACCGCTTGTAACAGGCGATATCCCAGGTGTAGCAGTTATCCTTGGAAAAGCTCCTTCCGCTCAGGAAGCAGCAGACCTTGTTAAATCCTATCAGTCTCAGGGTATCCTGATTACTCTGGTTGGTGACGTTATTGACCAGTTAGAGGAAGTTGGATACAAGACAGGTGCTAACGTACGTGTTATCCCGCTTGGAAAAGACGTTACAGCAGTTATCCATGTAGTATCTGTAGCACTTCGTGCAGCTCTTATCTTCGGTAACGTGAAACCAGGTGATGCTGCAACTCTGATGGATTACACAATGAAACGTGTACCTGCATTTGTTAATGCATTTGCACCGTTAAATGATGTGATCGTAGCTTGTGGTGCAGGCGCTATCGCTCTTGGATTCCCGGTTATCACAAACCAGGAAGATGTTGCAAGAGTACCGAAGAGCCTTATCTGCCAGAAAGACATCTCCAAATGGAATGCAACTTCTCTGGAAGCCCGTGACATCAAGATCAAAATTACAAACATTGATATCCCTGTTGCTTTCGCATCTGCATTCGAAGGTGAGATTATCCGTCGTAAAGATATGCAAGTTGAATTTGATGGTTCCCGTGTAGACTGTGCAGAGCTTGTACATACATGTGAACCAAGTGAAGTAGAAGACCACAAGATCACAGTTGTTGGTCCGGAAGTAGACGACATGGAACTTGGCAGCAAGAACAGCATTGCATATGTTGTTAAAGTTGCAGGTAAAAACATGCAGCCTGACTTTGAACCGGTTATCGAGCGTAAGTTCCATAACTACATCAACTGTATCGAAGGTGTATACCATACAGGACAAAGAGATATGCAGAGAATCCGTATCAGCAAAGATGCATTTGCTGCAGGCTTCAAGATCAAACATATCGGTGAAGTTCTCTATACACAGGTTAAAAATGAATTTGACGCAGTTGTTGATAAATGTGAAGTTACTATTTATACAGATCCTGCTGAGTGTACAAGAATCCGTCATGAAGTTGCTATCCCGATCTTCGAGAAACGTGATGACCGTCTGAATACTCTGACAGACGAATCTGTAGATGTATATTACAGCTGTATCCTCTGCCAGGCATTCTCCCCGTCTCACGTATGTGTTGTTACACCTGAGAGACTTGGACTTTGCGGTGCCGTTTCATGGCTGGATGCAAAAGCTACCAACGAGCTGGATCCAAACGGACCTTGCCAGGTAATTACAAAAGAAAGACCTATTGATGAGAACCTTGGTTCTTATGAAGACGTAGATGAAGCTGTTAAGAAATTCTCCCAGGGTGCATTAGAGCACGTTACACTGTACTCTATCATGCAGGATCCTATGACATCATGCGGATGCTTCGAGTGTATCTGTGGTATCGAGCCATTCTCCAATGGTGTTGTTATTGCTAACCGTGAGTATGCAGGCATGACACCTCTTGGAATGACATTCTCAGAAATGGCATCCATGACAGGTGGTGGTGTTCAGACACCTGGTTTCATGGGACATGGTAAACATTTCATCAGCTCCAAGAAATTCATGAAGGCAGAAGGCGGTATCGAACGTATCGTATGGATGCCAAAAGAATTAAAAGAGTTTGTTGCTGAACGTCTGAACAACACAGCAAAAGAACTCTACGGAATTGACAACTTTACAGATATGATCGGTGATGAAACAATTGCTACTGATCCGGAAACACTGGTTGGCTTCCTTACAGAAAAAGGCCATCCGGCATTAGCTCTTGAGCCGATGATGTAAAGCATGGTGGTTTCCCCGGAGGTATTATGGAGTCATGCGGAGGCTTTCAATAAGCCTCCGGGTTTAAACGCCCAAAAGCGTATAGATAAAAACCATAGTATATTATATTTCAAGGACATACAAAACGTGATCGTGTGAAAGTACAATTATTCTGTTTCGTAAGGACGAAATGTGGATGCGTAATGATTTGCTGATAAAATATATGCGGAGTGTATGAAGAATCAGTAAAGTTCAGATATGGCAATTTGCCGGATTTTTCACTTTGTTATGGAAAATAAATGAAAGCGGTGAAATTGTTGTTTTTTTAACAAAATATGGCAGAGTGTACTTGTCAACGGGCAGGATAATGTTGTATACTACACATGACATAGTGTGTAAGTCTGCGAAAAGATACATACACACAGTAATTTTTTTAAGGAGGCCAAAAAAATGCCGTTTAATCAGAAACTTCAGAAATTCAATGCAAAGATTAATACAGTCACCATTGGCAGCGGAGATAAGACTGTAACAATCGGCGGAGACTCTACTTATCCATTCTATTCTTTTGATGCACCATCAGAAAACACACCTAAGATTGGTGTGGAAATCTCTGATATGGGTCTTGAGAATATTGTATCCGAAGGTATCAAAGCATACTATGACGGAGCTTCCACAATCGGAGAAATGGCTAAAAAAGCAGCAGCTATGGAAGGTGCTGACTTTGTAGCTCTTATCCTTGAAGGTGGAGATCCAAACGGTGTAAACAAATCTGTTGATGAACTTATCGCAGTTGTAAAAGAAGTTGCTGATGCAATTGATGCACCATTAGTAGTAGAAGGATGCAAGAACGTAGAGAAAGACGCCGAACTTCTTCCGAAGGTAGCAGAAGCTCTTCAGGGAAGAAATGTATTGATCCTTTCTGAAAAAGAAGAAAACTACAAAGCAATCGGTGCTGCAGCAGGACTTGCTTACGATCAGATCGTAGGTGCAGAATCTGCCGTAGATATCAACCTTGCTAAACAGCTTAACGTTGTAACTACTCAGTTAGGCGTTAACGCACAGAAGATCGTTATGAATATCGGTAGTGCTGCTGCCGGATATGGATATGAGTACGTTGTATCTACAATGGACCGTATCAAAGGTGCAGCTTTATCTCAGAATGATAACATGCTGCAGATGCCTATCATTACACCGGTATCCGCTGAGACATGGGGCGTAAAAGAAGCTACAGCTTCTGAAGCTGATATGCCTGAATGGGGACCGGAAGAAGAGCGTGGAATCGATATGGAAGTTATGACAGCTGCTGCTGACCTTGCAGCCGGATCTGATGCAGTCATCTTAAGACATCCGGAAGCTGTTGCAGCTATTTCCAGAATGATCAAAGCACTTGCGTAATTGAATAGGAGGAACAAATAAAATGGCACTGAATGGTATTCAGATCTTTAAATTAACACCAAAGAAAAACTGTAAGGAATGCGGATGCCCAACATGTATGGCTTTCTCTATGAAGGTTGCTCAGGGCGCTATGAAAATCGAACAATGTCCGCATATGTCTGATGAAGCTTTAGCATCTCTTTCCGAGGCAACTGCTCCGCCAATGAAGACAATCAAAATTGGTACTGGTGCAGAAGAACATAGTCTGGGTGGAGAAACAGTATTATTCAGACACGAAAAAACATTTGTAAGCAAGCCAAGATATGCAGTAGCTCTGTGCACATGCATGGATGATGCTACAGTAGAGGCAAAACTTGCAGAGATTCCGAAGGTAGATTATGACCGTATCGGTGAAAGAATGTATGCTGAACTTGTATATGTAAACTGTGGCGAAGGTGCAGATGCAGCTAAATATACAGCACTTGTAGAAAAAGCAGCAGGTCTTGGAAGAACTTTAGTTCTTGAATGCAAAGATCCTGAAATTGCTAAAGAAGCTCTTGCAGTATGCAAAGACAGCAAACCGGTCTTAAACGGTGCAGATGCTTCCAACTATGAAGCAATGAACGCAGTTGCTACAGAAGCAGGTGTTGTTCTCGGTGTATCCGGTAAAGACTTAAATGAATTATATGATACAACAGCAGCTCTTGAAAAACTTGGAAACAAGAACCTTGTTCTTGATACAACAGGCGCTGACATCAAAGAAACCTTTGCAAACACTGTACAGGTTCGTCGTGCAGCTCTGAAAGATCAGGACAGAACATTTGGTTATCCATCTATCGTAAACCTTGTTAAGATCGCAAAAGGTGACCTTCACTTACAGGCAGCTTTAGCATCTATGTTTACAATGAAATATGGTTCCATCATCGTTATGGAGCAGATGACATATGCAGAAGCTCTTCCATTATATGGTCTGCGTCAGAACGTTTTCACTGACCCGCAGAAACCAATGAAAGTTGAGCCAGGTATCTATCCATTAAATGGTGCTGATGAGAATGCGGTAGTAGTTACTACTGTAGACTTTGCTCTTACATATTTCGTAGTATCCGGCGAGCTGGAGCGTTCCGGTGTTCCGCTTAACCTGGTTATCAATGATGCAGGCGGACTTTCCGTACTGACATCCTGGGCAGCTGGTAAATTCTCCGGCAACAGCATTTCCGCTTACATCAAAGAAAATGTTGAGCCTAAGGTAAAATCCAGAAAGCTTATTATCCCAGGTAAGGTAGCAGTTCTTAAGGGTGACCTTGAAGCAAAACTTCCTGGATGGGAAATCATCGTTGGACCAAGAGAAGCTGTACAGCTTGTTAAATTCTTAAAGGATATGCAGGCAGACGGTCAGATCTGATGGGATTAACATGCCGGGCCGGGCATCTGTCCGGTCTGGCGTTTAATGAGAAGCATACAGGTTTTATCCTGTGTAAATAAATAAAAAGGAGAACACGGTTATGGCAAAATTTGTAACAATCGGAGAAAGACTTTCCACTACTGCACCTGCAGTAAACAAAGCATTTACAGAAAGAGATCCAGAGCCGATCATCAAAAGAGCAAAACAGCAGCTTGATGCTGGCGCAACTTACCTTGATGTAAATATCGGACCTGCTGAGAACGACGGAGAAGACCTGATGAAATGGGCTGTACAGCTCCTTCAGTCAGAATTCGACAATGTTCCGCTTGCACTGGATACAACAAATAAGAAAGCTATTGAAGCTGGTATTTCTGTATACAACAGAGCAAAAGGAAAACCGATCGTTAACTCCGCTGATGCTGGTGACAGAATCACAAACATCGATCTTGCAGCAGCAAACGATGCCATCTGTATCGCACTTTGCTCTTCCGGTATGGTAGCAGCAGACAATGATGAACGTATGATGCACTGCCAGAACATGCTTGAAAGAGGTATGTCTCTTGGTATGGAAGCTGAAGATCTCTGGTTTGACCCGTTATTCCTGGTTGTAAAAGGAATGCAGGACAAACAGATGGAAGTTCTTGAAGCAATCAAAATGTTCTCTGATATGGGACTGAACTCCACAGGTGGTCTTTCCAATAACAGTAACGGTATGCCGAAACATATCCGTCCGATCATGGACTCTGCTCTTGTAGCAATGGCTATGATGAATGGTCTTACATCTGCGATCGTTAACCCTAACGACCTTCGTCTGATGGAAACTATTAAATCCTGTGATGTATTCAAAGGCAATACACTGTATGCAGATTCCTATCTGGAAATCTAATCAGTATTTCTGATAAAGCGTATTTGAATAAATTGAATACATAATTATGGGGGCTGAAGGCTTCGGTCTTCAGCCCTCGTTTTATTACAGGCTATTAACGACTATGAGAAAGGTGGTTGCCGAATGTTTAAGGTAACATTTTCATTCGAAGATGGCAGTGTGGTAGAAGCTTATGCCAATGCGGGGGATAATTTACTCGAGGTTGCACGTGGAGCCAATGTGGCGATCGATGCACCATGTTCCGGAAACGGAGCCTGCGGAAAATGCCGTGTCCAGTTAAAAAGCGGAGAACTGGAGAGCAAAAAGACATTACACATTTCTGATGAGGAATATCAGGAAGGATGGCGCCTTGCATGCTGCAGCAAGATCAGTGCAGATGTAAATGTGCTGGTACCTGATATTGCATCTGCCTATAAGAGCAGAATGAAAGTAGCTGATTTAAGCTCTAAAGAGGAAATAGCCATTTTTGAAAATGCCAAACGAGATGTGGAACTTGCTGGCATAGAACTGAAAAACAGTCTTGAGGTAGTGGATGTTGTCATGACTCCGCCATCTTTAGACGATACAATGCCGGATAATGAGAGACTGACACGTGCCCTGCGCAAATATTTAAATATCAGCAGAGTCCGGATTCCTTATGCAGTTTTAAAGAAACTTCCGGATGTACTGCGAGAGAATAATTTTGCAGTGAAGTGTGTGATTCGTGCTACATCTGATGATATGTTTGTATATGATATTTTCGGTAAAGATGAAGATGTAGTGATCGGTGGTCTTGCAGTAGATATCGGTACAACAACCGTTTCAGCTGTACTGATTAATATGGAGAATGGTGATATTCTTGCAAAGAGTTCTGCCGGAAACGGACAGATTCGTTTCGGTGCGGATGTAATTAACCGAATCGTGGAATCACAGAAGCCTGGCGGACAGAAGAAACTGCAGGATGCTGTCATCAAGGAAACAATCAATCCTATGATCCATGAGATGTGCAGAAGTGCAAATTTCCCGGCAAACCGTATATACAGGATGTGTGTAGCATCCAACACAACTATGAATCATCTGTTTGCAGGAATCAATTCTGATCCATTACGTACAGAACCGTATATCCCTGCATTCTTTAAGACCAATTCCCTTTTTGCTTCCGATGTGGGAATTGAGATTAATAAAGATGCCCATATTATTATGGCACCAAATATCGGAAGCTATGTAGGCGGTGATATCACAGCCGGTACAATGGTCAGCCAGATCTGGAACAGACCAGAGTTCTCACTGTTTATCGACCTTGGTACAAACGGAGAGCTTGTATTTGGTAACTCAGACTTTATGATGAGCTGCGCATGTTCTGCAGGCCCTGCCTTTGAGGGTGGTGATATCAGCTGTGGTATGCGTGCAACAGATGGCGCGATTGAAGCATGTACCATTGATAAAGAGACGATGGAGCCGACCTACAAGATCGTAGGTGATCAGGGAACCAAACCTGTAGGTTTGTGTGGTTCCGGTATCATCGACGTAATCAGTGAACTTTATATCTGCGGAATCATTAACCCGAAAGGTAAATTTATCCGCGAAGGTAAGAGAATCAAACATGATAAATATGGAATGGGAAGCTATATCCTTGCTTTTGAAGAAGAGGCAGGATCAGTAAAAGATGTCGAGATCACAGAAGTTGATATTGATAACTTTATCCGTGCAAAAGGCGCGATCTTCTCAGCTATCCGTACCATGCTGACTTCTCTGGACTTTGATGTGAGCATGATTGATGAAGTCTATGTTGCAGGTGGTATCGGAAGTGGTATCAATATGCAGAATGCAGTCAACATCGGTATGTTCCCGGATATTCCAATCGAAAAATTCCACTATATCGGTAACTCTTCCCTGACAGGTGCATATCTTATGCTTCTGTCAACGCCGGCGGAGAAGAAGACATACGAACTGGCTTCAAACATGACATATATGGAACTTTCCACAGTTCCGATCTATATGGACGAATTTGTAGGAGCATGTTTCATTCCTCATACAGATACCAGTATGTTCCCGACAGTAATGGAAGAGGTTCAGAACCGCTGATATTTATACGACATACGGCAGGTTACCGGGAGTGAACCGTAACGATTGCCGCGCCTGAATGAATAAAAAGTAACAGGGCAGGCAAGTATATTTTGTCTGTCCTGTCTGTGGAGACTTAGAATGGCTTTTAGCTTAAATGATTTAAATTATGAAAAAGACAGCAAGGAAAGAATGCCATGGGAGCATTATACACAGGAGTTTGCAGCGGCAGATCCCAAAGAAATAGCTTCAAGGCTGTCCATTCCTTACGATGAAGAAACAAAAACACTGACATTAACTTTTCTTGGAACACAGTATCAGATTACATGGCCGGATTTTACAGTAACACATACGCCGGATGATAGAGGCTTTTATCCGCTGGAAGATATGATTTATGCCAGAATCCTGACCATTCGTTTTCTCTTAAATGGAGTGAAATCTGAAAGTTCCGGAAAATTTAAAACATATCGTGAGATGCCATGGGGCGAGGTATATTTAAGGCAGTTTGACGGCAGATGCATCAAACGTCTGGCATTTTCCTATGGAAATCGTCTGGGAGATTTCAAAGCAATTATGGAGCATATCAAGGCAGTTTCTGTAAAGCATGGTGATATTGCTTATGAAGTGGAGATTTTCCCGGAATACAAAGTGCAGATGATCCTCTGGGAAGGCGATGATGAATTTCCACCGTCTTCACAGATTCTCTTTTCTGACAACTTCCCTGTTTCTTTTCAGGCAGAGGATATGGCTGTTATGGGAGATGTGATCATCGGTTCACTGAAGGCATTTCTGAAATGCGTTCAGGCATAAATCTTGAATAAGACAGGCGGCACCTGTTTTAGATAAAAACCGTAACTATTCAGCACCTTGCTGGATAGCATACTGCTGAACAGTTACGAAAAACCGACTTAAATGCGGAGTAAAAAGGAGGTAATTTGAAATGGGATTCAAATCAGACATTGAAATTGCACAGGAATGCGAAATGCTTCCAATTACCCAGATTGCAGAAAAAGCAGGTATTGATGACAAATATCTGGAGCAGTACGGAAAGTACAAAGCAAAAATTGACTACAATCTTCTGAAAGAAAGTGACAAGAAAGACGGAAAATTAATCCTTGTTACAGCTATCAATCCAACTCCTGCCGGAGAGGGTAAAACAACTACCACTGTAGGCCTTGCAGATGGTATGCAGAGACTTGGCAAGAGCGTTATGGTAGCTCTTCGTGAGCCATCCTTAGGACCGGTATTCGGTGTTAAAGGTGGTGCAGCCGGTGGCGGATATGCACAGGTTGTTCCTATGGAAGATATCAACCTTCACTTCACAGGTGACTTCCATGCGATCGGCGCAGCTAACAACTTACTTGCAGCTATGATCGATAACCATATTTTCCAGGGTAACGCATTAAACATTGACCCACGTAAGATCACATGGAGAAGATGTGTTGATATGAACGACCGTCAGCTTCGTAATGTAATCGACGGCCTTGGCGGAAGAACAAACGGTATGCCTCGTGAAGACGGATACGACATCACAGTTGCATCTGAGATTATGGCAGTTCTCTGTCTTGCAAGTGACATCAAAGACCTGAAAGAAAGATTATCCAAGATTATCATTGGTTATACATATGGTAAAGTTTCCGAGCAGAAGCCGGTAACAGCCGGTGACCTTCACGCAGAAGGTGCTATGACAGCTCTGTTAAAAGATGCCCTGAAACCAAACCTTGTACAGACTCTGGAACACGTTCCTGCAATCGTACATGGCGGACCATTCGCTAACATCGCTCACGGATGTAACTCCGTAACAGCTACAAAGATGGCTATGAAACTTGCTGATTATGCAATCACAGAAGCTGGTTTCGGAGCTGACCTTGGTGCTGAGAAATTCCTCGATATCAAATGTCGTATGGCAGGCTTAAAACCAAGCGCAGTTGTAATCGTAGCTACTGTACGTGCCCTGAAATACAACGGCGGTGTTGCAAAAGCTGACCTCAACAATGAAAACCTGGAAGCTCTTGAAAAAGGTATCCCGAACCTGTTAAAACACGTTTCCAACATCAAAAACGTATACAAACTTCCATGTGTTGTTGCTATCAACGCATTCCCTACAGATACAAAAGCAGAGCTTGACTTTGTAGAAGCTAAATGTAAAGAACTGGGTGTTAACGTTGCTCTTTCTGAAGTATGGGCAAAAGGCGGCGAAGGCGGAATCAAACTTGCAGAAGAAGTTATCCGTCTTGTAGAAGAACCAAACGATTTCTCCTATGCATATGAACTGGAAGGTTCTATCGAAGACAAACTTAACCAGATCGTTCAGAAAGTTTACGGCGGCAAGAGAGTTGTCCTGACAGCAAACGCTCAGAAACAGGCAAAACAGTTAGAGGCTCTTGGCTTCGGCAACTGCCCGATCTGCGTAGCTAAGACTCAGTACAGCTTAACAGATGACCAGACTAAACTGGGTGCTCCGACAGACTTCGAAGTTACTGTACGTAACTTAAAGATCTCCGCCGGTGCTGGATTTATCGTAGCCCTTACAGGCGAGATCATGACAATGCCAGGTCTGCCGAAAGTTCCGGCTGCTGAGAGAATCGACGTAGACGAAACAGGGAAGATTACAGGTCTGTTCTAATTTACTGAATTTTATCAAATACAAAAGGAGAGTGTTCCTATATGTATAGATATACTTTGAGAGCACTCTCTGAAACACGCAGATCTGATATCTGCTTAATAAATAAAAGAAAGCAGGAGAGAAAAAGATGGGATTTTCAACAAGTACATGTACAGAATTCGTTGAAGTTTTAGCTTCCAAAGCTCCGGTTCCGGGCGGCGGCGGTGCATCTGCATTAGTTGGTGCAGTAGGAACTGCTCTTGGAAACATGGTAGGAAGTCTTACAGTGGGCAAGAAGAAATATGCTGATGTAGAAGATGAAATGTATGAATTAAAAGCAAAATGCGATCAGTTACAGAAAGACTTCCTTCGTCTGATTGAACGTGATGCAGAAGTATTCGAGCCATTATCCAAAGCATACGGAATGCCGAAAGAAACAGAAGAAGAAAAAGCTGAAAAAGCAAGAGTTATGGAAATCGTATTAAAAGATGCATGCTCCGTTCCTATGGAAATCATGGAGAAATGCTGTGAAGCAATCGAACTGATCGTAGAGTTCGGCGCAAAAGGATCCAAACTTGCAATCAGCGATGCCGGTGTCGGCGCAGCTTTCTGTAAAGCAGCATTACAGGGTGCAAGCCTGAACGTATACATCAATACAAAATCCATGGCTGACAGAGAATACGCAGAAGAATTAAACAAAAAAGCAGATGCGATGCTTGAGAAATATACAAAGATCGCAGATGATACATTCAACAGCGTACTTGGCAGATTGAAATAATATGATATCAGGGGCAAAGGATCTTTTGACCCTGACATCATAATATAAAGACAATATGAGTGCAATTTGGGAGGAAACAATCAATGGCTAAGCAGTTATTAGGTAAAGAAGTAACAGCAGCATTAAATGAGAAAATCAAAGCTAACGTAGCAGAGCTTCAGGGAAAAGGAGTAAATCCTACTCTCTGTATCATCCGTGTAGGCGAGAACCCAAGCGATATCTCTTATGAAAGAGGCGCTACAAAACGCTGCGAAACTTTAGGCGTTGCATGTGAGAAGATCTTACTTCCGGAAGATGTTTCCCAGGAAGAACTTCTTGCAACAATCGATAAAGTAAACAAAGATGACAAGATTCACGGCGTATTATTATTCCGTCCACTTCCAAAACATCTGGATCAGGCAGTAATCGAGAACGCACTTGCTCCTGAAAAAGACGTTGATTGTATGACAGACCTTTCCATGTCAGGTGTATTCACCGGCAAACAGATCGGTTTCCCGCCATGTACACCACAGGCATGTATGGAAATCCTTGATCACTATGGAATCGACTGCACAGGCAAGAAAGCAGTAGTAATCGGAAGAAGCCTTGTTGTTGGTAAACCGGCAGCAATGATGCTTGTTAAGAAGAACGCAACTGTTACAATCTGCCACACAAGAACTGTAGATATGCCGTCTGTAGCACGTGAGGCAGATATCATCATCGTGGCCGCAGGCCGCGCCGGTGTTGTCGGAGCTGAGTATGTAAAAGAAGGACAGACAGTAATCGACGTAGGTATTAATGTAAACGCAGAAGGCAAACTTTGCGGAGACGTTGACTACGCTGCAGTAGAGCCGATCGTAGATGCTATTACACCTGTACCGGGCGGTGTTGGAAGCGTTACAACTTCCGTACTGGTTGGACATGTAGTAGAAGCTGCAATGCGTAAAGTTAATGACTAATTGATTTATATATCATTTTGAAAGTACAGATGATTAAATCATAAAAGGGAAGAGGAACTCATCACAGAGATTTTTAGATTTCGTGTGGTGGGTTCTTTTTTGTATGACAGTGACTTGTGGGAAAAGTAACCATGTGTTATGATAATGGCAAATAGCATTAAAGTTCTGAGAGGAAAGGAAGTGATTCTAAAATGCTTAAACTGCCAGTGGGAATTGAAGATTTTGCGGAGATCCGTCAGTTGGGTTTTTATTATATCGATAAGACAAAGCTGATTGAGCAGTTACTTAATGGGTGGGGAAAGGTAAGCCTTTTTACTTGGCCGAGAAGATTTGGAAAAAGCCTGCCAAAAAGCTATGGAGCAGATTAAAGACCGAAGATATGAAGAATTTCTGCGAAATGATGGCAGAAATGAGATTCTGGCTTATGGCATTGCATTTTGCAGGAAACGCTGCAAGGTGATAATGGAAAAGATGTAAACAAAGATCTATTAATTGTAACTCAAAAAATCAAATCAGTTATCAACAGAACAATCAGGGCCCATGAGAAATGAGTTGTGATTATAAATATATAGAGGATAATTATGTTAAGAAAATTAGAAAAATGTTGCCTTGTAACAGGCGTGATGGGAATTCTTCTGATGGGGATGCCTTTCAATATAAGCGCCAGTGAGGAGGCCGCTGTGCAGGAAAATAGTCTGGAGTCCGGGAATGAAGTAGACCATTCTCAGGAGGGACAGCTTTCCAAGCCCAAAAGTCTGGAAGGGCTGGAGGCAATTTCCGGTGAAGATCCAACCGATAATACTTACGGATATTATACAATCATGGGCGGTACAACTGTATCAGCCGATGAAATGTGTTCCTTATATAACAGCCAGGGTTGTACTTATCCGTCTGAAGAATTAAGTGAAGGCGGTGCACCTGACATTGAGACTTTTTGTGATATCATAATTGAAGAAGCGAATGCGGAAAACGTGCGCGGCGAGGTTGTCTTTGCACAGTCAATGCTCGAAACCGGATGGCTGACTTACGGCGGGGATGCCGATATCACTCAGTTTAACTTTGCAGGTCTTGGAACGACCGGGAATGGAGTAAAAGGAATTGCTTTCCCTGATGTAAGAACCGGAATCCGCGCCCAGGTTCAGCACTTAAAAGCATACGCCTCTACAGATGACCTGAATCAGGAATGCGTAGATGAACGCTTTGATTATGTGACAAGAGAGACTGCTCCCTATGTAGAGTGGCTCGGAATTCAGGAGAATCCTTACGGTGGCGGCTGGGCAGCGGGGAAGGATTATGGAAGTAAATTACGGAAAATATTGGCAGACTTAAAAAGCTGACGAAAAAAGCCTTTGAATTTATAGGAGATTACTATAGATTCAGGCTTTTTTATTTTGATCAAAGTATAAAAAAGTAAAAGATATACTTGATATGGATAAATTTACGTTAAAAAAATATCAAACTTTCAGCTCTACTAAAAATTTTTTTGAAGATTAAAAATATTCCATCTCACAAAATTGTGCAGATTTTTATACAAAATAATAAAAATCCACTTGTTAAATAGTTGACAATATGTTATCATTTAGTAGTCAATTTTGTTAGGAGAAAAGGAGTATTAAGATTATGAGCAGTAAAATTACTATCATTGGAGCAGGCAGTGTCGGTTCTACTATCGCGTACACTTTATCAAGCCAGGATATCGCATCTGAGATCGTTCTGATCGATATCAACAAACAGAAAGCAGAAGGCGAAGTTCTCGATATCATTCAGGGAACCTGTTTCAGAGATCCTATTTCCATCATTGCCGGTGAATATGAAGATGCCAAAGACTCTGATATTGTTATCATTACTTCCGGTATTGCCCGTAAACCAGGTCAGACAAGACTTGAACTTACACAGACAAATGTAAATATTCTCAAGTCTATTACACCGGAGATCGTAAAAGCAGCGCCAAACGCTCTTTATCTGATCGTAAGTAATCCGGTTGATATCATGACTTATGTATTTACTAAGATTTCCGGACTTCCGGAGAATCAGATCCTTGGTTCTGGTACAATTCTTGACTCGGCACGTCTGCGCTGCGGATTATCTGAGCATTTCCAGATTGCACAGAGCAACATTCATGCTTATGTATTTGGCGAGCATGGCGATACATCCTTTATTCCGTGGTCAGGAGCCTATATTTCCGGCGTAAGTGTAGATGAATACTATGATCTGGAGAAGAAACTCGGAAAAGATATCGAGCCGATCGACAAAGAAGCAATGCTTCAGTATGTACAGAAATCAGGCGGCGAGATCATCTCCAAGAAAGGTGCAACTTTCTATGCGGTATCTTCTTCTGTATGCAAACTTTGCAGCCTTCTGGTAGCTTCCTCAGAATCCATTTCCACAGTATCTACTATGATGCACGGAGAGTATGGCATCGAAGATGTATGTTTAAGTACCTTAACCTTAGTAGGACCAAACGGTGTACAGGGCAAAGTTCCAATGAGAATGACAAAAACTGAAATCGAACAGCTGAAAAAGAGTGCAGATGCACTGAAAGAAATTATTGCTCAGATTAATCTTGATTAACTATAAAATAAGATACCAGAGTCATGAGAACGTGATGCTTTTTGACTCTGGTATCCGAAATGAAAAATCAGAGCAAAATTATTTTATTTAAAAAAATTATCAAAAACTACTTGTTAAAATGTTATCAATATGATATGATATATGTCGAAAATCGAGCTGATACACTCCTTTAATGCGGAGGAAGGGTGTGCGAACTCTTTTATTTTTCTATGTCTCAAAAAAGATATAAAAAGTAATCGTATTAGTCTTGGTTTATATTTTTGTCTATTTATTGTTAAAAAAAAGACAAAGCTTATCTTGATTTTTATATGAGTTATATAACTTAATCAGATAAGTAATAAGACAGTATTTACTATTTACCTGAACAACTAAGAAAGGATAATGTTAAGTATGAAGTACAGTTATTATCCGGGTTGTACCCTGAGAAACAAGGCGAAAGATCTGGACGAATATGCCAGAGCCAGCGCCAGAGCACTTGGGTTTGAACTGGAAGAGATTGAAGACTGGCAGTGCTGCGGAGGTGTATATCCTCTGGGAACAGATGAAATTGCCACAAAACTTTCTTCCGTACGTGCTCTTAATCAGGCCAAAGAAAAAGGCCAGGATCTGGTGACAATCTGTTCTGCCTGTCATCACGTGATCAAACGTGTCAATGATGATATGAAAAATGTGGAAGATATCCGCACCAGAGCAAACAATTATATGCAGCTTGAAGAGCCTTACGAAGGGGAGACCATTGTACTCCATTATCTGGAAGTACTTCGCGATAAGGTTGGCTTTGACAAGCTGAAAGAGAAAGTGGTAAATCCGCTTACAGGAAAGAAAATCGGAGCTTATTACGGATGTCTCTTATTACGCCCGGGCAAGATCATGGCATTTGATGATCCTGAGAATCCGACAATTATGGAAGACTTCATCCGTGCACTTGGCGCAGAACCGGTCATCTATCCATACAGAAATGAATGTTGCGGCGGTTACATTTCTCTTAAGGAAAAAGAAATGTCCCAGAACATGTGTCAGAAAATCGAAGACAGTGCGAAAGGCTTTGGAGCTGATATGCTGATCACAGCCTGTCCATTGTGTAAATATAATTTAAATAAAAATGCTTCCAGCGACCTGCCTGTATATTATTTCACAGAGCTGCTTGCAGAAGCCCTCGGAGTAAAAGAGGAGGTGGCAAAATGAGAGACAATCATTCAGCAGCAGAGAAGATCAAAGAAATCTCAGGAACCAATCCGCTGAAATGTATGAAATGTGGAAAATGTTCTGCTACCTGTCCTTCCTTCAATGAAATGGATATCAAGCCACATCAGTTTGTATCCTATGTTGTAAACGAAGATATCGAAGCACTTGCCAATTCAAAATCACTCTGGAAATGCCTTTCCTGCTTTGCCTGCGTAGAGCGTTGTCCAAGAGATGTAAAACCTGGAAAGATCATTGACGCTGCAAGACAGCTGGTTGTCCGCCAGAAAGGCGGAGATTACCTGACAGCAGATGAGATTCCACAGCTTCTTGATCCGGAAGTGCCACAGCAGCTTCTGGTAAGTGCATTCAGAAGATACAGGAGGTAAGCCAGCGTGCAGAGAATTGGTGTATTTGTCTGTCATTGCGGAAGTAATATCGCCGCTACGGTAGATGTAAAAAAAGTAGTTGAATTAGCTGCCAAAGAGCCGGGTGTCGTTCATGCAGAAGATTACCAGTACATGTGCTCAGAAGCAGGTCAGGCTAAGATTCAGGAAGCTATCAAAGAAAAGAACCTGACAGGTGTGGTTGTCTGTTCATGTTCTCCACGTATGCATGAAGCAACATTCAGAAAGGCTGCAGAGAGAGCCGGCCTGAATCCATACATGGTGGAGATTGCAAACATTCGTGAGCATTGTTCCTGGATTCATAAGGATATGGAAGAAGCTACAAAGAAAGCAGTAATCCTTGCCAGAGCAGCAATCGCAAAAGTTAACTTAAACACCCCTCTTCAGCCAGGAGAGAGCCGTGTTACAAAGAGAGCCCTGATCATCGGCGGCGGTATTGCCGGAATCCAGACAGCCCTGGATATCGCTGATGCAGGCTATGAAGTAGATATTGTAGAGAAGACTCCAAGTATTGGAGGAAGAATGTCACAGCTTGACAAAACATTCCCGACACTTGACTGTTCCGCATGTATCCTTACACCTAAGATGGTAGAGGCAGCGGCTCATGAGAAGATCAATATCTATACATATAGTGAAGTAGAACATGTCAGTGGATTCGTAGGTGATTTCACTGTTGATATAAGAAAGAAAGCAAGAAGTGTAAATATGGACAAGTGTACAGGCTGCGGTGTCTGTCAGGAGAAATGTCCGTCTAAAAAGATCCCGAATGAATTTAACAGAGGATTAAATAACAGAACAGCTATCTACACTCCTTTTGCACAGGCCATCCCGAATGTTCCGGTCATCGATCGTGAGAACTGTATCAAGTTTAAAACCGGAAAATGTGGTGTATGTTCCAAAGTATGTCAGGCAGGTGCCATTGATTACGATCAGCAGGATGAGATCGTAACACAGAAATATGGTGCAATCGTAGTTGCCACCGGTTTCGATACGATCAAACTTGACAAATACGATGAATATGCATACAGCCAGAGCAAAGATGTCATTACATCTCTGGAACTGGAACGTATCATGAATGCAGCAGGTCCTACAAAGGGACACTTAGAGCGTCTTTCCGATGGAAAAGCTCCGAAGGAACTTGTATTTATCCAGTGTGTCGGAAGCCGTTGCTCTGATGACAGAGGAAAACCATACTGTTCCAAAATCTGCTGTATGTATACTGCAAAACATGCAATGTTAATTCGTGATAAATATCCGGATACAAATGTAACCGTCTTCTATATTGATGTGCGTACCCCAGGTAAGAACTTTGATGAGTTCTACAGAAGAGCTGTAGAGCAGTACGGTGTAAACTACATCAAAGGCCAGGTAGGAAAAGTCATTCCTCAGCCGGACGGAAGTCTTCTTGTACAGGGATCTGACCTGATCGATAATAAGCAGATCCTTAAGAAAGCAGATATGGTCGTCCTTGCAACAGCCATTGAACCAAATCCGGATGTACGTAAGATTGCTACCATGCTTACAGCAAGTATCGATACCAATAACTTCCTCACAGAAGCCCATGCAAAGCTTCGTCCTGTAGAGTCTCCTACAGCAGGTATCTTCCTTTCCGGTGTATGCCAGGGACCGAAAGATATTCCGGAGACAGTTGCACAGGCCGGTGCTGCAGCAGTTAAGGCCATCGGTCTCCTTGCAAAAGATAAACTGACAACCAACCCATGTACAGCAAAATCCGACGAACTGTTATGTAACGGATGCTCTACATGTGCAAATGTCTGCCCGTATGGAGCAATCTCCTATGAGGATAAAGAAGTAAATGACCACGGTATCCGTGAAACAAGAAGAGTAGCCGTTGTAAATACAGCACTTTGCCAGGGCTGTGGTGCATGTACAGTAGCCTGCCCGTCCGGTGCTATGGATCTGCAGGGCTTTTCCAACAGACAGATTATCGCGGAGGTAGATGCAATATGTCGATAGAAACAAACGAAGAATTCAGACCTAAGATTGTGGCATTCTGTTGTAACTGGTGCAGTTATGCAGGTGCAGACCTTGCAGGAAGCAGCCGTCTTTCTTATCCGGCTGATGTAAAGATCATCCGTGTTCCTTGCTCCTGCCGTGTCAATCCAATGTTCATCCTCCGCGCTTTTGAAAAAGGTGCTGACGGTGTGATCATGTGTGGATGTCATCCTGGAGACTGTCATTACAGCACAGGTAACTACTACGCAAGAAGACGTATGACACTTCTTTTCTCCATGCTGGATTATATCGGCGTGGAAAACGGAAGAACACGTGTAGAATGGGTTTCTGCCGCAGAAGGTGTGAAATTCTCCCAGACTATGAATGAGTTTGTAGAGAAGATCCATTCCCTTGGTAAGAACGTAAGATTGGAGGATTTAAGATGCAGGAGCTGATAAATCGTGCAAAAGAACTTCTTGCTGATGGTACAGTTGCAAGAGTTCTGGGATGGAAAGCCGGAGATCTGCCTTATAATCCGGAACCGGCTTACTTTGAAACAGAAGAATCTTTGAAAGATTTTGTATATAACGGATTCTGCGGTGCAAACTTAAGCAAATATATGATCGAAGCTTCCAAACTGGAAGGTAAGACACTGGTTTGTTTGAAACCATGTGATACCTACAGCTT
Source organism: Blautia sp. HCN-1074 (assembly GCF_037890165.1). Classification (NCBI taxonomy): domain Bacteria; kingdom Bacillati; phylum Bacillota; class Clostridia; order Lachnospirales; family Lachnospiraceae; genus Blautia; species Blautia sp. HCN-1074. The sequence goes on from NZ_JBBKBP010000002.1 coordinate 304,049, forward strand.
TAACCAGCTGATCAAAGAGCATCGTGTAGACCGTGAGAAAGCTTATATCATTGGTGTTGGATGTAAAGGAAAACTGGATATCGAAAAGATCCGCAAACAGGGAATCAAAGGTATTGAGAGCATTTCCGGCGCAGAGATCACGGATGAAGCAGAAACACTGACCATTCAGACAATTTATGGTGAGAAAACCTGTGCATACAAGGATGCTATGCTTGAAAGATGTCATGTATGTAAAGGAAAAGAACATAAGATCTACGATGAGCTGATCGGAGAGTCCAAAGAGACAAAAGATGCAGACCGCTTTGCAGAAGTAGAGAAAATTGAGGCAATGAGCCCGGAAGAGAAGTTTGCTTTCTTCCAGAATGAATTAAGTAAATGTATCCGCTGCAATGCCTGCCGTAATGTCTGTCCTGCATGCAGCTGCCGTAAATGTGTATTTGACAGCAATAAATTTGACAGTGCACAGAAAGCAAATGTCGATTCTTTCGAAGAAAAAATGTTCCATATCATCCGTGCATTCCATGTAGCAGGAAGATGTACAGACTGCGGTGAATGCAGCAGAGTTTGTCCACAGGGAATCCCGCTTCACCTGTTTAACCGTAAATTTATCAAAGATATCGATGAGTTCTACGGAGAATATCAGGCCGGAGAGGATACTACTTCCAAAGGGCCTCTTACAAACTTTACATTTGAAGATGTTGAGCCAGGAATCGTGGCAGAAAGGGGATAATGTATGTATAAAATAGCAGCAGAGAATCTGCAGGCATTATTCCATAAGATTGCCGCAGATCAGGATTTATATTTACCGGTTAAAGTCAGTGACCAGGTAAACTTTAAGGCATGGAGTGAAGATGCAGAAGTTTGTCTTGATACTTTAAAAACCGTAAAATCACCAAAAGATGCATTCTTTCCACAGAGTGAAAATCTTTACACCTGTAAAAAAGAAGAAAAAAATATTTCCATCGAGCCACAGGCATTACAGGAAAAGGATTTCGTTGTATTCGGTATGAAAGCCTGCGATGTACAGGGAGTAAAGGTTCTGGACAACGTATTTTTAAGTGATCCGGTCGATACTTTCTATGCAGCAAGAAGAGAGCATGGAACAATCGTTGCACTTGCATGTCATGAACCGGAAGAGAGCTGTTTCTGTAAAGTGTTTGGCATTGACTGTGCTGATCCGGCAGCAGATGTTGCAACATGGATGATTGAAGGAGAACTTTACTGGAAACCTCTGACAGAGAAGGGTGAAGCTCTTACAAAAGCAGTTGCAGAGCTTCTTACAGATACAGACGAGACGAAAGTAGAAGCAGAGAAAACTGCAATTCGTGCGATCGTAGAGAAACTTCCATATTCTAATCTTTCTCTTGAAGGATGGGGACAGGAAGATTACATGGACCGTTTTAATTCTCCTGTATGGGAAGAACTTTACAAACCATGTCTGGCATGTGGTACCTGCACATTTGTATGTCCGACCTGCCAGTGCTACGATATCAAAGACTACAACACAGGCCATGGCGTACAGCGTTATCGTTGCTGGGATTCCTGTATGTACTCTGACTTTACCATGATGGCACACGGTAATAACCGTAACAGTCAGATGCAGCGTTTCCGTCAGAGATTCATGCATAAGCTTGTTTACTATCCGGTAAATAACAATGGAATGTTCTCCTGTGTAGGATGTGGGCGCTGTGTAGAGAAATGTCCGTCCTCTTTAAATATCGTAAAAGTTATCAAAGCTTTTGAAAATCAGGGAGGTGAAAAATAATGAGTGAATGTACCTGCCATAAAAATTATACATTAGATACACTGATCCCGAAGGTTGGTGTGATCACAGATATCCGCCAGGAGACACCGGATGTTAAGACATTCCGTGTAAATGCCCCTGAAGGTGGAAAGCTTTTTGAACATATGCCTGGTCAGTGTGCAATGGTCTGCGCACCAGGTGTGAGCGAAGGTATGTTTTCCATTACTTCTTCACCTACAAATAAAGAATATCAGGAATTCAGTATCAAAAAGTGTGGTTCCCTGACTGATTATCTTCACAGCCTTCAGGTTGGAGATGAGATCACAGTCCGCGGACCATACGGAAACCATTTTCCTGTAGAAGATAAATTAAAAGGCAAAAATCTTCTGTTTATCGCAGGTGGTATCGGACTTGCACCACTTCGTTCTGTGATCAACTATGTACTGGACAATCGTGCTGACTATGGAACAGTAGATATCCTCTATGGTTCCCGTTCTGCAGATGACCTGGTACAGTTAAAGGAAATCCAGGAAGTTTGGATGAAAGCTGAGGGAGTAAATGTTTATCTTACAATTGACCGCGAACAGGAAGGCTGGGACGGACATGTTGGATTCGTTCCTTCCTATTTAAAAGAGATCGGATTCGATACAAACAAAACAGCACTTGTCTGCGGACCGCCGATCATGATCAAGTTTGTTCTTGCCGGACTGGAAGAACTGGGCTTCTCCAGAGAACAGGTTTATACAACTCTGGAGCTTCGTATGAAATGCGGTGTAGGTAAATGCGGCCGCTGCAATATCGGTTCCAAATATGTCTGCAAAGACGGCCCGGTATTCAGATGCGATGAGATCGATGAATTGCCGAATGAGTATTGATGAATTCCCGAATGCCCTCAAGCGAGAAGAAACGAAGTAGATTCGAGCCTGACGCACTGCGGATAACAGATAGATATATAGAAAGGACTGGTAATCTCAAATGGAAAACAATATGGTAAACGTATATTTTTTCGGTAAGAAATACAGTGTACCTGCTGAACTTACAATTATGACTGCCATGGAATATGCCGGTTATACATTAAAAAGAGGCTGTGGATGCAGACACGGATTCTGCGGAGCATGTGCAACCATCTACAGAATCAAAGGTCAGAATGAACTGAAAACATGTCTTGCCTGTCAGACAAAAGTAGAGGAAGGAATGTATGTGGCAAGTATCCCATTCTTCCCTACAGATAAGAGACTCTATAATATAGAGGATCTTCAGCCAAACCAGCAGGTAATGATGGAATTATATCCGGAAATCTATAGCTGTATCGGATGTAATGCCTGTACAAAAGCATGTACTCAGGACTTAAATGTAATGCAGTATATTGCATATGCACAGAGAGGCGAACTCGAGAAATGTGCAGAGGAATCTTTTGACTGTGTAAGCTGCGGATGCTGTTCTGTAAGATGCCCGGCTGGTATTTCCCATCCAATGGTAGGACTTCTGGCAAGACGTCTCACAGGTAAATATATTGCACCTAAGAGTGAACATCTGGAAAAACGTGTAGAAGAGATTCACGAAGGTAAATATGACGACCTGATCGAACAGATCATGCAGAAACCAATCACAGAAATGCAGGAACTTTACAACAACAGAGAGATTGAGAAATAAGGAGGGCGTAAAAACATGTATGCACCATATCCAGAAAATATGATGGAATCCATCAAAAAGGTAGAGGCTACAAGAGCACAGCGTATGGCAACTGAGCCAAGACGTCTGACGGCTGATGAAAAAGATGCCCTTCTTAAGAAGTTCCATCCAGACTATAACCCGGACGCGTTTGCAGAAATCAAAGTAGGACCAAACAAAGGACAGAAAGCTCCTCTGGAACTGGCAGAAATGCTTCATTCAACAAGCCGTCTGATGAACGAAAAAATTGATCTTACAAAAGTTGATTATGACGTAGATGTACTTGTCATCGGTGGCGGTGGTGCAGGTTCTTCCTGTGCGATCGAGGCACACAACGCAGGGGCAGATGTTATGATCGTTACTAAACTTCGTATCGGTGATGCGAATACAATGATGGCTGAAGGTGGAATCCAGGCAGCTGATAAAGAGAATGATTCTCCTGTACAGCATTATCTGGACTGTTTTGGCGGCGGACATTTCGCTGCAAAACCAGAACTGGTAAAGAGACTGGTAATGGAAGCTCCGGATGCGATCCAGTGGCTTAATGATCTTGGTGTGGAATTTGATAAAGATCCGGAAGGAAACATGGTTACTACACATGGCGGCGGAACTTCCAGAAAAAGAATGCATGCTGCTAAGGATTATTCCGGTTCAGAGATTATGCGTACGATCAGAGATGAAGTTATTAATCTCGGTATTCCGGTAGTTGAATTTACTTCCGCTGTTGAACTTTTGAAAGATGAAAAAGGACAAGTTGCCGGTGCAGTTCTTCTTAATATGGAAACAGGTGACTATTCTGTTGCAAGAGCAAAGACCGTTGTAATCGCAACAGGTGGTGCAGGTAGAATGCATTATCAGGGATTCCCGACATCCAACCACTACGGTGCAACCGCAGATGGACTTGTACTTGGATATAGAGCAGGTGCTTCCCTTCTTTATCAGGATTCTATCCAGTATCATCCAACAGGAGCAATTTATCCATCACAGATTATGGGTGCTCTGGTAACAGAGAAGGTTCGTTCCGTTGGAGCACAGCTTGTAAATGCAAACGGAGAAGCTTACATTCATCCGCTTGAAACCCGTGACGTAAATGCTTCCGGCGTTATCCGCGAGTGTGAAGAGGGACGTGGAGTAGAAGTTCCCGGAGGACTTAAAGGCGTATGGCTTGATACTCCGATGATTGAGATTCTTGGTGGGGAAGGAACTATCGAAAAGAGAATTCCGGCAATGTTCCGTATGTACATGAACTATGGCATTGATATGAGAAAAGTTCCGATCGTCATTTATCCGACACTTCATTACCAGAACGGTGGTCTTGAGATCGACGGAGACGGATTTACAAAAGAAATCCCGAACCTTTTAGTTGCAGGAGAAGCAGCCGGCGGAATCCACGGAAGAAACAGACTGATGGGTAACTCTCTTCTGGATGTAATCGTATTTGGAAGAAATGCAGGTAAGAAAGCCGCAACTAAATGCAAAAACGTAGAGCTTGGAGAAATGAACCTCGACCATATCTACAAATATGCAGAAGAACTGAAAGAGGCAGACGTACATACGGATAAAGTATCTCCATTACTGCTTCCGAAATATGCCCGCCACGAGAGATAATCTGTATTAGAAAGAACAGTGTAGATTAAAGACATAAGATTCATACTTCTGTATTAATCTGGAATGATGAAATTTTAAAGATAATGTTGATATCTACAGTAAGAAAATATAATATTATACATAGGTTCCGGGGAAGTTTCCCGGAATCTGTTGAAAAAGGCTAACCATATCAGAAAGGAGCTCATACATATGCGTGAGATAGAAGTAAGCAGACTTACAGATGTCATTGAAAAGCTCTGTATCGAAGCCAACGAGCATCTTCCGGAAGATGTAAAATGCGCGATCAAAACCTGTTGTGCATGTGAAGATGGAGAGATTGCCAAAGGTGTACTTGATAATATTATTGAGAATTTTGAAATTGCCGATAACGAAAACGTACCGATCTGCCAGGATACAGGAATGGCATGTGTCTTCCTTGAAATCGGACAGGATGTACATTTCGTTGGTGGAAACCTTGAAGACGCCATTAATGAAGGTGTACGCCGTGGATACGACAAGGGATATTTAAGAAAATCCGTAGTAAAAGATCCTGTACGCCGTGGAAACACAGGTGACAATACACCGGCTATGATTTACACAGAAATCGTTCCTGGAGATCAGGTAAAGATTACAGTTGGCCCGAAAGGTTTCGGAAGCGAAAACATGAGCCAGATCCGTATGTTCAAACCATCTGCAGGTTTACAGGGTATCAAAGACTTTATTCTCGAAGTGGTAGAGACAGCAGGTCCTAACCCATGTCCTCCAATGGTAGTTGGCGTTGGTATTGGCGGAACTTTTGATAAATGTGCACTTCTTGCAAAGAAAGCTCTTATGAGACCATTAGATTCCCAGAATCCAGATCCATTCTATGCAGATCTTGAGAAAGAGATGCTTGAAAAAGTAAACAAACTCGGAATCGGACCGCAGGGATTTGGCGGAAAGACAACAGCAATCGGTCTGAATATCGAGACAATGCCGACTCATATTGCCGGTATGCCATGTGCAGTAAATATCAACTGTCATGTAACCCGTCATAAAACGGAGGTGATCTAAGATGGAAAGAAAGAAAATTACACTTCCACTTACAAGAGAGCTGGCAAAAACTCTCCACGCAGGTGATCAGGTATTATTAACCGGAACAATTTATACATCACGTGATGCAGGACATAAGAGAATGTGTGAGGCTCTTGCCAAAGGCGAAAAAATCCCATTTGATCCTACAGATGCGACCATCTACTATGTAGGACCTACTCCTGCAAAACCAGGTGCAGTTATCGGTTCTGCAGGCCCTACAACCAGCGGACGTATGGATGCATATGCACCAACTATGATGTCTGTCGGAGCAAGAGGAATGATTGGTAAAGGTGCCCGCCTTCCGGAAGTAGTAGACGCTATGAAGAAATATGATGGCGTATACTTCGGAGCTATCGGCGGCGCAGGTGCACTTCTTGCTAAATGTATCAAGAAAGCAGAGCTTATCGCATATGAAGATCTCGGCGCAGAAGCACTTCGTAAATTATATGTAGAGGATATGCCTCTTGTAGTTATCATTGACTCAGAAGGTAATAACCTTTATGAAATGGGAAAAGCCGATTACCTTAAAGAGCATGGAGATAAATAATCGGACGGATACTATAATGAAACAAAAACGGCTGTAAACATTCAATGATTTTACAGTTACAGATAACTTCCATATGCTGTAATATACAGTGTATGGAAGTTGCTTTATACAATAAAAGATGCTAGGGACAAAAGGTCTTTTGCCCCTAACTTGATATCTACGAATTGCTCCGCTGCAAGGCAGCTCCCGCAATTCTCATAAAATATGAATGTTTTATATTGGGTTTTTAAGTCAATGCTTATAAGACATGTTTTTTTAGTTACTGAATCGTTACTGAATTTTCCGCAGAGTATAGTAAAGCTTAATATATAATATTCATATATACGACAATACGAATTATATCTTTTACATTTAACCTACAAACGTATAACATAAATAAACGGTAAAAGAATAAAGGTCGCTGTGAAACAGTGGCAAATAAACTTGAACGGGGTAAATCATGAAAGATCATAATCATCACGACATACAGATGTCGGAGGCTTTTTTAAACAGTGCCTTTCTGGCTTTGTCAGGAGGATTTCAGGATGCTTATACCTATAATGCCAGAGATGAGGTATTCTGTAATGCCCAGACAGGAAACGTAGTACTTATGAGCCAGCATTTTATGGCAGGGCAGTGGATGGCAGGATTGAGTTATTTCTTTCCTATCATTTTCTTTGCTTTGGGTGTATGGGTTGCCGAGAAAATACAGGGAAAATTTAAATATGCCAGGAAGCTTCACTGGAGACAGGGAATCCTTGCAGCAGAAATCCTGATTTTATTTATTGTTGGCTTTATCCCTACCGAATATAATATGTTGGCAAACGCAATGGCATCTTTTGCCTGTGCGATGCAGGTACAGTCCTTCCGAAAAGTAAACGGATATTCCTATGCAAGCACTATGTGCATTGGAAACCTTCGCAGTGGTACAGCGGCTTTATCCGGATACTTCCGTGAAAAGAAGCCGAAACAGATGGAGCAGGCGATGTATTATTTTGGAATCATCTTTATGTTTGCACTGGGAGCCGGTATCGGTGGAAATCTCTCCATCCATTTCGGAACAAGAATGATCTGGGTATCCTGTGTGTTCCTTACGATAAGTTTTCTCTTAATGTTCGTCGAAAAATATAAACGTTTTCACGAGGAACATGAACATAAGACTATTTAACCAAATCAGACCAAATAACAAAAGCGGATGATTTTATCCGCCTGACAATTCAAAAAGTATACAAGCGAAAACGCTGTCCCATGGAAAGAACTTCCGAGACAGCGTTTTCGCCTTTTTTCTAAAAGTTCAACCAAATCTGCGAAGTAGTTATTGATGCAGTTTAAATAACAAAATAAGATTGAGAAATTTAGTTCAATTCAAGGTCTTCCAGTTCCTTTGCAGGAAGTTTCTCGGTGGAAGAAGCAAGATAGCTCTTTAATGCTTTGGAAGCTTTTGTAAACGGTGCATTTGTTCCGGCACCACCCATGCATCCTCCCGGACAGGCCATGCCTTCGATCATACATCCATTTAACTTGCCAACCTTTGCGAGTGTCAACATCTTTTTACATTCTGCAAGACTCTCTGCATGTTCAATATGAACCGGTACATCCGGATAGTATTCCTTGAGACATGCTTCGATTGCACCGGCAACACCTCCGGCAACTGCGTATCCACGTCCGGCTGCAGTAGCATTATGAAGACTTGCAGATGGCTCTATTTCAGCCGGATTGATTTCTTTTGCATCAAAAAGTCCCCACAATTCTTCAAACGTAATAACAAAATCAACATCACTTCGAACAGAAGTGCGCATTGCTTCCAATTTTTTGGCTGCGCAAGGTCCGATGAATACGACTTTTGCATTCGGATGCTCTTTTTTGACACTTCTTGCAGTTGCAACCATCGGAGTCAGCTCTCTGGAAATATTGTCGATCATTGCAGGGAACTGCTTCTTGGCAAGCATAGACCAGGAAGGACAGCAGGAAGTAAGTAAAAATGGAAGATGTCCGGTAGCCACTTCATTCGCATAATGATGCGCCTCGCTGATTGCACCGATATCTGCACCAAGTGCCACTTCATATACATCGGTAAAACCAAGTGCCGCTAAAGCTGCATGGAACTTTCCAGGTGTCACGTCATCACCAAACTGACTGATATAAGCAGGTGCAACTTCAGCAATAATTTCATTTCCCTCACGAAGCGCATGCGCAAGCTGGAAAATCTGAGATTTATCAGAAATAGCTCCGAAAGGACAGCTTACCATACACATACCACAGGAAACACATTTGCTCTGGTTAATCTGTGCACGTCCCTGTTCATCGCTTTCAATAGCTTTTACACCACAGGCGCGTTCGCATGGACGTTCTTTATGGGCAATGGCATCATATGGACAGACAGACTTGCATTTTCCGCATTTAATGCACTTCGACTGATCGATATGTGACTTACCATTTACCATGGAAATCGCACCCTTAGGACAGACCTGCATACATGGATGAGCAACACATCCTCTGCACATATTGCTGACTTCGTACATATTAGAAGGACAGGCTGAGCATGCAGAAGGAATCACCTGCATAAGCGGCGGTTCATAATATTTCTCATCGATGTTAGAAGCCTCAACTCCGGCAGTCAGATGAACAGCTTTGTTTTCAGGACGTAAAGAAAGTCCCATTGCCAGTCGCACACGCTCGCTGGCTACGGCACGTTCACGGTAAATACTTTCACGATACTGTGCACGCTCTTGTACGATATTATAGGGAATTGCCTCAATATCGTGGATCAGAGATGCATCTGTAGACTGAAAGCCAAGCTTTGCAACTTCTGCAAAAATCTTACGCCGGATCTGTTTTACGGGTGTGTCAAGAGTTCTCATATTTTGTTAATCTCCTATTATATTTATTTCCGCGCTTTTTCTACACTAAAAATATATCAAATAATGGTAAAAATGTCATGTTTTTTATTTAACACACCTGTTAAAGAAATTGCTTTTCAATTCCAAACATTAACAAACAATATAAATCTATAGAAGATAATAATAAATAAATTTCAGAAAATTGCAAAAATGATGTTGTGTAAATTAACCATATATTGTATAATATCAACAGCACATATGTTGAAAATAACTAAAGCTGCGTGGAAATCAAAAAACATATTTTTAAGGAGGGAACCGAATGTTAGACCAGTCTTATTACAGAAAAGCGGATGAGATTATCGAGCACTACGGACGTACAGCTGCATCGCTGATTCCGATCATGCAGGATATTCAGGCAGAATACCGTTACCTGCCGGGAGAACTGCTGACTTATGTAGCTGCCGAAATCGGAGTAAAAGAGGCTAAGGCCTACAGTGTCGCTACATTCTATGAGAATTTTTCCTTTGAGCCGAAAGGAAAATATATCATTAAAGTATGTGATGGAACAGCCTGTCACGTAAGAAAGTCTATGCCTGTTAAAGAGGCCCTGATGAAAGAACTGGGACTGAGCCACAAGAAACATACAACAGACGATATGCTTTTTACGGTAGAAACTGTATCCTGTCTTGGTGCCTGCGGACTTGCACCGACACTGACTGTTAATGATGAAGTACACCCGAAGATGACTCCTGAGAAAGCTGTTGAACTTTTGAATGAATTGAGAGGTGAGTGCGTATGAGTATTAAGAGCAGGGAAGACCTGTTAAATAAACAGGCAGAGGTAAATGAGCAGATCAAATCTTACACCTGTCGAGTTCTTGTCTGTTCTGGTACAGGATGTATCGCATCCGGAGCTCAGAAAATTTATGACGAAATGGCAAGGCTTTGTGAAGACATTGATGGTGTTACTGTAGAAATGCAGAAAGATGTGCCACATGTAGGCGTAATAAAAACAGGATGCCAGGGCTTATGCGAACTTGGACCTTTAATGAGAATTGAACCTTATGATTATCAGTACGTTCATGTACAGCCTGAAGACTGTAAGGAAATCGTAGAGAGGACTGTACTGGAAGGCAAACCGGTAGAGAGACTGTTTTATCGAGATCATGATACTGTCTGTCCACATCCGGATGATATTCCTTTCCTGAATCAGCAGACCCGTATCGTTCTTGAGAATTGCGGTAAGATCGATGCAGAATCTATCGAGGAATATATTGCTGTCGGTGGCTATCAGGCACTTGCAAAAGTAATAGGAAGCATGTCTCCTCAGGAAGTTATTGATGAAGTTACCAGATCAGGTCTTCGTGGCCGTGGTGGTGCCGGGTTCCCGGCTGGTAAGAAATGGTCCCAGGTTGCCCGTCAGGCAGAAAAGACCCGTTATGTAGTATGTAATGGTGATGAAGGTGACCCTGGTGCATTTATGGATGGTTCCGTAATGGAAGGCGATCCATATAAGATGATTGAAGGTATGACGATTGCAGCTTATGCAGTAGGCGCAGAGAATGGATATATTTATGTTCGTGCGGAATATCCGCTTTCTGTAAAGAGACTGAGAATGGCAATTGAACAGGCCGAAAAATATGGTCTGTTAGGTGATAACATTTTAGATTCCGGTGTAAATTTCCATTTACATATCAACAGAGGTGCCGGAGCTTTCGTATGTGGTGAAGGATCTGCCCTTACTGCATCCATCGAAGGAAACAGAGGCATGCCACGTGTAAAACCACCTCGTACAGTAGAGAAAGGTTTATGGGGCAAGCCTACTGTTCTTAATAACGTAGAAACTTATGCTAATGTACCAAAGATCATTCTTGAGGGAGCCGACTGGTTCCGTACGATCGGTACAGAAGGAAGCCCGGGAACCAAGACATTCTCACTGACTGGTTCTATCGAGAATACAGGCCTGATCGAAGTTCCAATGGGAACTACGCTTCGCCATATTATCTATGATATCGGCGGCGGCTTAAAGAGTGGTGCGGCATTTAAGGGTGTTCAGATCGGTGGTCCGTCCGGCGGGTGCCTGATCCTTGATCAGCTGGATGCACCTCTTGATTTTGATTCTGTAAAGAAATTAGATGCAATCATGGGCTCCGGTGGTCTGGTAGTTATGGACGAGAATACCTGTATGGTAGAGGTTGCCAGATTCTTTATGAACTTTACTCAGCGTGAGAGCTGCGGTAAATGTGTTCCATGTCGTGAAGGCACCAAGCGTATGCTTGAGATCCTTGAGAGAATTGTTGCCGGTAAAGGCGAGATGTCTGATCTGGATGAACTGGAAGAACTTGCAAATATGGTTCAGAATATGGCTCTGTGTGGCCTTGGCAAGAGTGCGCCTCTTCCTGTTATCAGTACTCTCAAACGTTTCCGTGATGAATATGAGGAACATATCCTTGATAAGAAATGCCGTGCAAAAGTATGTACAGCACTTCGTCAGTTCCACATTAATCCTGAATTCTGTATCGGCTGTGGTAAATGCGCGAAGAACTGCCCGGCGGGAGCTATTTCAGGTAAGATCAAACATCCACATCACATTAATAACGATATCTGTATCAAGTGCGGTGCATGTAAAGATAACTGTAACTTTGATGCTGTATACGTGGAAGCATAGAAGGGAGGATACACTATGGGCCATATGATAATTGACGGTAGAAAGGTAGAATTTACCGATGAAAAAAATGTCCTGTCTGTCATCCGCAAGGCAGGAATCAATATTCCGACACTGTGCTACCACTCAGAGGTATCAACTTTCGGTGCCTGCCGTTTATGTACAGTAGAAGACGACAGAGGCAAAACTTTTGCATCCTGTTCAGAAGAACCACGAGACGGAATGGTAATCTATACGAATTCCGGACGTATCAAAAAATACAGAAAACTGATTGTTGAACTGCTTCTGGCAGCCCACTGCCGCGACTGTACAACCTGTGTTAAGAGCGGTGAATGTATTTTACAGGAACTGGCACATCGTCTGGGTGTACAGAATATTCGTTTTGAGAATACCAGAGAACATCATGAACTGGATACAAGTTCTCCGTCTCTGGTACGTGATCCGAACAAATGTATTCTCTGTGGTGACTGTGTGCGTGCCTGCGAGGAGCTTCAGGGAATCGGTGCTTTAGGTTTCGCATTCCGTGGAACAGAAGCTATGGTAATGCCTGCATTTAATAAGAAAATTGCAGAAACAGAGTGCGTAAACTGTGGACAGTGTCGTGTATTCTGCCCGACTGGTGCAATTTCCATTAAAACGCATATGGATGAGGCCTGGGAGGCACTTGCTGATCCAAATATCCGTGTAGTTGCACAGGTTGCTCCGGCGGTACGTGTAGCGGTAGGCGACCACTATGGACTTACCAAAGGTAAGAGTGTAATGGGTAAGATTGTTAATGCGCTTCACAGAATGGGATTTGATGAAGTTTATGATACTTCTTTCAGTGCTGACCTTACTATCATGGAAGAAAGTGCCGAATTCCTCGACCGGATTAAGAAAGGCGAGAAACTTCCTCTTCTTACATCCTGCTGTCCTGCATGGGTAAAATTTATTACAGACCAGTACAAAGATTACATTCCAAATCTTTCTACATGCCGTTCCCCACAGGGAATGCTTTCAGCAGTTATCAAAGAATATTTCCGTGAACCGGAACATGCAGCAGGCAAGAAGACTGTTATGATTTCTATTATGCCATGTACAGCAAAGAAAGCAGAGGCAATCCGTCCGAACAGCTTTACAGATGGCGAACAGGATACAGATATTGTTATCACAACTACAGAATTACTCCGTATGATCGATAACTTCGGTATTGATTTTGCAGCTCTCGATCCGGAAGCATGTGATATGCCATTCGGATTCGGATCCGGCGGTGGTGTTATCTTTGGCGTTACCGGTGGTGTTACAGAGGCAGTACTTCGTCGACTCACACCAGATCACAGCAAAGAATCCATGCATGAAATCGCAGAATGTGGCGTTCGTGGAGATGATGGCATCAAGGAATTTACAGTTCCATATGAGGGTATGAACCTCAATATCTGCGTTGCCAGCGGACTTGCAAATGCAAGAAAAGTTATGGATCAGGTTAAGAATGGAGAGAAAGAATATCATCTGATCGAAGTTATGGCATGTCGTCGTGGATGTATCATGGGTGGCGGACAGCCGACAAGAGCCGGTGACAGAACGAAGTTCTTAAGAGCTAAGGGGCTGTATAATGCAGATAATACTACTATTATCAAGAAATCCGATGAGAATCCGTTAGTTCTCGAACTCTACAACGGATTGCTTAAAGGTAAAGAACATCATCTGCTGCACAATGATTCTTATTGATAGAAAAAATTTTGACTTAATATCTGATGCCATAGTGTATTATGCTAGTATAGCAGGCTGTATGTTTGAATATACTAAAATTTAAGGTTACCGGGCACAGAATGATCAGTAACAATTTAAGAGAGCAGGTCCTGCATTGTTTTGCAGGCAATGCAAGGCCTGTTTTTATAGGAATAACAGGAAGTCCTTCTGCATATTTTATAGCAATACATGAACGTTATGTGTAAATATGCAAGGGGGCTATTTTTATGGAAAATTTTCAGGTGTACCGTGATATTCAGGCCCGCACCGGGGGCGATATATACATAGGGGTCGTAGGACCTGTCCGTACAGGAAAATCTACTTTTATACGCAGATTTATGGAAGTCGTGGCATTACCGCAGATGTCAGAGAGTCGTCAGGCAGAAATCAGGGATCAGCTTCCATTGAGCGGATCAGGAAAGATCATTACTACCGTAGAAACAAAATTTATTCCCAAAGAAGCAATTCCCATCACTCTTGGAGAAGACCAGAAAGTAAAGATACGCCTGATCGACAGCGTGGGATTTCTGGTAAAAGACGCCTCCGGACATACTGAAGAGGGCAAAGAGCGAATGGTAAAAACTCCCTGGTTTGAACAGGCAATTCCATTTCGGGAAGCGGCCCGTATCGGAACTCAGAAAGTAATTGAAGAACATTCCACGATAGGAATCGTAATTACGTCCGATGGAAGTTTCGGTGAACTGCCAAGAGAAAATTTTGTGGAAGCAGAAGAGAAGACGATACAAGAACTAAAAAAACAGCAGAAACCATTTATTGTCCTGGTCAATTCGCAGATGCCGTATAAAGATGAGGCTTTAAAGACAGCAGAAGAAATTCAGCAAAAACATCAGGTCACTGCTTTAACAGTAAACTGCGATCAGTTAAGAAAAGAGGATATCACCCGTATTTTGGAAAAAGTTTTATATGAATTTCCAGTTAGCCAGATTCAGTTTTTCATCCCGCGATGGGTAGAAATGCTCCCGATGGATCACGAGTTAAAACAACAGCTTCTTACCCAGATCAGGGAGAAAATGAAGCAAATGCAGCATATTCGTGATATCACAAAGGAATTTATACAATTATCAGGACCATATGTGCAGGATTCACTTCTGGAAGATGTGGGATTATCTGATGGAACAGTAAAAGTCAGAATACGAATCAAGGATGAATATTATTACCAGATGCTCAGTCAGATGAGTGGAATTAAAATGGAAAGCGAGTATGAATTAATCCATACTATGCGGGAACTGGTACATATGAAAGAAGAGTATGTGAAAGTACAGGCAGCACTGGAATCCGTACGGGGAACCGGGTACGGAGTAGTTGTTCCAAATCTGGATGAAATTGAAATCGCGCAGCCGGAAGTGATCAGACAGGGAAATAAATATGGAGTGAAAATAAAATCCAAGAGCCCGTCCATTCATATGATCAGGGCAAACATAGAAACAGAAATTGCTCCGATCGTAGGAACAGAGCAGCAGGCAAAAGATCTGATAAAATATATTGATGAGGGAAGCCAGCGAGGAGAGAGTATCTGGGAAACAAATATTTTCGGTAAATCCATTGAACAGCTGGTGCAGGATGGTATCCGAAGCAAAATAACAGCCATCAGTGAGGAAAGCCAGGTAAAACTTCAGGATACCATGCAGAAAATTGTCAATGACAGTAAGGGCGGACTTGTTTGTATTATTATATAAATATAGCATATTAAAAAACTTATATAAAAGCAACAGACCTATAACTTGTCAGAAGATATGAATTATGACAACTTGAAGAAAAAGCAGATTAGGTTACTGCATCAATAGATAGTTGATTCGTATCTCCTGAATCCGAGCTTTTATTACCTTCAATAACAACCTTATTAGGGAGGCATACGATAGTGCCTCCTTTTTCGTCGATTGATTTCTGCTTCATACATAAATGATCCGGACAGTCAGCCGAGAGCATGTATGCCTTTCCATCTTTAATTTCGCATACGTTAGTATCATTGATTTTAATAATCTGATCTTTTGACAAAGAATAAGTACCGTATTCCTGCCCATCTACTGTGATTTTAATAGATCCATGCCTGCCTTTATTTACAAAAGACATACCACCCCACAACGCAAGTGCCAGAATAAGAATAGCACTTATAAAAATGATTTCTTTTTTCTTCAAGATTTTTACCATCTTTCTCAATTTTTTATGACTGCATCATAACATGAACAAAAAATAATAGCAACTGACTTCTGTTTGTGGTATGGTTATTTATAGACTGATAAGAAAAAAAGGAGAGGGTTTTATGGGAAAATATATTATGGCGCTGGATGCCGGAACAACCAGTAACCGCTGCATTTTATTCAATGAAAAAGGAGAACGCTGCAGTGTAGCCCAGAGAGAATTCACACAGTATTTTCCAAAACCAGGCTGGGTAGAACATGACGCAGACGAAATATGGGCCAGTATGCTTGGTGTTGCTGTAGAGGCAATGACTAAGATCGGAGCAGATGCCTCACAGATTGCAGCCATCGGAATTACTAATCAACGTGAGACGGCAATCGTATGGGATAAGAATACCGGAGTACCTGTCTATCATGCTATTGTATGGCAGTGCCGCAGAACGTCAGAATACTGTGACTCACTGAAAGCTAAAGGATTAACTGAGAAATTCCGTAAAAAAACCGGGCTGGTAATAGATGCTTATTTTTCAGCAACCAAAATAAAATGGATTCTTGACCATGTGGATGGAGCCAGGGAGAAGGCAGAGAAGGGAGAGCTTTTATTCGGCACAGTAGAAACCTGGCTGATCTGGAAACTGACAAAGGGAAAAGTACATGTTACCGATTATTCCAATGCCTCAAGAACGATGCTGTTTAACATTAATACTTTGCAATGGGATCAGGAGATCCTTGATGAACTTGGTATTCCTAAATCAATGCTTCCGAAACCAATGCCGTCCAGCTGTATTTATGGAAAATCAGATCCGTCAGTTTTTGGAGGGGCAATTCCGATTGCCGGGGCAGCAGGTGACCAGCAGGCAGCTTTATTTGGACAGACATGCTTTAGCGCGGGTGAAGCAAAAAATACTTATGGCACCGGTTGTTTTCTTTTGATGAATACAGGAGACAAACCAGTATTTTCAGAAAATGGCCTTGTAACTACAATTGCCTGGGGACTGAATGGAAAAGTCACTTATGCCCTGGAAGGTTCTATTTTTGTTGCAGGTGCTGCAATTCAATGGTTGCGTGACGAATTAAAAGTAATCGATTCTTCCGAAGATTCAGAATATATGGCAAATAAAGTATCAGATACGCATGGCTGTTATGTAGTACCGGCATTTACCGGACTGGGAGCACCTCACTGGGATCAGTATGCAAGGGGAACTATCGTAGGAATTACCCGCGGTGTAAATAAATATCACATCATTCGTGCAACTCTGGAATCTATTGCCTACCAGGTAAATGATGTATTAAATGCCATGAAAGCAGATTCAGGTATCAATCTGGCTTCTTTGAAAGTAGATGGCGGAGCCAGTGCCAACAATTTCCTGATGCAGACACAGGCCGATATTATCAATGCACCAGTCAACCGCCCATGCTGTGTGGAAACAACTGCAATGGGGGCAGCTTATCTGGCCGGACTGGCAGTAGGTTATTGGAGCAGTAAGGAAGAAGTGCGTAAAAACTGGTCCATTGATCAGAAATTTTATCCATCTATCACAGATGAAACCAGACAGCAGAAGATAAAAGGATGGAATAAGGCGGTAAAATATTCTTATGGATGGGCTCGTGATGAATAATTAAGTCAATCGGATATTCGCAATTGAAGCAGGGGACTTACTTGATTTGGTTAAATCAAGTCCCAACATTTTATCAGTGTACCTAAATAAAATTCAGCGTATTGACAACCTTACAGAGATGGTGGTACGGTAATACAGTAATTCCGGTGCGAACCGAACAAAAGTACATAAGAATATTGAGGTGCGAAAAAATGCAGGAAATGAAACCAATCAAAGAAGGTAAAGTACGTGAGATTTATGACAACGGTGACAGCCTGATCATGGTTGCAACAGACCGCATCAGCTGCTTTGATGTTATCCTGAATAACCAGGTAACAAAGAAAGGAACTGTACTGACTCAGATGTCCAAATTCTGGTTTGATATGACAGAAGATATTCTGCCGAACCATATGATTTCTGTAGATGTAAAAGATATGCCTGAATTCTTCCAGCAGGAGAAATTTGATGGAAATAGTATGATGTGCCGTAAGCTTGAGATGCTGCCAATCGAATGTATCGTACGTGGTTACATTACCGGAAGCGGCTGGGAAAGCTACAAGAAAACCGGTAAAGTCTGTGGTATTGAGTTACCGGAAGGCCTGAAAGAATCAGACAAACTTCCTGAGCCTATCTATACTCCGTCTACAAAGGCAGAGATTGGTGATCATGATGAAAATATTTCCTATGAGCAGAGTATTGCTCACCTTGAGAAATATTTCCCGGGAAGAGGAGAAGAATTAGCTGCAAAACTTCGTGATAATACCATTGCACTTTACAAGAAATGTGCGGAATATGCATTAAGTAAAGGAATCATCATCGCAGATACCAAATTTGAGTTTGGACTGGATGAAGAGGGAAATATGGTAATCGGTGATGAGATGCTTACACCTGACAGCTCTCGTTTCTGGCCGGCAGAAGGCTATGAACCAGGACATGGACAGCCGTCCTTTGACAAACAGTTTGCCCGTGACTGGCTGAAAGCAAATCCGGACAATAACTGGACTCTTCCACAGGATATCGTAGATAAGACGATTGAAAAATATCTTCAGAGTTACGAAATGCTTACTGGTAAGAAATTAGCCTGATTATTTATCCGTATATTCTGGCGGGAAACAAATATATGATTTTGTAAATACTGTTATCTGAATGTAATAACTTCGGATAGCAGTATTTTTTTGTAAAAAATCAATAAAAATATAGAAATCAATTGACATTTTTGATACAATTCATGTATAAGCAGTAAAAAGAAGCACATTTTGCTGATTATCTTACAAACTTATAGATGAGGGAGAGAAAGTTTATGAAGACACTGAAAAAAATCTTTTTTGTTTTATTAATGATGGGCATTTTAACTGTGCCTGTATTTCAGGTACAGGCTACAGAAAATGATGTTCCGGTTACCGAGCAGCCTTCGCCAACACCATCAGCTGTTCCAATAAGAGAACTGGTTACAAAAGGTAATAAAATATATTACTACTATAAGGGAAAAATGGTAAAAAACACATGGAAACGATATAATGGTTACAAATATTATTTCGGAGCCAATGGGAATGCCGTTCGTGGTGGTCAGCGAATCAATAATGTAGTCTATGTTTTTGATGAAAAAGGACGCTTATTTGAAAAGAAAGAAAACAGAATCGTAAAATCCGGATCTAATCGTTACCATATAAGTACAAAACATGGCCGCGCCACAATTGGATACTTCATATATAAAAACAATTTATATTATGCAGACCCTAAAGGAAGATTGTATCAAAACAAATCCAGACAAAACGGTCAACTTTATTTCACCAGTTCCGGTGCTGCAAGAAAAGACTATAATGCGCTATTAAAAATGCGTGTCATGAAAATAGTTGCATCAATTACAAACTCAAGTATGAGCCAGAGTCAGAAACTTTATGCATGTTGGAAATACGTTGTTTATGGCGGCTTTTATTATGGTGGCCCGGATCCTAATCTTTACCAGAGTGGATGGGCACGTAGTGAAGCACTGCGAATGTTTAGTACAGGTTATGGCAATTGTTATGGATTTTCCTGTATTTTTGCAGCCCTCGCACGTGAGGTAGGATATACTCCATATATGGTTTGCGGCAGAGTACCCGGAAGCAGAGATGGAGCGGCAGATGGGTTTACACGCCATTGCTGGGTAGAAATAAATGGCCTTTACTATGATCCGGAGGCTCAGTATGCAGGATGGATGACTGGAGTTTATGGATACGACTATTATCCGATCAGTCATCAGATTCAGAGAGTTGTAAATTTCTGTACATATTAATTTTGAAAATTATCTGAGAAAATTTCTGAAATGAGGTGTTTCTATGGCGAGCAGAATTGCGGTGATTGGAATTATAGTTGAAGAGCCTGATTCTGTGAAAGAGCTGAATCAGATTCTTCACGAATATGGTGAATATATCATAGGAAGAATGGGAATCCCATACAGACAGCGTGGTGTTAATATTATCAGCGTGGCGATGGATGCCCCCCAGGATATGATTAATGCAATGACAGGAAAAATCGGGCGGCTTGCAGGGATTTCTGCAAAAACAGTTTGCTCAAAAAAGGCAGAAAACATATAACAAGAGGGGGATTACATAGTGTTAGCAGATTTAAAAATGTTAGAGAGTATCCAAAATACGCAAAGTATTTCAAGGGAAGAATTAGGCTCGATTTTACAGACACAAGATTCCTTTCTGATACAGGAACTTCATAAAAAGGCACAGCAGACAGCGATACAGATCTATGGAAATAAAATATATATCCGCGGTCTGATTGAATTTACTAATTATTGTAAAAATAACTGCTATTACTGTGGAATCCGCAACGGCAATACAAAGGCCGACAGATATCGCCTTACAACAGAACAGATTCTATCCTGTTGTAAAACCGGATGGAACCTGGGATTTCGTACATTTGTATTACAGGGAGGAGAGGATCCTTATTATACAGATGTGAAAATCTGCCAGATCGTTCAGGAAATTAAATCAAAATATCCGGACTGTGCAGTAACCTTATCCATTGGTGAGAAGAGTGAAGAAAGTTATCAGGCATATTTTAATGCCGGAGCTGACAGATATCTGTTAAGACACGAAACTGCAGATGAAGAACATTACAGAAAACTCCATCCACAACAGATGTCTTTAAACAACAGAAAAAACTGCCTGAAAGTTCTGAAAAAAATCGGCTATCAGACCGGTTGCGGATTTATGGTAGGATCACCGGGACAAACGGTAGACACCCTTTATCAGGATCTTCTGTTTATTAAAGAATTGAAACCTGAAATGGTTGGCATCGGACCTTTTATTCCTCATAAGGATACTCCGTTTGCAGATCAGCCTGCAGGGACACTGGATCTGACATTGAGATTATTATCAATCATCAGACTGATTCATCCACATGTTCTTCTGCCAGCGACAACTGCACTTGGAACAATTGATCCTAAAGGAAGAGAGAAGGGAATTCTGGCTGGTGGAAACGTCGTAATGCCTAACCTTTCTCCGGTTAATGTCAGAGATAAATACAAACTTTATGATAACAAAATCTGCACCGGTGACGAAGCAGCAGAATGTAAGGCCTGTATGGCAGCAAGAATGAAGAGCATTGGTTATGAAGTAGTGACGGACAGAGGCGATTATAAGGTCTGAATGTAAAGCTGATTTTTCTGAAGTTCCAGAATGCTTTACAAAAAGAGTCACTTCTGAATAACTTAAGCATCCGCAGTATGCGGAATATAAAACTGAATATAGAAAAATAAAAACTAATCGGAAAGCAGTTGATAAGAAAGCTCCTGACCGAAAAGAAAGGAAAAAAGCCTATGTATAATCCAAAATCATTAAAAGCAGAAGAATTCATTTCCGACGAGGAAATCCGGGAAACCCTTGCCTACGCTGACGCAAACAAGGAGAATGTGGAACTGATCGATCAGATTCTTGCGAAAGCAAAAGAATGTAAAGGTCTTACGCACAGAGAAGCGTCTGTTCTTCTTGCCTGTCCAATTCCTGAGAAAATTCAGGAGATGTATGATCTGGCAGCGGAAATCAAGAAAGAATTCTACGGAAACAGAATTGTTTTGTTTGCGCCTCTGTATCTGTCTAACTATTGTGTAAATGGCTGTGTATACTGCCCGTATCATAAGAAAAACCAGCATATTGCCCGTAAGAAATTAACACAGGAAGAAATTGTAAAAGAAGTTACCGCATTGCAGGATATGGGACATAAGCGACTCGCTATTGAAGCGGGTGAAGATCCGCTCAATAACCCGATTGAATATATTCTGGAATGTATCAAAACGATCTATAGTATCAAACATAAAAATGGTGCGATCCGTCGTGTAAATGTAAATATCGCGGCTACAACAGTAGAAAATTACCGTAAATTAAAAGAAGCCGGAATCGGTACTTACATTCTTTTCCAGGAAACATATCATAAAGAAAGCTATGAAAAACTTCATCCAACAGGGCCAAAACATAACTATGCATATCACACAGAGGCAATGGACCGCGCGATGGAAGGTGGCATTGATGATGTCGGTTTAGGTGTATTGTTCGGACTGGAACTTTACAGATATGAATTTGCAGGACTTCTGATGCATGCGGAACATCTGGAAGCAGTTCATGGTGTAGGACCGCATACGATTAGTGTGCCACGTATCAAACATGCGGATGACATTGATCCGTCTGCATTTGACAACAGTATCAGCGACGAGATTTTTGCAAAAATCTGTGCACTGATCCGAATCTCTGTTCCATATACAGGTATGATTATTTCAACAAGAGAGAGTCAGGCTGTTCGTGAGAAAGTTCTTCCTTTGGGTGTTTCTCAGATTAGTGGAGCTTCAAGAACCAGTGTCGGTGGATATGATAAGCCTGAAACGGAAGATGAGATTACATCTGCTCAGTTTGATGTCAGCGATCAGCGCACGCTTGATGAGATCGTAAACTGGCTGATGAATATGGGAGACATCCCAAGCTTTTGTACTGCCTGTTACAGAGCCGGAAGAACCGGTGACCGTTTTATGTCATTGTGCAAAAGTAAACAGATTTCAAACTGCTGTCATCCAAATGCCTTGATGACTTTAATGGAATATTTACAGGATTATGCAAGTCCTGAAACTAAGAAAGTCGGTCTGGAACTGATTCAGAAGGAACTCGAAAATATTCCAAGTGAAAAAGTAAAGAGGCTTACAGAAGAACATCTGGCAGATATCGTAAATGGGCAGCGTGATTTCAGATTCTGACAGAAATCAGCTGCGAAACAGTTATCCAGTGTAGAGCCACGTCGCAAACGCGAATGATTTTATTCGTTTGACTTATTATATTGTGAAAGGAAAAAATATGGCTGTTACATTAAATGAAACACCTTCTGCAAATCGTCTGCATATTGGAATCTTTGGAAAAACGAACAGCGGAAAATCTTCATTTATCAATGCGTTTTCCGGACAGAAAGTATCTATTGTAGCAGATGTTGCGGGAACTACTACGGATCCTGTATACAAGGCTATGGAAATTTACCCTCTCGGTCCCTGCGTCCTGATCGACACGGCGGGATTTGATGATAAAGGTGAGCTTGGAGCTTTACGTATCGAAAAAACAGAACTTGCAGCGCAGAAGACGGACCTGGCAATTATTCTCTTCTGTGAAGAAGAAATGTCGCAGGAATTAAAATGGTATCGTTACTTTAAAGAGAAAAATACGCCTGTGGTTCCCGTTCTCAATAAAACAGATCTGTACACGCAGGAAGAAAAAGAAAAACTTGCTCACCTGATTCAAAGGAACACAAAGGAAGAAGTCTGTCTGATCAGTGCTAAAACAGGAGAGGGAATCCGTAATTTGAAGGAACTGCTTGCCCGAAGTATTCCGGAAGGATATGGAAACAGGATGATTACCGGTGATCTGGTTGATACCGGTGACCTGGTTCTGCTTGTGATGCCACAGGACATTCAGGCACCAAAGGGGAGACTGATATTACCACAGGTGCAAACTTTAAGAGAACTATTGGACAAAAAATGTCTGGTAATGAGTGTGACAACAGATCAGTATCTGTCAGCCTTGGAAAATCTCGCAGTACCTCCGAAATTAATCATTACAGACTCGCAGGTATTTTCCTATGTATATGAAAATAAACCAAAGGAGAGTATGCTGACTTCTTTTTCAGTTCTTTTTGCAGCATACAAGGGAGATTTACCATATTATATAGAAGGCGCAAAGGCAATTGATACTCTTAATGAAAATTCACATGTTCTCATTGCAGAATGCTGTACCCATGCACCTCTGAAGGAAGATATCGGAAGAGTGAAGATTCCGCGAATGCTCAAAAAACGTTTTGGAGAGAAACTGGATGTAAGTCTGGTAAGCGGAACAGATTTTCCTGATGACCTTACTAAATATGATCTGATCATCCAATGCGGTGCCTGTATGTTTAATCGCAAATATGTAATGTACCGTATTGATAAAGCCAGAAATCAATATGTCCCAATGACGAATTATGGAATAACGATTGCTCATCTTACAGGAATTTTAGAGCACGTTGCACTTCCATAATTTGCAGAATATTTTGCAGAAAGCCTTTTTCAAACACGCTCTAAGATGAGCACCTAAAATATAATTTGTAATTGCTGAAGAGACCATTATACAAGGAAGTATGGTGGTCTTTTTGTTTATTTTATCGATCAGATAAACACGAATAATTAATTTAACCAAATCAAGTAAGTCCCCTGTTTCAATTGCGAAGAGCAATAAGCAGTGGGTGGGGACTTGCTTGTATCAGAAGGGGTACAAGCCCCTTCTGATAAACTGCGAAGCAGTTATTTGGTTATGAGCAAGTAGCGAAAGCGGATTGCGAATATCCGATTGACTAGAAGCCAGGTAAGTCCCTTGCTTCAATTACCAAGAGCAATAAATTAGTTATTTGTTGTAGAAACATATAGCAAAACGGATGGTTTTATCTTCTTAACTGCATATTTCATAGTATTTCAATATACTTTATTTTAAATACATATATTTTATTGCAATGTATTGACAAAAACGTCATGTTAGTTTATACTAACTTATAGTTAGAGATAAATAACTACTAACACTATAAGAAAGCATAACTATAATATAGCACTCATAAAATATACTAAAATCAGGAGGACAATATATGAGTATCGTAATCGTAGGTGGACATGACCGTATGGTGGCACAGTATAAGAAAATATGTAAATCTTATAAATGCAAATGCAAAGTATTCACACAGATGGAGGCAGACCTCAGTAAAAAAATAGGATGTCCGGATCTGCTCGTACTTTTTACAAATACTGTATCTCATAAAATGGTAAAGTGTGCTCTGGATGAAGTTGGTTCTTCTACAGATATCGTTCGTTGCCATACCAGCAGCGGAAATGCACTGAATGGTATTCTTGAAACACGTTGCTGCTAAGCGACGAATTGTAAAATTAATTAATAAACCTGAAACATTGACTACTTTGCGATATCAATACTACATATCGAATGCATGAATGAAGTTTAATTATTATGCAGATTGCAGTAATATAACAACGAATAAATGAAAAAATTTATTAATGTTTACAGATGAAAAACTTTTTCAATAAAAATATCAACAAAGTTATTGACATCTAACCAAAATTAGAATACACTAACCACATGGTAAAGAAAATGTTTATCATTTATTAAATGCAAAGGAAGGGATGAAGAAATGCCGTTATCAATGGTAAATGCCGGTGAACCTTTTACAATCAAAAGGATCGGTGGCAAAGAAGAAGTTAAGAGACATCTTGAAGAGCTCGGATTTGTAGTAGGAGGAGTTGTCACAGTTGTTTCTGAGATTAACGGAAGCCTGATCGTCAATGTTAAAGAATCCAGGGTTGCCATTGGAAAAGATATGGCAAGCAAGATTATGGTCTGATCCATAATTCTTCCTGTGAAAAAGCATTAAAATTCTAGGGAAAGAAGGGAAATAAGCTTGAAGACATTAAAGGAAGTACGTGTTGGAGAGACCGTCCGGGTTCAGAAACTTACCGGCGAAGGTCCGGTCAAGAGAAGAATCATGGATATGGGAATCACTAAAGGCGTGGAAATTTATGTAAGAAAGGTTGCACCTCTGGGAGATCCTGTAGAAGTAACTGTAAGAGGATATGAATTATCCTTACGTAAAGCAGATGCCGAAATGATTGTCGTGGAATAATTTTTTTTGGCATTATGTTAGGTCTTTCTAACAATTAGTGTAATCTAATAGTTAACAAAAGCTAAGTATTAGCGATGACTAATAATTGTTGAGAGTGATATCAACAGTAGAAAGATTGGATAAAGCGGTCAAAATAATAGAGATCAAGAAATCAGAGGAGAGAGATTATGTCAGTAAAAATTGCACTCGCAGGTAATCCGAACTGCGGTAAAACGACATTATTCAATGCACTGACCGGCTCAAATCAGTTTGTAGGTAACTGGCCAGGTGTAACTGTCGAGAAAAAAGAAGGTAAACTGAAGGGACACAAAGATGTTGTCCTCACTGACTTACCTGGTATTTATTCTTTATCACCATATACACTTGAAGAAGTAGTTGCAAGAAATTACATTCTTCAGGAAAAACCGGATGCGATCATCAATATCGTTGATGGTACCAATATTGAGCGTAACCTGTATCTTACAACACAGATTCTGGAACTTGGGATTCCGGTCATCATGGCAGTCAACATGATGGATATCGTTGAGAAAAACGGTGATACAATACATATTGATAAGCTGAAAAAGAAACTTGGCTGTGAAGTTGTTACTATTTCCGCTCTGAAGGGAACAGGGATCACAGAAGCCGCAAACAAGGCAGTTTCCATTGCCCAGAGCCATAAGAAAGTAACACCTGTCCATGAATTCTGCGATAAAGCAGAAGAGATTATCGGAGCAGTTGAGAATAAACTGACCGGTGTAGTACCGGAAGAACAGAAGAGATTCTTCGCAATCAAGCTTCTCGAGAGAGATGACAAGATCATTGAGCAGATGAATACATCCGTAAATGTATCTGCCGAGATCAAAGAAATGGAAAATGAGTTTGACGACGATACAGAAAGTATTATCACAAATGAGAGATATGTTTATATTTCTTCTATCATTGGTCAGTGTGTGACTAAGGCAAGAAAAGATAAGCTTTCCACATCTGATAAGATTGACCGTATCGTTACCAACAGATGGCTGGCACTGCCGATCTTTGCAGTTGTAATGTTTATTGTGTATTATGTATCTGTAACTACAGTTGGTACTTTCGTAACTGACTGGACAAACGATGTTCTGTTTGGCGAGATCATTCCTCCGGCAATTGAATCCGGACTGAATGCGATTGGCTGTGCAGCATGGTTACAGGGACTGATCCTTGACGGTATCGTAGCCGGTGTCGGAGCAGTTCTCGGTTTCGTACCTCAGATGCTTGTACTGTTTGCATTCCTTGCATTCCTTGAGTCCTGTGGTTACATGGCTCGTGTAGCATTTATCATGGACAGAATTTTCCGTAAATTCGGCCTTTCAGGTAAATCCTTCATTCCAATGCTTATCGGCAGCGGATGCGGTGTTCCTGGTGTTATGGCTTCCCGTACAATCGAGAATGACCGTGACAGAAAAATGACAATTATGACAACCACATTCGTTCCTTGCGGAGCTAAACTTCCGATCATTGCCATGATCGCAGGTGCGTTCTTCGGAAACAGCGGATGGGTTGCAACAAGTTCTTACTTTGTTGGTATCGTAGCAATTATCTGCTCCGGTATCATCTTAAAGAAAACAAAAATGTTTGCCGGTGATCCGGCTCCGTTCGTTATGGAGCTTCCTGCATACCACTGGCCAACAGTCAGCAACATCTTAAGAAGTATGTGGGAAAGAGGCTGGTCCTTCATTAAGAAAGCCGGAACAATCATCCTTCTTTCAACAATCATTCTGTGGTTCTTAATGAGCTTCGGATGGGAAGGCGGAAGCTTCGGTATGGTTGAAGAACTTAACGAGAGTATCCTTTCTAAGATCGGTACAGCAATCGCATGGATCTTTGCACCTCTTGGCTGGACAAAAGCCGGCGAAGGATGGAAGATGGCAGTTGCAGCAGTTACAGGTCTGATCGCAAAAGAGAACGTAGTAGCTACATTCGGTATGCTTTATGGATTCGCAGAAGTTGCAGAAGACGGTGCTGAGATCTGGGGTAACCTGGCAACAGCCATGACACCGATCGCAGCTTACGGCTTCCTGGTATTCAACCTTCTTTGTGCTCCTTGCTTCGCAGCTATGGGTGCGATCAAGAGAGAAATGAACAATACAAAATGGTTTTTCTTCGCAATCGGATATCAGTGTGGACTTGCATATCTTGTGTCCCTGTGTATCTACCAGATCGGTACACTGGTCACAGGCGGTGGTTTCGGTATCTGGACAGTGGTTGCATTCGCAATTATCATCGGATTTTTATATCTTCTGTTCAGACCTTATAAGGAAAGCAGCAGCCTTAATGTAAATGTAAAAGGTATGGCAAAGGCCAGATAAAATAGTAAGCAAACCAGAGCCTGCGTCCTTCAGTGATGTGGGCTCTGATAAAATAATCAGTTGCAATAGTATACCTATCTATGTATCATGTGAAGTAGATATTGTACTGAGTAGAATAGATTATACTATATGGAGTAACACAAAAAGTCGGCAGGAGGTGTCGGTTATGGGAACTTTTGTTGTAGGAGCAATTTTAGTTTTGATCGTCGGACTCATGGTAAGAGGAATCGTAAAGGATAAAAAAAGCGGTAAATCATCATGTGGTGGTGATTGCAGTCATTGCAGGGGATGCCATTGATCAAAGAGCAGCCGTAATTATTTAGAAGTCTACTATCTCACAAGGATACTAAACAGTTACAAACAGACGATTAACAGGAATAAATTAAGCGGAAGGATGATGTAATTTTGGGAGCAGCAGCATTACAAAGACAAAGAAATTGTGAAGAACCCAATTACCAGAGAACCCAGATGCAGAAAGATGTTGTAATCCAGGAGTTAAAAAAGCGAGGATGCAGGATTACCAAACAAAGAAGAATGTTGTTGGAAGTCATTCTTGAGAATGAGTGTTCCTGCTGTAAAGAAATTTATTACAATGCATCCCGCCTGGATCCGGGCATTGGATCAGCTACGGTGTACCGCATGGTAAATCTTTTAGAAGAAATCGGTGCGATCAGCAGAAGAAATATGTATAAGATCGTAAGAAATCCGGATTGTAAAGACGAGAGTGTCTGCACGATCGAATTGGATGATAATACCGTCCAGAAATTATCAAGAGACAATTTTAATAATGTAGTTCTGGCAGGGCTCAAAGCCTGCGGATACATTGATAATCAGGAAATTGAAAGAATGTTTGTAAATTCCTGTGACTTTAAACATTGAAAACAAGTAATATTAAGATAGATAAAAATATCCGCCGGAAACTACTGAACAGGAAGTTTTCGGCTTTTTTCTTATTACACTATATTTTGTAGTGTGAGCATAGAAATTCCGAAAACATTTTGGTATAGGTACAATTTATATAAAACGTCTGTTATATCAATTTTGCCTTTTTATGTGATAAGATGAAAATGTTTCTCAACAAGAAAAAAATAGTAGAAATATGAAAACATTGGTTGTATAATACATAAAATAAAATAACCTGATGTCGAAAAGGAGGACAAAATAATGATTAAATTTGACGCAAAAAAAACAGGAATCTTCGCAGCAGGAGTAGCTTTTGGAACAGCAGGTATTAAAGTTCTTACAAGTAAAGATGCCAAGAAATTATATACAAACTGCACAGCAGCCGTTTTACGTGCAAAATCCTGCATTATGAAAACAGCTTCCACAATTCAGGAAAATGCTGAAGACATTTACGCTGAAGCACAGCAGATCAACGAAGAAAGAGAAGCAGCTGAGGAAGTAGTGGCAGATGCAGCTGAAGAAACAATAGAAGATACAACAGATTTTAAAGAAGAGACAGAAGAAACAAAAGAAGAAGGCAGCGAAGAATAATGAAATTTGCTATTAAGCATGAAATCAAAGGGAGAATCCGTATTCATCTTGCTCAGAAGCACATGACTTACAGACAGGCAGATATCCTGCAGTACTATCTGGAGGAACAGAAAAATATCAGCAAAGCTTCCGTTTATGTAAGAACACAGGATGTGACTGTTTATTACTCCGGAAGCAGAGAAGAGCTGATCCATCTGTTGAGCAGATTTTCTTATGAGACAGCCCAGGTGTCAGATTCTGTTCTGGAGAATTCCGGACGTGAATTAAATGAGACATACAAAGAAAAACTGATTAATTCTGTAGTATTACGTGCATTAAACAAAATGTTTCTGCCATACCCGGTACGTATGGTGATCACTACAGCTAAATCCTGTAAATATATTTATCATGGAGTACGCACTCTGATGAAAGGCAAACTGGAAGTTCCTGTTCTGGATGCGACTGCAATCGGTGTGTCTATGCTTCGTGGTGATATCAATACCGCAAGTTCTACGATGTTCCTGCTTGGAATTGGTGAGATTCTCGAAGAGTGGACACATAAGAAATCTGTAAACGATCTTGCGAGAAGTATGTCTATTCATGCAGAAAAGGTATGGCTTGTAAATCCGGAAGGTCAGGAAGTTCTTGTACCTGTTTCCAGCATTAAAGCGGGGGATCATGTTCGTGTACATATGGGAAATGTGATTCCATTTGACGGAAATGTTGTTGCCGGAGAGGCAATGGTCAACCAGACTTCTCTTACCGGTGAATCACAGCCAGTCCGTAAAGCAGAGGGAAGCTTTGCTTATGCCGGAACTGTTCTCGAAGAGGGTGAGATTACTGTCCAGGTAAAAGAAGCCGCAGGATCCAGCCGTTATGAAAAAATCGTCGGTATGATCGAGGATTCTGAGAAACTGAAATCTTCTGTAGAGAGTAATGCCGAACATCTGGCAGACAGACTTGTTCCATACACTCTCGCAGGCACAGCTGCAACTTATCTGATTACCAGAAATATGACCAAAACTCTGGCAGTGCTCATGGTAGATTTTTCCTGTGCACTGAAACTTGCCATGCCTATTTCAGTATTGTCAGCAATCAGAGAAGCAAGTACTCACAGTATCACTGTAAAAGGTGGAAAATACATGGAAGCAATGGCAGATGCCACAACAATCGTATTTGACAAGACAGGTACGCTTACCAAGGCAAAACCGATAGTTTCTGATGTTGTATCTTTCAATGATGAACTGAGTGCAGATGAACTTCTGCGTATTGCAGCATGTATGGAAGAACATTTCCCTCACTCTATGGCAAGGGCCGTAGTAAATGCCGCAAAAGAAAGAAATCTTGTCCATGAGGAAATGCACTCCAAAGTAGAATATATTGTAGCTCATGGTATTTCTACTACTATTGAAGGCAAGAAAGCCGTAATCGGAAGCTGGCATTTTGTAATGGAAGATGAGAAGTGTGTGATTCCGGAAGGAATGAAGGATAGATTTGAACGTCTTCCGTTAGAATGTTCTCATTTATACCTTGCAATCGAAGGCAGGCTTGCGGCAGTTATCTGTGTGGAAGATCCTCTTCGTGAGGAGGCAGCAGATGCAGTACGTGAGTTAAAGGAAGCCGGAATCACAAAAGTTGTTATGATGACCGGTGACAGTGAACGTACAGCGGCAGCTATTGCAAAACGTGTCGGAGTAGACGAATATTATTCTGAAGTTCTCCCTGAAGACAAGGCTTCCTTCGTAGAAAAGGAGAAGAAACTTGGCCATAAAGTTATTATGATCGGTGATGGAATTAATGATTCCCTGGCATTATCTTCTGCAAGCGTAGGCATTGCTATCAGTGATGGTGCAGCTATCGCGCGTGAGATTGCTGATGTAACAATTTCAGCGGATAACCTTCATGAGATTGTTACATTAAAGAGATTGAGCACCGCTTTGATGAAACGTATCCATAATAATTACAGAACGATCATTGGTGTCAATGGTGGTCTGATTGCACTTGGAGTGACCGGTGTAATCATGCCGACTACCTCAGCACTGCTTCATAACCTTTCAACACTGACAATCAGTTTAAGAAGTATGAGAAATCTTCTTCCGAAAGAAGAGGAAATTTAAATAAAAAGAACCATATTTAACCGGCATCATCGTGAGATTGAAACTATCTATACGATAGACCGGGAATATGGTTCTTTTTCATTTTAACCGAATCAAGTAAGTCCCCTGCGGAAGTTGCGAAGAGCAATAAGCAGTAAGTAGGACTTGCTTGTATCAGGAGGGGTACAAGCAAGTCCTGATAAACTACGGAGCAGTTACTCATATAAATTCATTGATTACTGTACGTCTGCAATAAATTTCTTAATAGCTGTAAAACTCTCTGAGCTGATTGCATGTTCCATCTTACATGCGTCCTCAGCAGCAACTTCCGGATCAACTCCGATTGAAGTGAGCCAGTTAGTCAGAAATGTGTGTCTTTCATAAATCTTGTCTGCAATTTCCTGTCCGGTTTCAGTGAGATTGATATATCCATTCTCATCAACCGTGATATAATTATTTGCTTTTAAATTCTTCATTGCAACACTGACACTTGGTTTGGAAAAAGAAAGTTCATGTGCCACATCAATAGAACGGACGTTTCCGTTTCTCTCCTTTATCATAAGGATCGCTTCAAGATAGTCTTCTCCAGATTCATGTATCGCCATACCAGGATCCTCCTTTTGCTTTATTGTGATGAATTATAACATAAATTTGTATTTCCGTAAAGAAATCTGTGGAAAACTATTGACAGAACAGGAAAGCATGCTATAATAAAATCAAACAAATGAACAAGTGCTCATATGTTAATATAAAAAATATGAGCCAGAAAGGAAAGTATACTATGAAAAAGACTTATAAGATTGATGTAGACTGTGCAAACTGCGCAAACAAAATGGAGGAAGCTGCTAAGAATACAGCAGGTGTTAAGGATGCAACTGTTAACTTCATGATGCTGAAGATGATCGTTGAATTCGAAGACGGACAGGATCCGAAAGCAGTTATGAAGGACGTATTAAAGAACTGTAAGAAAGTAGAAGACGACTGCGAGATTTTCCTTTAATTTCAAATGATTCCAGGGACTGTTGCATAAAGAATCACTTTTACGGCATATGGCTTGCCGGAAATGTTTAATGCAACAGTCCCGCTTTTATCATATATCCAGGAATTTATACCATAATTTTTAAGACGGCTTCGCGGGATTAATACCGTAACTTTTACAGAACTGCTATAGATACAAATAATGGATACAACATAAAAACGGGGAGGACATAGAATATGAACAAGAAGCAAAAGAAAATGCTTGTCAGAATCATCATATCACTGATTCTAGTGGTCGTTTTTTCAGGACTTCCGATAGATGAACATCAGAAATTTGGAACTTACCTGAGATTTGGGCTTTTCATGATTCCATATCTGATCATTGGTCATGATATTCTGAAGAAAGCATTAAAAGGTATCAGAAATAAACAGGTATTTGATGAGAACTTTCTGATGGCTGTAGCTACCATAGGCGCTATTCTTCTGGGTGACTATACAGAGGGTACCGCGGTTATGCTTTTCTATCAGATTGGAGAGCTTTTCCAGGGCTATGCGGTAGGAAAGAGCCGCAGAAATATCAGTGAGCTGATGGATATCCGCCCTGATTATGCGAACGTAGAACAGGATGGTAAGTTAGAACAGGTTGATCCGGATGAAGTTGAGATTGGAACGATCATCGTTGTACAGCCAGGTGAGAAAGTACCGATTGATGGTGTGATCACAGAAGGCACTTCTACATTAAATACCAGCGCACTGACAGGCGAGAGCCTCCCGCGCAACGCAAAAGTGGGAGATGAAGTAATCAGTGGATGTATCAATATGACTGGTCTTTTAAAAATCCGCACAACAAAGGAATTTGATGAATCTACTGTATCCAAGATCCTGGAACTCGTAGAGAATTCAAGCTCCAGAAAATCAAAATCCGAGAATTTTATTTCTAAATTTGCCAAGTACTATACACCGGCTGTATGTTACGGAGCACTTGCACTTGCGATTATTCCTCCAATTGTATTGCTGATTATGGGAAAACCTGCAATGTGGGGGGACTGGATCTACAGAGCACTTACTTTCCTTGTAATCAGCTGTCCATGTGCACTTGTTATCAGTATCCCGTTAAGCTTCTTCGCAGGAATCGGTGGTGCCAGCAATCAGGGTGTTCTGGTTAAAGGTTCCAATTATTTAGAGACACTGGCTCAGACAAAATATGTTGTATTTGATAAAACAGGAACCATGACACAGGGTGTGTTTGAAGTAAGCGGCATCCATCATAATGAGATGGCAGATGAAAAACTGATAGAATATGCAGCACTTGCAGAATGCTCTTCTTCCCATCCGATCAGTAAGAGTCTTCAGAAAGCTTATGGAAAACCAATTGATAGAAATCGTGTTACAGATATTGAAGAAATCAGTGGTAACGGTGTGATTGCAAAGGTTGACGGTGTTTCCATTGCTGCCGGAAATGCAAAATTAATGAAGAGACTTGGTATTTCCTATCAGGAATGCCACCATGTGGGAACGGTTGTACACATGGCTGTTGATGGAAAATATGCAGGACATATCCTGATTTCCGATATCGTAAAACCTCATGCAAAAGAAGCTATCGCAGAACTTAAGAAAGCCGGTATTACAAAAACAGTTATGCTTACAGGTGACTCCAAACGTGTTGCAGATCAGGTTGCCGCTGATCTTGGAATACAGGAAGTATACAGCGAACTTCTCCCGGCGGACAAGGTATCTAAAGTAGAAGAACTTCTCTCAAAGAAAACAGAGAAAGAGAAACTCGCATTTGTAGGTGACGGTATCAATGATGCTCCTGTATTATCCAGAGCGGATATCGGTATTGCCATGGGGGCGCTTGGATCTGATGCAGCAATTGAAGCTGCCGACATCGTTCTGATGGATGACGATCCGCTTAAGATTTCAAAGGCTATCAAAATTGCAAGAAAATGTATCCGTATCGTATACGAGAATATCTATTTTGCCATCGGAATCAAGGTTCTCTGCCTGATTCTTGGCGCATTAGGTATCGCAAATATGTGGATGGCGATCTTTGCAGATGTAGGTGTTATGATCATTGCTGTATTAAATGCAATCCGATCATTGTTTGTGAAAAAATTATAACTATTCAGCTGGCTAACCATAAAAATACTGAACAGTTACAAAAATTTATAAGCAACTATATGGTTACTGTCTGAAATGTGGGCGGTAACCATTTGTAATAATATAAAGGAAGGAACAGGTGAAAGAATGGAAGAACGTAAAGATGAAATTTGCGAAGGATGTGAGGTTCATGAAGACCTGTTAAAAATTGTAAACGAAACATTACCGGAAGAAACCGAACTTTACGATCTGGCTGAATTATTCAAAGTTTTTGGAGATTCCACCAGAATCCGTATTCTGTTTGTATTATTTGAAGCTGAAGTATGTGTATGCGATCTTGCTAAAGTACTGAATATGACTCAGTCCGCAATTTCTCATCAGCTTCGTATTCTGAAGCAGAACAAACTGGTAAAAAACCGCAGAGAAGGCAAATCTATTTTTTATTCCCTGGCAGATGACCATGTACGAACAATTATTAATCAGGGACGCGATCATATAGAAGAAGATTAGTTACTGTTCACACGCCACTATCCCGCGAGGTGTTTTGGCATGAGAATGCCAAAATCCCGAGACATACCGCGCGAATTTATGCGAATAGCATAAATTCTGTGCATCGCGAAGCGTGTTACTGGGCACGGAGTGAACAGTAACGAAGATTAAAACAGATATTGGATATTTTTAGATATATAAATATTTTTATACTTGTGATAATATAGTTGTTAAAGAATAAGCAGATATTTTCAGAATATGTTTTAATCTATAATGAGGATAAATAAATGGAATCTCATATTTATGTCGCGATAGATCTGAAATCCTTTTATGCGTCAGTAGAATGCAAAGATATGGGGCTGGATCCTATGATCACGAATCTGGTCGTTGCAGATGCCAGCCGTACAGAAAAAACAATATGCCTTGCAGTTTCCCCGTCCCTGAAAGCTTATGGGATTCCGGGAAGAGCAAGGCTTTTTGAAGTTATACAGAAAGTCCGAAAAGTAAATCAGGAACGTCTGAGATCAGCACCCGGGCACAGATTTACAGGTGAATCATGCGACGATACTGAGTTAAAAAGT
The DNA here is from genome assembly GCF_037890165.1 of Blautia sp. HCN-1074. Lineage (NCBI taxonomy): Bacteria > Bacillati > Bacillota > Clostridia > Lachnospirales > Lachnospiraceae > Blautia > Blautia sp. HCN-1074. The sequence goes on from NZ_JBBKBP010000002.1 coordinate 339,862, forward strand.
AATCCATCTCTGAAAGCAGCATATCATATAGCGCCGCCAAGAATGGCCAGATATATCGAAATCAGTACAAAAATATATCAGACATATCTGAAATATTTTGCACCGGAAGATATGCACGTATATTCTATTGATGAGATTTTTATAGACATCACACATTATATGAAAATATATCAGATGTCTGCACGCAAGCTTACCCAGAAGATCATTCAGGATATCCAGAATACTCATGGACTTACTGCTGCCGCGGGAATCGGTACGAATTTATATCTCTGTAAAATAGCCATGGATATTGTGGCAAAACACGTAGAACCCGATGAGAACGGAGTCCGTATTGCACAGCTGGATGAAATGGAGTATCGCCAATTATTATGGGATCACGAGCCTATTACTGATTTCTGGAGAGTTGGACGTGGATACGCCAGAAAACTCGCAGAAAACGGAATGAAGACAATGGGTGATGTGGCCAGATGTTCCATTGGGCAGCCAAATGATTATCATAATGAAGAATTACTCTATAAGCTTTTTGGCATTAATGCAGAATTATTAATTGACCATGCCTGGGGCTGGGAACCCTGCACTATTGCAGAAATCAAATCCTATAAGCCGGAAAACAACAGTATCTGTTCCGGGCAGGTACTTCAATGTCCTTATAAATTCGAGAAAGCAAGAATTGTCATCCGGGAAATGGCTGAGATGATGGCACTTGATCTGGTAGATAAAGGACTGGTGACAGATCAGTTAGTTCTGACCGTAGGATATGATATAGAAAATCTTTCCAACCCGGCAATCAGCAGGAACTACAAAGGTGAGATTACGATTGACCGCTACGGAAGAAGTATTCCAAAACATGCTCACGGAACTCAGAATCTATCTGGTTTTACCGCCTCAACTTACGAAATCATTGACAGTACATTGAATCTTTATGACTGCATTATGAATCCGGAGTTGTTAATCCGCCGTATCACACTGACTGCCAATCATGTAAAAAAAGAGCAGGATGTTGTTCCTAAAGAAACATACGAGCAGCTAAATTTGTTTACTGATTATGCGGCTATTGAAAAAGAAAAGCAGGAAAAAGAAGCAAAGCTTCAGAAAGAAAAGAAACTTCAGCATGCAATGCTGGAAATTAAGAAAAAGTATGGAAAAAATGCCATATTAAAGGGTACAAATTTTGAAGAGGGTGCAACATCTGTCGACAGAAATCAAAGGATCGGAGGTCACAAAGCTTGAGTAAACCAATAAATGATTCCCAGAAGCAATACCATGATTTTAAAAATAAATATGTCCCTGACAGCCATATGACAAATCATTCCTCTCGTAAATATGATGACATTATCAATCTTCCTCATCCTGAATCATCCTCTCATGTGAGAATGCCCCTGCATGACCGGGCAGCCCAGTTTGCACCCTTTGCAGCACTCACCGGGCATGGCAAAGCGATTCAGAATACGGCAGAAGCAATGGAAGATGAGATGAAGCTTGGCAAGGATGTAACTCTTCTCGAAGACCCCGCTGATCCTGCTTTATGGGCCTGTTCAAAACCTAAGACTGGCAGATAACAAATCAGGAGAAACTTGTTTGATTTGGTTAAAATATACAACTATATATGAACTCTTTTTACAATTTCATTTGTAAGTCCACCAATCACTACACCGGCAGCCACACCTGCCACTAACAGTGCCGGTGTATATACGAATACACTTGCATTATTTACGATCAGCATGGCAATGATCAGCTGACCGATATTATGAGAAACACCTCCTGCAACGCTGACTCCGATCAGGCTGAAGGAGGTGTTTTTCAGCATAAGTGTCATAACTGTCATACTAAGCGCAGCGCCTGCCAGACTGTACAGGATACTGAACAGATTTCCGAACATAAATCCGATCACCAGAATGCGGACAACAGAAACCAGAGCAGCCTCCCTAAATGAATATTTCTTCAAAATAAAAAGTACTCCCAGATTGGCAAGCCCAAGTTTAATCCCCGGAATCCCCGCAAAAACCGGAATCAGTGATTCCACATATCCCAGAATGATCGCCACAGCTGAAAAAAGCCCAAGGCAGGCTGTTTTTTGCTTCATAAATCTATTTTCTCCTCTCAAAAAAATCCAAAATGGAATTCTCAGAATTCTTCAGACATTTTAACACAGAAAAAATATTCCCGCAACCAAAAGTTAGATATAACTAATACTGATTTTTACTGAAAGCATTTATTGAGAAAAAATGACGAATATCCCCGGTGAAAAAGTGTGGATTTTTTCAGACAGACATGTTACTATTTTATAAGTTAGTGGTAGCTAATTTACATAATTACTGCTGACAGCATACCTATAGCAATTCTATATGAATATCTTTGGCAGAAGTCACTCCCTTTTGGTAAAAGTAAAATCCCTTTGGTTAATAAGTTGATTAACCCTCTGGTAAGAGTGATTCCGCAAAAAGAAAAATTTTAGAAGAGGAGAAAACCATGACAAACAAAAATCTTATGAAAAAGATAGCACCTGTTGTAATGAGTGCAGCAGTGGCAATGACCAGCATGCCATATGCAGTTCTGGCATCTGATTTTACAGACAGTGAGGTACTTGCAGACAGCACAGATTTCTCTGTTTCCGAAGAGTTTGCCGCCGAGGATGCGCAGGAAGAATTTACCACCGAAGATGTCCAGGATGCTTTTGCTGCAGAAGCACAGCAGGGCGAAGCCTATGTTCTTATGAACATCCCATATGATGATTTCTATAAGGCAGAACTGAAAAACAATGATGTAAAAGTGGATGCCTTTACATCTGCAACCCTTAATAAATCAAGAACTTCCGGAATGATGAACGGAAATTCCGCTTATCATGTAGACCCCAACGGAACCGATGTAACAGGTGTTACATTCCCTGTAAAAGTCAGTGATCTTTCCCTCCTGAAAGACCAGAAACAGGTAACAGATTCTGACTCTGTTACAATTACTGTGACAAACAGAGGACAGACAAGCAGCAATACCTATACAGGAAAAGATTCCCTGATTGAAAATGCCTCTTATTCTTATTACATTTTAAGCGAAACACCGTCTTATTACAAAGAACTTACTGTAAATGCAGATGGCAGCTATTCATTCTCAGCAATGAAAGGCGCTCAGACAAAGACAGTTGCAATTGATGCTACATTAAAAACAGAAACAAAATACGGTGATTATGAACTGGATCTGGACAAGGAAACTTTTTCATCACTGTTCGATACAACCACAGATAAGATTTATGGCGTAACTGTAAATACTACAGACGGAACTAACTATGGCCTGCGTCATCTGGAGAATATCTGGCACGGAAGCAAGCTTGCCTGGGGAACCGGATATACAACAGAAGTTCACGGATGCCCTGTTTCTTCTGCACATTATAAATCAATCATGGGAAAAACCATTGACAGCGTTACTTATTACACAGATAAGGGAATGATCACCTTTGATGTTCCGGATGTAAAGGTACAGACAACTACAGGAATCAAGGCAACAGTAGCAGATATTATGAATACAGACACATCTGCAGCAGTTACCTTTGACCAGACACTGCCTGCTGATTTCAAGGCACAGTATGCCGTAGACGGAACTGCGGTTTCCTGCACAGACGGAAAACTTGCTGTTGGAACTCTTGCGCTGGGAACACACAAGGTTGAAATTGCAGATGCCAGCGGAAACTACGCAGCTATTGTCACTGAATTTACAGTAAATACAGACAAAATGCCGGCTTCCTATGACAGTAACGAGACAAAGCTGGTTGCAGCAGAAGGCATTACTGCAGAAGAATTCTCTGCATACATTAAGAGCATCAGCAAAGTAAAAGTTGATGATACAGAATATGCCGCAACAGGAAAAGGAAGCAAAATCATTGTAAAAGAAGATGGAACTTTAGACCTCACAGATCTTCAGGTAACAGACACAACTGTATTTGAAATAACTGCTGTGGGATATAAGAATAATCTTACTTTTACTTACAAAGAAGTAGAAAATACATTTGAATTAAATACTTCTTCCAAGACTCTATATACAAAAGGCAGCACAAAAACCACTCTCAAAGTTACAACAAACCTTACCGATAAAATTACATGGGAATCTAGTAACACAAAAGTGGCTACAGTAAACAGCAACGGTGTTGTAACTGCTAAAGCAAAAGGAACAGCAGTGATCACAGCATCCTGCGGAGAATACAAAGTAACCTGCAAGATAACAGTTAAGAATCCATCACTGAAACTTACAAAAACTTCAGCGACTGTAAAAGCAGGAAAAACAACAAAAATTTCCGCAAAAGCAACCCCATCCGGAAAGATTACTTACAAATCCAGCAACACCAAGATTGCAACAGTAAGCTCCAAAGGCGTTGTAAAAGGAAAGAAAAAGGGTACTGCTAAAATTACAGTAACCTGCAATGGAGTTAAAAAAGTATTTACAGTAAAAGTAAAATAAATGATAACAGATCAATGATTCACACAATAAATGACCTCGGATTTTACTCCGGGGTCATCTTAATGAGAAAAAAACAACATTAGCAAAAGCCATTATATATAGATTTTTGGATACGAAAATGATATACTTCCAAAGTTAGTTGTGATTAAGTTTTGCTTCGCTCAAAAACAAATATCATATCCGGCAAAAATAAAATGAAAGAGAGGAAACAACGTGAATAATCAAAATTTTTATCTGCGTCTGATTGCTCTTTTGCTGATCATCATGGCGGTATTTTTCTATAATGGAACAGTAAAGGATAAAGAACAGACTCAGGATATTGCAGACCTGACTGCAAAAGTAGAGAGTCTGGAGAATCAGCAGGACCAGATTCTTACAGCATTACAGGAAACTTATGAAGAACAGAAAACAGCAGCAGAAAGTAAAACTTCTTCTGATGCCTCTTCAGAAGCTGATAATAAATCCGAAAAGGATTCTACAGATAATAAGGAAAATACAGACCAGGCAGATTCTGAAGAAGCCGATGACTCTGACAATGTATATAAGAATGGCACCTTCGAAGGTTCAGGAACAGGATACGGTGGAACGATCACTGTTCAGGTAACTCTGGAAGACGATACCATTACAGCAGTCAGTGTAGTCAGTGCACCGGGTGAAGACAGTGCTTATCTGTCACAGGGTGAGAATGTCATAAACAGCATCATCAGCGAGCAGAGCACAGATGTTGACACCATTTCCGGAGCAACTTTCAGTTCTACCGGTATCTTAGAAGCAGTAAATGACGCATTATCAAAGGCGGAAAACGCATGAAAAAGAAACAACGAAAGGTACGGCTGATCCGTGCCGCCATACAGCTTATATTTTTTATAGCAGCGCCATCTCTTTTTTCTACTGCATTTGCAGGAGTAAAATCTATCTTTCTTGCAATCGGAGGACAGCAGAGCGTAACCTGGAACTCCTTTCTGGATATCACGGCATTGCTGTTGATCATTACCATTCTGTTCGGACGTCATTTTTGCGGTTATGCCTGTGCGTTTGGCTCGCTGGGAGATGCTCTGTATGAGCTTACCGCATTTATTCGTGCGAAATGCTTTGGAAAAAAGAAAAAACATGGATATCCGGAGGAATGGGTGCACAGATTACAGAAAGTAAAATATATGCTTCTTACATTCCTGCTTCTCTCCTGCATAACAGGATTCTATTCTAAATTACAGGGAATGAGTCCATGGGATGTATTCTCCATGCTTACAACAGGCAGACTGCCAAAATCTACATATATTGCAGGAACAGTTCTGCTGATCCTGATCATGGTCGGAATGTGTACACAGGAGCGTTTCTTCTGCCAGTTTCTTTGTCCCATGGGAGCGGTATTTGCAATCATGCCGATCATCCCGGGAGCACTTTTCAAACGTAATCGTCCAAACTGTGCGCAGAAGTGCACTCTCTGTAAGAAGAGATGTCCGGCACATCTGGATATTGACGGCGATACTGCACATTCAGGGGAATGCATCTGCTGTCACGCCTGCACTGCAGTCTGCCCAAGAAAAAATATTCACACAGGCACTGTTATTGATAAAAATTAGCAATTACTAACTTATTGAGAAAATTTGATTAGTAAGAACTAACTATATTGGTAGACATACTATCCGTACAATGATATAGTCTATAGAGTTAGTTAACAACAACAATAAGAGGATAAGGAATCAGAAATATATGACAAACAGACGCTCTTTTGTGCTGGGACTTTTCATTACGGCATCTCTTTTATGCACATCCCGGACTGCATGGGGAAACTCTGAAATAAACACTTACACCAAAACAGACTTTGCTATGGACACTGTAGTATCAGAGACTCTTTACACAACAGGTGAGGATATCACAGCAGACGTAATCTCTGCATTAAAAGATGTGGAAGAGAACTGGATCTCTTGGACAAAAGAAAGTTCTCAGATATATCAGATCAATCAAAATGCCGGAAATACAACAACGGTATCTGATGAAACTGCCACCTGTTTAAAACCGGTACTGGATTTGTCGAAGGATTCTGACGGAGCCATGGATCCTACTATGGGAAGAGTGATCCGCCTGTGGGATATTGACGGAGAGGATCCGCACATTCCTTCGGATGATAAATTAAATTCCCTGCTTGAAAATGTAGGATATGACAAGGTGACTCTGGATGGAAATAAAGTTACCATGCCGGAAGGAGTAACCTTGGATCTGGGTGCGGCAGGTAAGGGAATCGGCTGCGATGCAGCAAAGAAGATTCTTGATGCAGATAAGAATGTATCAGGCATGATTCTGAATCTTGGCGGTAGCAGTGTTATGAGCTATGGAAGCAAACCCGACGGCTCAGCCTGGCAGGTAGCTGTCACTGATCCGCGGGATACAGAAGGTGATTACCTTGGAGTAGTTACTCTGAATGGTACTGAATTTTTATCTACTTCCGGAGATTACGAAAAATATTTTATAGAAGATGGTGTCCGATATCATCATATACTGGATCCTGCTACAGGATATCCTGCAAGAAGTGGTCTTACATCTGTGACGGTTGTGTGTGATGATGGTCTGAATGCGGACGGACTTTCCACTGCCTGCTTTGTACTGGGAAAAGAGAAAGCAGAGGAACTTTTAAAGAAATACAATGCAGACGGACTGTTCGTAGATGATTCTGATCATGTCTGGATGACGGAAGGCATGAAAGAAAGATTTCAATTACTGAAAGATACTTATTCCATCAGTGAATAGGCTTATCTTATATAAAGATCTCTGAACTGTCAAAACTTTCAGTTTTCCGGACAGTTTGGAAATATATTTATCGTTACTGTGAACAGTAACTATTTATCAAATCATATTCAGGAGGATTTAAAGGTATGCGCAAGGGAAATTTAATCAAAATGGCAGCTCCTGCAATTTTAAGTGCAGCAATGATGGTTTCAGGATTACCGGTTATGGCTGCGGATTTTACATCTGATGTTGCTGTGGAGACTGAAGCACAGGCAAATGAGTTTGATGCAGCAGATGACACTGCTGATGCTTTTGCAGGCGATGAGGAAACACCTTTTGTTGACGACCAGACAGCAGCAGAAGATGAATTCGCTGCAACAGCAGAAACAGGCTATAAATATGTCTATGCAGGTCTGACATGGGCACAGTACTGGGCGTCTGAGGGAGTTTACAATGCTGCAAATACAGCTTCCAATGCAACAAAAGACAGCCATGATGAACTTGACAAAGGCGGTTTCGATACAGTAACCAGAGCTACTGTAAACCATGGCCTGCACAGAGGAAGCTACCAGTGTGAGGCAATCATGTATGACAAAAACGGCGGTTCTTATGAGATTTCCTACTGGACCTCAGCAAACGATGCGGTACTCACTGACGGAACCACAGTAAAGCTGAACCAGCCGGAGAGAGGGCAGATCACAAAAGCTGACGGAAGTGTTGTAGAATTCGACCATTACAACGTAGTAGGTCTGAAATATGTGCCTGTCGCAGTAAAAGCAGAAGACTATGAAGCTTTCAAATCACAGTTCAAGGTTGTGGAAGATGGAAGTACAGTTGCCGGAGGATTTGGAGAAAACAATTTGCAGTCTTATAGTGCAGTTGCTGATGTTACCGCTGAAACAAACGGCTTAAAAGAAGCTGTAAAAGGTTCTGATGGAACATTCACATTCAAAGCAAGAACAAATGGTACTGGTTCCGGACTTAAAGATCAGGCACTCCAGACAGCATCCAATGTTACCGCGACAGTAAAAGAAGCAAGCGGAAGCTACGGTGAATTCTTAAGAGTAGATATTACCGGTGACGGATATGGAGCTCTTGGAGCTAAAATGTATGCTGTAAGATGGGATTACTACGGAAATGGTGACAAAGTTCTGGCATCTTACGGAACAAAATTCGCAGCAGATAACTGGATGCATAAAGCTATGGGAATCCAGCTTGGTCTGACAGATTCCTACCGTTGCCAGCTTCCAAAAGGAACAGACGGAACCGGAAAATGGAAAGTTACTGTATATGCAATGGGATATGCAGATACTGTATTTGAAGTTAATGCAACAGATGCAAACATTGTAAAACCGGAAGCAGGAGAAGCGGATACAACAGCATTAAAAGCAGCAGTAGAAAAAGCAGAAGCATTAAAAGAGACAGATTACACAGCAGATTCCTGGAAGGCAATGCAGTTAGAGCTTCAGGAAGCAAAAGATCTTCTTGCAAAAGAAAAACCAACTCAGGCAGAGGTTGATGAAGCTACAACTCATCTGAACACAGCCGTAGAGGCTCTTGTTAAAGCTGATACGAAGGTAACAGTCACTCTCAACAAGAAAACAGCTACTGTTTACAAAGGAAAAACAACTACACTGAAAGCAACTGTAACAGGAGCAGATGCATCAAAAGTTACATTTACTTCCAGCAACCCAAAAGTTGCAACAGTAAACAAAACAACCGGTAAAGTTACAGCAAAAGCAGCCGGAAAAGCTGTGATCACAGCTAAATGCGGCAACGTAAAAGCAACCTGCACAGTAACAGTTAAGAATCCAACTCTGAAGCTTACAAAAACATCAGCATCTGTAAAAGTTGGAAAGACAACTAAGATTGCAGCAAAAGCAACTCCATCCGGAAAGATCACATACAAATCCAGCAATAAGAAAATTGCTACCGTATCTTCCAATGGTACAGTAAAAGGTATCAAGAAAGGTACTGCTAAGATTACAGTAACATGCAATGGTGTATCCAAGACATTTAAAGTAACTGTAAAATAATCGGATTAATTCAGTGTGAGAATTAACTGATTCACAGACATAGAAAAGAAATCCTGTATTCCGGTCAAAAGGACAGGGTTTCTTTTCCTTGTAAAACATAAAATGACAGATATTCAGTGTGAAGTCGCGTAGTGAAAGTGGATAGTTTTGTCTGTTTAATTATATAACGTTTCTGGAAAATACAGAGGGGATAAGTCTTGAAATTTAACATAATGCTGTTAGTAGGAAATTTGCTATCTATATTTTCCAGAAATGTTATAAAAGAAGAGGAGAGGATTTATGGACAAGAATAATGAGCAGAAAAAAAATACGAATCCTGAAACAAATCAGAAACAGGATAATTTAAAGCCCTGGTTAAAGCTTCTTCCGGCGGCTGCAGTTTTTGCAGCAGTCTGTGTGACCTGTTATCAGACTGAAAAAAGCCCCGTAGAAACCGCTGTAGTTTCTAATAATAGTATTATGTCTACTGATGATATCAAAGAACTGATTGCAACAGGAAATACCCACGACGAAGTTTTACAGGAATCTTCTGCAAAAAGCAGCAAAGCATCAGCAAAAACATCAAAGAAAGCCAAAAAAGCCAGTAAGATAAAAACCGGCACAAAGAAAAATGCTTCTACCGGAGCCGCTGCAAATGGCAGCGCTGCCGGCGGAGGTGGTGCAGGAAGTACTGTCACACCAACTACACAAGTTCCGGCTGACGGATATGTGGATGGAACTTATACAGGCTCCGGAACCGGATTCGGTGGAACGATCACTGTGCAGGTAACTGTCAGTAATCATAAAATTGCATCAATCAATATTTTGGATGCCTCCAGCGAAACAGCTTCCTATTTTGCCAATGCACAGGGTGTAGTCAGCAGAATTATTTCCAGCCAGTCACCAAACGTAGATGCGGTGAGTGGAGCTACCTATTCCTCAAATGGAATTATCACAGCAGTCCAGAACGCATTGTCTCAGGCGATTCCATCAGGAAACCAGACAACAGCCACACCAACACCAACGCCGTCACCAAAACCTACAAAGAAACCAGTTCCAACACCAAATCCGGATAAAGAATCTCCATACAAAGATGGTACTTATACGGGAACTGCACAGGGTTACAGCGGAACGGTAACCCTGACTGCTAAGATAAAAAAAGGAATTATCAAATCTCTCGATGTAAAGCATACCGATACACCACAGTTTTTCCAGAAGGCATGGGAGGTTCTTGAAAATTCAATCATTCAGAATCAGTCCGCTGATGGAATCGACACTGTCAGTGGTGCGACCTATTCATCCAAAGGAATCTTAAATGCGATGAAAGATATCCAGAAACAGGCTGCCAAAACGAACGCAAAAGTAACTCCGACACCAGTTCCAACAGAAACTCCGAACGTTACTCCGACACCGGAAGCAACACCGACGCCAGAGGTAACACCAACTCCTGAAAACACACCCGCTCCGACAGAAACGCCTGAACCGACACCAACCCCAGACGAAACACCGGAGCCGACACCTGAACCGCAAGGACCGTATAAAGACGGAACATACTCCGCTTCAAGTTATGGCTATAGTGGAAGAGTAGAAGTAACGGTAACTATCCAGAACGGCCAGATTTCCTCTATTGAACAGAGCAACAGTGATTCTCCGGAATATTTCGACTATGCATGGGGAACACTTTATCCTCAGATCATGGGAAATCAGTCCGCTGATGGAATTGATACGGCAAGTGGTGCAACATTCTCATCTGAAGGAATCCTTGGAGCTGTTCAAAAAGCTCTTGCGCAGGCTCTTGCATAGAGATTGTAAAAATGGAATTTATGTGATATAATCACTGTTAGTGAATACCAACTTTTCTGAATCATTAAAATGGAGGATTCTATTATGATTAAAACAACTGTAAAAGTAGACGGAATGATGTGCGGAATGTGCGAATCTCATGTCAATGACGCAGTAAGAAAAGCTTTCCAGGTAGATAAAGTTTCATCTTCCCACAGCAAAGGCGAAACCACTCTTATCACCGATGCACCTGTAGATGAAGCCAGATTAAAAGCGACGATTAATGCCACAGGATATGAAGTAAAGGGAATTACCTCAGAGCCTTACGAAAAGAAAAAAGGACTGTTTTCATTCCTTCATAAATAAATCGGTAATTGCCAGGTTCATCAGGCAGTAACTCCTATACAAAACCGGACATGAATTTTGATAGTATCAAGATTCTTTGTCCGGTTTTTTGTAACTTTTTTATAGCTTTTTGTCGATAAATCTCGAATAATGGCGTCAAAAAGTCTGATAATTTCATAAAAATCGGTTGTGACTTTTGTGCAGTTATGATACACTAAATGCAGTTAAGAAATTGATAGAAGATTACAATCTGGAGACGAAATAATGAAAAGAAAAATAGAAATTGTCTGCTGGATTTTATTTACCATATGTTCTGGTGTTTGCTTTTTTGTCAACTTCATGAGCAAACCTCCTGTAGACGATACCCATACTTTTACTTTATATATGATTGGTGCCACAGTAGTATCTTTACTGTATCCGGTGTCCATGTTCATCCTTGGACTAAGAAATCGATATTTATATGATAAATTAAATGAAATCGCTGAAGAAAAAGAGGAAACCTTAAAGGCAAGGACATCCAGATCATCTGTTTCCACACCTGTATCCGGATACCCGGTACCTGACATAAATATCCTCGTCAGCGCTCTCACTTCTGAGCAGGAACTTACAGAAGAAGAGAAAAATTACTTGCTTGAATACATTAAGAAGAAATGACGTGATATCTAATGAAACTACTGACCTGTATGTCCATCTCAGGATCAATCCCCGTTGTGATCTGTTTACTTATGTACCTGATTCAACGCGCTGATTACAATTACACTTTAGGCAGAAGATTACTGATAACGGGTATCCTCTTTTATCTGATGCCTGTGCAATTGATAAAATATCTGATTCCAAAAGATGTATTTCCAACATCTATGCTGATCACAGATGAATCTCAGCTATATTTATCAGGTTCTTTGTCCTTCACTCCAGAAAGACAGGGTGAATATATATGGATGCCGCAATGGTTTGATATCATATCTAAAATATGGCTGGTAGCAATCATTATTTTCGCCATTTATCAAATCATCAGCTTCTGGAGAGGAGCTCATTCTATTCAGAATTATATATTTGATAAAGTAGAAGAATCAGACAATAACCAAGTATATTATCTGATTCCTGATGGAATCTGCGGACCATGTACAATCGGATTTTTCCGTCAGAAAATTGTATTTCCAGAGAGTTTCCCTATGTTACATTCAGAATATGACATGGTATATAAGCATGAACATTCTCATCTGAAAAATCACGACAATCTGGTAAAAGTATTATGCCTTCTGGTTTTGTGCCTGCACTGGATGAATCCGGTGGCATACCTTTTACTTTTCCTTTACATAGATACAGCAGAAATAGTCAGTGACAGCGCCGCCGTAGAGGGCTGCTTAAAGGAACGCCGCAAAGACTATGCCACACTGCTGGTAAACGAAGCCTCAACTCCGGACAAAAATCCGGTTATGTGGAAAAATAATCTTTTCAGCAATAAAAAGAAAAGCGGAAAGAATATGAAAATCTTAAAAAGGAGGATCAACTACATGATGAAGGAAAAGAAAAAAGGATTGTTACAGAGAGGGATTATGGTGGCTGTGTCTGCACTGACAATTGTTGCTGGAGCTGGAACGGTGTTGGCGTATGAGCCGATGCCATCGTCGGATAAGTCAGTTATTGATTTTGTGGCAGAAAATGAAGAGAATTCTGATATGCTTGATTTTAGTATGTCTTTTTTAATTTCAAATCTCAAGTTTACAGAAAATGACACTGTATTTTTTTACGAAGATGGGACTCAAATTTCTGAAAATAATACATTTTCTCCATATGCGCTTTGTACACACAGTATGGTTAATGGATACTTATCCAAACATAGTAAAAATAGTTCCGGTGGATGTACTGTAACAACTTATACATGTCAAAGATGCGAAAAGTGTGGATATTTAGCAAATGCCAAATATCATGCAACGACAACTTATGCAAAATGCCCTCATTAATATATCTCTCCAATATTATATAACATCTAAAAATAGCCAAAGGTCAAGTATTATTTTATATTAAATAGTACTTGACTTTTTGATTTTTCTGAAATATTTTCTCAATATACTCTAAATATAATACTTGCATTTTATAAATAGTTAGTATATACTAACTATTAGAGTTAGATAAAATAAACTCTCGCGTGAATCAATCATTTAAACTCCATCCGAAGTCTTGCTGAAATCTTCGGAATCTTGAATCACATCTGCATTTTCATTAATACCGCGGTCATGCTGAAGCCGTTTACCAGATATGATTCATCTGCATACAGCCCATATAGCCAATGGCCTGTTGCACTTTGGTACATCTTTTTCCAAATAGCTATATTCTTGTATCTCGCGCATTGCATGGATACGGCTTTTTAGAAATGATGTACCAGGAGTTTAACCGAATCAAGCAAGTCCCTTGCTTCAATTTTGAATAGCAATGGATGGGGACTTGCTTGATTCGGTTATGAGCAAGTAGCGGAAGCGGATTGCGAATATCCGATTGAATGTAATATCAGAAAGGGGATTTATCATGTACTTAGAAATTGAGAAAGTAGTAGGAAGAGAAATTCTGGATTCCAGAGGAAATCCGACAGTCGAGGCAGAAGTATATCTGATGGACGGCACTGTTGCAAGAGGAACAGCTCCAAGCGGTGCTTCCACAGGTGAATTTGAAGCTCTGGAATTAAGAGATGGAGATAAAGCTCGCTACCTTGGAAAAGGTGTACAGAAAGCAGTAGAAAACATCAACACAACGATCAATGAAGCAATCGAAGGCCTCGATGCCAGCGATATCTACGCTGTAGACGCAGCCATGATTGCAGCAGACGGAACAAAGGATAAATCCAAACTGGGAGCAAATGCAATTCTTGCAGTATCTATTGCATGCTGCAGAGCAGCCGCAGCGTCCCTTGAAATTCCGCTGTATCGTTTCCTTGGCGGTGTATCCGGAAACCGTCTCCCGGTTCCGATGATGAACATTGTAAACGGTGGATGCCATGCATTATCCTCTGGGCTGGATGTACAGGAATTCATGATCATGCCAGTCGGTGCACCATCCTTCAAAGAATGCTTAAGATGGTGTGCAGAAGTATTCCACGCACTTGCTTCTATTCTGAAAGAACGCGGACTTGCTACTTCTGTAGGTGATGAAGGTGGTTTCGCCCCTGCGCTGAAATCTGATGAAGAAGCAATCGAGACAATCCTTGAAGCAGTTAAGAAAGCAGGTTATGAGCCAGGCAAAGATTTCAAGATTGCGATGGATGCAGCTTCCTCCGAATGGAAGAGTGAGAAAGGCAAAGGCTACTACAAACTTCCGAAAGCCGGAACAGAATACACAGCAGAAGAACTTATCGAGCACTGGGCTAAATTATGCGAGAAATATCCGATCATTTCCATCGAAGACGGACTGGATGAGGAAGACTGGGAAGGATGGCAGAAACTTACCGCAAGACTTGGCGATAAAGTACAGCTTGTCGGTGATGACCTGTTTGTTACAAATACAGAGAGACTTGCAAAAGGTATCAGCCTCGGTGCAGGCAATGCGATTCTGATTAAATTAAATCAGATTGGTTCTGTATCAGAAACATTAGAAGCAATTAAAATGGCTCATAAGGCTGGCTACACTGCAATTTCCTCTCATCGTTCCGGTGAGACAGCAGACACAACAATTGCAGACCTCGCAGTAGCACTGAATACCTGCCAGATCAAGACCGGCGCGCCAAGCAGATCTGAGCGTGTTGCAAAATACAATCAGCTTCTCCGTATCGAAGAAGAACTCGGCGCAAGCGCAGTATATCCTGGAATGAAAGCATTTAATGTAAAGCAGGACTAAATAATTTACTTCCATAATAATAAGTCAAAATAAACAAAATGCATTTCTGAGAGAATCACTTCCCCGGAAATGCATTTTGTTCATTTTTCTCTAAGAATACTTATTCTTTAACAAAATCCCGCAAGCGATAAAAAACAGGCTGCAGATTCAACCGCAGCCTGTAATATTTCTTATATAAAATTACCTTTCATCAAAAGCAACAAAATCTGTATGATGTCCCACATACTTATAAGCCGGACGAATGATCTTATTCGCATTAATCAGCTCTTCCAGACGGTGAGCACTCCAGCCAGGCATACGTGCGATGGCGAAAATCGGAGTAAACAACTCTTCCGGAATGCCAAGCATGCTATATACAAATCCACTGTAGAAGTCTACGTTAGCGCAGACATTTTTGAACAGTTTTCTATGCTCCATAATCAGTTTTCCGGCAATTCCTTCAACTTTGTCGTAGAGATCAAATTCCTCCGTCATTCCTTTCTCCTCAGCCAGTGCCTGAGCAAAACGTTTCAGAATCACTTCACGAGGATCAGAAAGCGTATAGACCGCATGTCCCATACCATAGATCAGTCCTGCATGGTCAAATGCCTCTTTATTCAGAACTTTCTGAAGATAATCAACAATCTCATCTTCATTATCCCAGTGCTCTACATGTGCCTTCAGATCTGAGAACATATTCTGAACTTTCAGGTTTGCACCACCGTGACGAGGACCTTTCAGCGATCCGATTGATGCAGCAGTGGAAGAGTAAGTATCTGTACCTGAAGAAGTTACTACATGAGTTGTAAAAGTAGAGTTATTACCACCGCCATGCTCAGCATGAAGAATCAGCGCAATATCCAGAACTTTTGCCTCCAGTTCTGTATATTTTCCATCCGGACGAAGCATAAGAAGGATATTCTCTGCAAGGGAAAGTCCTCTCTGTGGATTACGGATAAATAAAGTATCATCCTTACGGAAATGGCGATATGCATGATAAGAATATACTGCAATCTCAGGAAGTTTCGCGATCAGTTCCAGTGACTGGCGAAGTACATTCTCAGGAGAAATATCTTCCGGATTATCATCATATGTATAAAGTGCAAGGACACAACGCTGCATAGCATTCATGATATTGGCATTCGTTCCTTTCATAACTACGTCACGGACAAAACGACCACCCAGATCTTCCATATCAAACATTACATCCAGAAATCTGGAAAGTTCATCCTTATCCGGAAGCTTCCCAAAAATCAAAAGATAGATAGTTTCTTCAAAGCCAAAACGTCTGCCCTTCAGGCCGCTGATGATATCCTGTACGTTAATTCCCTGATAGTATAAACGACCATCAGCCGGGATCTGTCTTCCGTTGATCAGATTGTAGCCGTTGACATCAGAAATTTCTGTAAGACCTGTAAGGACACCCTTACCTGCGGAGTCACGCAGACCTCTTTTTACATCATATTCTACATACAGATTGGGATCAATATGATGATTCTTGAGCAGTTCCTGTTCAAAGAATCTCATTCTTTCACGAAGCTGTTTGGAGTCTTCCAGACTCATCATTTCATGTTTTTCCATAATATCTTTCCTCATTTCCCCAGTTATTATGCAGGTATTTCTGCTAAAAAACACTGATACAGTGAAGAGCGGATGCATCCTTGCGATCAGTGTTTTAGTATGACGAACATTTGTATTTATACCTATTTAATGATTGTACAGGAAAGTAGTGGGAAAGGCAAGCTAAAGATTGTATTTTTTTATATACAATCATATTAAAGTGCTAACGCTTTAAAATTCTACAGAACCAACAAGTATTTTCAGAAAAGAAATATGTATTACATAAATAAAATAGAATGGTAACATAAATAAGCCAAATGTGCTATAATAACCATGTTTATAACCCGTATTTGTATATTTATGTTTCTGTTAAGCAGGAAATTTGCCCTATATGCACATAACATATAATATTTCCAGTCCGAAAACAGATACATATATAGATATAGTTTAACAGGATTTACAGACAAGAAGTAAATGAAGAAGCAAATAAAGAAATACATATAAAAAGGAGTATATAAGAAATGTCAGAAAGAAAAATGAAACGAGTAGAAGACTCACTAACAGAACAATCTCACTTATTAATGCCTAAATGTCTTAACGCAGCCGGATATTTATTCGGTGGTCAGCTGCTTGCATGGATTGACGAAACTGCAGGAATTGTTGCCAAGCGCCATGCAGAGATGAACGTTGTAACTGTAGCAGTAGATAATATGTATTTCAAAGCCGGAGCAAAAGTAAATGATACCATTGTACTGATTGGACGGCTTACTCATGTCGGGCGATCTTCTATGGAGGTACGTATCGATACCTACTGTGAAGCTCTTGACGGAACAAGAACCATGATTAACCGCGCTTACTTCACAATGGTCGGAACAGATGAACAGCAGCATCCGGTAGAAGTTCCGGGACTTATCATTGAAGGAGTTACCCAGCAGATTGAGAATGAAGCAGCACAGAAACGTGCCAAACTCTGGAAAGTCCGCAGACATGAGGGATTTTAACCGAATCAAGCAAGTAGCGGCAGCGGATTGCGAATATCTGATTGACCCAGATCAACCAGGTTGCCAAAACAGATTATGGATTATTAAATTGGTAAAAAAACTGGTATGGAACAGAATTTCCGGCAAGTATGGTAGTAGGATATATAGATGTAGCCCGGGGCGGTTCTTCTGTAACCAGAAATACCTGATTTATTTATTCCAAAAACAAACGGATTTCCAGAACCCTAGAAGATTTTATCACCTATATAGAACGGGACGCAAAGGAAGTTGAAGGGCATTAATCAAAGATTCAATAAAAAAAGAGAACCTTACACGATCAAAAGATTGTGACAGGTTCTCTTTTATTTATAAATTAAAGTTTTTTAGTAGCATTTGCTACATGGACCATACCCCATGGCTTCTGCCTCTGACTGAGTAACCTGTCTGGCTGTATCAGGATTCATTCTTCCACAATTCGGGATACTATGATATTTTTCTCCGGTTGCAGGTATCCATACCATTGCGCCTGTTGCCGCAGAAGAATCTTCCTGCACAGAATTCTGCTCAGAAACTGTTGTTTCTTCATGGTATGATATTCCGTCGGATGATAAGTCACCAGATGAATTTGCGGATGAATCTCCGGAAGAATAATCATTACAAGGATTCTGAGACCAGTTGATCGTTGTTCCGTCAGATACCGCAATAATAGTTCCCTGTTTATCTGTACGAAATACAGGAATTTCCATATCCGATAACCGTCCCATTGTCTCTGCTGATGGATGATTATACTGGTTATTCACACCGCAGCTTATCACCGCATAAGACGGAGAGGTTGCCTCGAGGAAATCCCATGTGGTTGAACTTGCAGAACCATGATGTCCAATAGAGAGTACATCACAGTCAAGGTTCATTCCTGTACTGATCATATCCTGCTCACTAGTTTCTTCCGCATCACCGGTAAAAATAAAGCTGTTTGAACCATTTTCCAGTTTGATCACAAGAGAGTTATCATTACTATTCTGGCTGATACCACTTGGAGCCAGGACAGTAAAACTTCCGGTACCAAAATCAAATGTATCACCGACAGATGGATACTGTACAATAATCGCATTTGCAGTAGCCGTATTCATAAAGGTGTTAAATAAATTAGAAGTATGTACGTAATCCGATCCTAAGACGTTACTTACTTCGAAAGTATTTAAACATGGAATAAGACCTCCGAGATGATCCTCATCATAATGAGAAGAAATCATATAATCAATCGTCTGTACATTTTGCTGTTGTAAGTATGATACAACTTCATCTGCGTGGTTCTGATCACCACCGTCGTATAACAGGTTTTGTCCTCCGGACTGCACCAGAATAGCATTTCCCTGTCCGACATCCAGAAAATGAACTGCCATTTCTCCGTTTGTTTCCGCAGTTACTGTCAGCGCTGCCTGAGGTGCTAAAGTAAACAGCAAAAGAAACAGCGACAAAAACAAGGATATCAATTTGTTTTTTCTCTTCATAAGAAAGTCCTCCTAAGTATTTATAGCAATATGATTATACCACTTATTTTATGCAAATCATATTCCACAGATAAAAAAGGCTATAACGACATTCTTTTATGTTACTGTTCACTGCGTTCTCAGTAACACGCTTCGCGATGCACAGAATTTATGCTATTCGCTACAATAATACCAGGAAGTATAACAGTTCAGCAGCTTATCTCACAGAAATTACAGTCTGTACATTACTTACAGGATAACATTTACTGAACAGTTATTTATAAAGTCACTCATTCAAAAAGACTAACAGAAAAATGTACGGAAAAACTCAGGAAAATACATAGATTTTCCTGCTGAATTACATCGAAACCAGCATCCTTGTATCAGGAGGGGTACAAGCCCCTCCTGATAAACTGCGAAGCAGTTATTCGGTTATGAGCAAGTAGCGGAAGCAGATTGCTTAATTCGGTTAAATTTTTCTGTTCCTATCGTTCTTTCTTCTGGTTCTTCAATTCATCAATCAGTGTTTGTACAAATTCCGCTGTCTCTTCCCCACTGTAGAGCCCACTGTCATCCAGGCTGGAGAGATAATCCAGAAAAGTAGTCAGAATACTGGACTCATTGATGATCAGACAGGTCGTCCGGTTATGAATATTGTTAAATAACATATATCCAAAGGTACTGTTTACGCACAAATGCAGATTATCAGAAAGCTGATTTAACGGCTTCTTAAGCAGACGGTAATTGCCATTTTTGCAGCATGGAAGAATACGGCATAATAAGCGGATTCTTTCCGATACAGTAAGCGGCCTGTAAAAATTATCCGGTATTTCTTTTATCCGGCCTTTTTCAGCAAAGTCAGCAAGACCTCTTTTCGTAAAATAGACATTCGCCAGACCATTTTCCATTTTTGACTGATTCACCTGGAGTAATGCCGTCATCTTTTTAATAGCATTATCCCTGTCGGGAAATTCCGGTATGATTGCCTGGCTAAGAAGCTGTCTGTCAATAAATGGAACCATACAGGCTTCCGGCTGTAATACGTAGTTTGGTGTCTCTGTATACACAGGACTGTTGAAATCATTTTTATCCATTGACAGATATTCCGTAGCCAGAAATAGCGGCTGGCATTTATCCTGATAAGAATCATACAGACTCCAGAGCATGGAAACCACCGCAGGATCTCTGTAAAAAATCCCTCTTGTATAATCAGAATTACAGGTAATTACATATTCTGATGACAAAATCATACAGGAGAGACCATTCATGCTGTAATAATGTGCAAAAATATCCTCATAGAAATAATACGGATGATAGTCCATACTTGAAAAATATAACGGAAGTATTTTATTTAAATACATCAGATTATAAATCTCATGATTCTCTGTCATCTGGTTTGTTTTACTCATACAAAATGTATGTTCAATTTTCAGATGTCCGGCAGGTTTCAAACTGGAAAGCATATTTAACAGAAAACCATAATCCGGCTGCAATAAAAGCGCAATTTTGCCGGAAGGCTTCTGTGTTTCCGAAGAAATCATATAGTGCAGCAGATGGTTTAACTCCAGATGAGTAGAGACTACTGTGCAATCAGACGTATTTACCGGAGTCTGGATATCTGTATCTGTTTTATAATCATTCTCATCCTTCATCTTCTTCAGATCGTCCAGAAACAGAACCGGTTCTCCGGAGAAATTTCTGGGGAAGTTCATGAGATATTTTTCTGTGTATTTTCGCTTATAATAAAGATCTTTTCCCAGTTTGGAGATCAGATAAGCCTCCTTAAATTTACGATATTCTACGGGAGTAAGATGAAGAAATTCTGCAATTTTCTGGAATACTTCCATGGAAGTCGGATTTCGTTTTCCATTTATAATCTTATACATGGTAGAACGGTCAATGTTACAATATTCCAGAAGAGAGTAAACTTTGATTTCCTTTTCATCAATATAGGAACTAAGCAAATCGGAAAATTCAGACATAAATTAAACACACCTCAATATATTTCATTTCGGGTGACAGCTCAATATTATATGTGAAAACACATCTCCATCCACTGTTTATTGCTCTTTGCAATTGAAGCAGGAGGCTTACTTAATTCGGTTAAGTAGTCACTGTCACCAATGTATTAACTATACCATTTTTTGACCAAATGTAAAAGACGAAATGAGTTACATTTTTGTAAAAAAAAGTTTTCTGAAACAATATAGAGGTAGATTCAAAGTCTGCTGATACTGATATCTATGTTCGTTTTGTCAGAATCAAAAAACAGGTTGCTGAATAGACATAATCTATATTATAATACAAGCATAAGAAACTGAAATTTACAAAAATGAACAGCTTATACTTATATTGGTCTGGTGTACTATCCATCAGGATGATTTTATTTCATACGAAGGGAGCATATAGAATGGATTGGAATTTAAAGATTACAGATATGGCAGGTGCTACACCAGAACATTCATCAGTTATTGTCAATTTTGTGGCTGCGGTCAGATACCAGTTAAAAAACAGCACTTGTTATGTTTATTCCGATAATGTACAGTACCGTTTTAAAGATGCTGACGGAAATAATAAGATTGTCATTCCTGATGCTTCTATAAACTGTCGCACTAAATCCAGGAGAGGGAATACATTTACAGATGACCCACGCTTTGTTATGGAAGTGTTATCTCCGTCAACTGAAAAATATGATCGTACAGAAAAGATGGAATTATATGCTCAACAGGAGATAGAGGAGTATTGGATTGTTGATTGGCGTACAAAAACAATAGAGATTTATGAACTGGACTATGATGAGAATGATATTCCCCAATATTATCTCTGGAAAACTATTAGCGAAGAAAACAAGGATGAATTAAGATTGGTTCATTTTCCCAATATTAAGATAACCTTTGAAGATCTGTTTGATGAGATTGACTATTAAGATATAGTATGGAATTGTAGGAGGTGATAACATGCCATTGCTGAAAGAGGAATATAGAAAAGAAGAGAAGATTAATGGTGTAATCTATGATATGTCACCATCACCAAACTATCAGCATGGGATTGTAGATGGTAATATTTATCGAATCATATCAACTGGTTTACAGGGAACACTGTGTTTGGCATTTATGGAGAATCTGGATTATAAATATCATGCACAGGAAAGTAATGATTATGTGATACCAGATGTGATGATTATATGTGACCGTAAACATTTGAAAGGTGGTTCTTATACTGGTACACCAAGATTTATTGTGGAAACTCTTAGTCCTGCAACAGCATTGAGAGATATGACTGTGAAGAAAGAAATTTACCAGGCAGCAGGGGTAGAAGAGTATTGGATCATCTCATCGAAAGAAAGAGCAGTACAGATTTATTATCTTGAGGATGGTAAATATGATTTGAAGTATAGCTATATCTTGCAGGATGATCCAGAAGAAGAACATTATAATGCAGATACAGTGGTAATACTGAAAGATTTTCCGAAAATCTCTATGACATTAGCAGAGATGTTTGAGAATGTAGAATAATCACAACTTAATATGAGACAGTATGAAAGCCTCCTGGAGTTAATCTGGGAGGCTTTGGTAATGTGGATGCTATAGTAATGGCTTAATGTCTCCAATGGAATTGTACAGAAATGGATTGGCTTGCTAATATATATTTGCTTATTTAACCTGCCATATACTTTGAGATAAAATTTCTCAAAAGCCAAAAAATCCTTTAAATACAATAAAAATATGGTATACTCTATATCGTGTTAGAATCAACTAACATATAGATAAGAAATGGAAGGAATAATTATGCCATTAAACTTAGCAGATTTTAATAAGAAATACCGGATAAGCAAAGTCTGCGGGCAGGAAAAGCAGCGCCATTATCTGGAATCCCTGGGATTTATATGTGGAAGTGAAGTCGAGCTTCTGTCTGAAATTCATGGCTATTACATTGTCATGGTTAAGGGAAGCAAAATCGGGATTGAAAAGAGTATGGCAAAGCGAATCATCCTGCACGCCGCTTAAACCAAAAGAAGCTAAAAAAAATGCTGGTATCAGCAATTTACAAAAATATTAAAAGAAGGATAAAGGCAGGTTTTTAACTACAATATGGAAAAGAACAAGATTATATTACGTCTTTGTTATACAGAATTTATAATATTTGCAGGTGTTCTTGCAACTATGATTTTCCATTTCAGAAAAGGATTTGGAAAGTCTTTTTTTACGCTTATGATCATAGCGATGCTAGCTGGATGCGGAGTCTCCCTTGCGCTGAAAGACTATCTGAAAAGCATAATTCAAAGCTCCGGTTTTGATGTTGCCGGAGTACATAATAAAAAAGCTCTGGAAAAAAGGCTGCAGCAGCTTCAGGAAGCAGATGATACCTTAAACACAGGCATTATGATGTTTGACCTGAATAATTTAAAAATGATTAATGATACATACGGGCATGAAGAAGGAGATGTGTTTATCCAGACATTCGCGTCTTTTCTCACCAGAATTCTTACAAAAGACAGCTATCTCGCCAGATTCGGCGGAGATGAATTTATGATTATCCAGAAAAACACAACCTGGTCACAGCTTGAGCAGATGAATATCCGTCTCCAGACAATGATTGATGAATACAATCAGACAGCAGACCACCCATTAAGCTATGCAGTAGGATATGATCTCAGCTGCAAAAATCACTATTATCTGATTATGGATCTGCTTAAAACTGCTGATCAGAAAATGTAGCAGGATAAAAAATATAAAAAACAACAGCTGGCAAGTAAACAACAATATATTATCCAAAATGGGCTTGCACAAAGCATTTCATCTGATTCTCTGAAAGAGAAAATGTTTACGATTCTCACAAACGCTAATGGTACAAAACAATATGCCTTTCTCATGACAGATATCAGCAACTTCCATCTGATCAATGACTACTGGGGATATGAAACAGGAACCAAAATCCTGAATTTTGTGCTCAAAAGAATGGAACTTTTTCAGGAATCCTTATTTGTAAACAGATATCACTCCGATATTTTTGTAGCAGTGATCGATACAACCGGATATGACACAAGTGAGATAAAAGAACGCATTGAACGACATAATACTCAGATTACAAAGGAAATTTTGCAGTCGTATCCAATCAATTATTTCCATCTGAATACTGGCATTTACTATCTGAAAGATATCAATATTCCGGCAGAAGAAATCATTTCCCATGCAAACATCGTGCGCTGTATCGCAAAGACAAAATTATCAGGTGTATGTGAATATACTCAGGATATTGCCATGAGAGAACAGCATAAAGCAGATACGATTCACTCGTTCAAACGCGCATTAAGCCAGAAAGAATTTAAAGTTTATTTTCAGCCTAAAATACATGGTAAAGATCAGACACTTGCAGGTGCAGAAGCCCTGGTAAGATGGCAGCGGGATGCCAGGACGATCTGGTATCCGGATGTGTTTCTTCCAATTCTGGAGGAAACAGGAGAAATCCAGGCGTTGGATTACTATGTGTACGAAGAAACTTTTATCTGGATGAACCAACGCCAGAAAGAGGGAAAGAGAATCGTTCCTGTCTCTTTAAATGTATCACCGGTTCATTTCCGGGATATCCAAAGTTTCACTAAAAAAGTAATGAATCTGATAGAGAAGTATGAGATAGAACCTCATAATCTGATATTCGAGATCACAGAAACTACTTTTATTCATAACATTGAAGCCGTAAATGCCATGATCCGTTTCTTTCACGACAAAAATATACGGATATCCATGGATGATTTCGGTTCAGGCTATTCCTCACTGAATACTTTAAAAGATATCCTGTTTGACGAAGTTAAAATAGACAAGCGTTTTCTTTCAGATGATCTGTCCGAAAATGGAAAGATCGTCCTTCAGGAAATTTTTCATCTGTTAAAACGGACCAAGAAATTTATTGTTTGTGAAGGTGTGGAAACAAAAGAAATGGTAGATTTCCTTGTAGAAGAGGGATGTGATGAGCTTCAGGGGTATTACTACTATAAGCCTATGAATCAGGAATCATTTGAACAATTGTTGCAAAAAACATTCTAAAATTAATCTCTGTAATTTACTGATATATAAATAAGGCTCCGGTTACTAATCAGTTCATAAAACATCAGTAACCGGAGCCTTTATTTATATCAGATCAGTAAGTTATCTGCTCAGCATTGTCATAATTATCTTCCTCTGTACCATCCAGACTACCGTCAGTATTATCAGCCGTTGTATCGTCAACCGGATAATCAATCTGGTCTGAAGAGTCATCTCCTGAGTCATCACCAGATGTCTGATCATCATTCCCAGTATCAGAAGATCCGTCCTCATTATCAGTATTATCATATTCCTGATCAGAATTATCCTGTTGATCATCATAAGTATTATCATTATAGGAAGAATCATCATAGCTGCTGCCATCATCTGAATTATCATCATAATTGCTTTCCTGCGTATAAATGGGAAATCCATTCTCCTCAGCCTGTTCTTCTGCCTGCGCCTGAGCCTCTGCTGCTGTTTCCGGTGCTTCTATAAAGTTTGTAACCGCTTTTGATACGGTATTTCCGGTAGGAGCGACAGCAGAAATTGCAAACATCGCACCACAAAGCAGAACGGCAGTTCCGGCAATCTGAATTTCATCTATATGTCTCATAAAAATATATCTCCTTGTAAAAAACTTAATAACATAACATGATTTCTAATCTGATTATATACCTTAAATATATTTTTTTGTAGAGTAAATTTTAACCAATCGAATAATTACAAAAATAAACGTTACTGTTCACTCCGTTCTCAGTAACGTAGCCAAAATTCATTCCAGATTGCCTGCGGCAATGGAATTTTGGCTTGTATGTCTCGGGATTTTGGCATATTTATGCCAAAACACCTCGCGGGATAGTGGTGTGTGAACAGTAACATACAATCATATTGAAAAAAACTGAATATTGAAAAAAGCTGGATTCTATCCTCGAAATCTGCTATTATATAAAAGATATATATATTTTCAAACTATAAACAAAACAGAGGTGGCATTTATGAGCTGGTATAACGAGGCAATATTCTATCACATTTATCCACTGGGCTTAACCGGAGCACCAAAAACTAATAATTACAGTGCGCCAGTCTCCCGTCTGAACACATTACTCCCATGGATCGATCATATCAAAGAAATCGGATGTACTGCATTATACATCGGACCTTTATTTGAGAGCGTCGGTCATGGATATGAAACCACTGATTATAAGAAGCTTGATTCCCGTCTGGGTACTAACGAAGATCTCAAAAATTTCGTAGCAGTCTGTCACGAAAAAGGAATTAAGGTTATCTTTGACGGTGTATTTAATCATACAGGTCGTGACTTCTTTGCATTCAAAGACATTCAGCAGAATCGTGAACATTCCAGATACCTTAACTGGTACTGCAATATAAACTTCGGTGGAAATAATGAATATAATGACGGATTTTCATATGAAAACTGGGGCGGATACAACCTCCTGGTAAAATTAAACCAGAGAAATCCGGAAGTCCAGAATTATATCTGTGACGTAATTCGTTTCTGGGTATCCGAATTTGATGTAGACGGAATCCGTCTGGATGCAGCAGATGTCCTTGATTTTGATTTCATGCGTGCCCTTCGCCGTACAGCAGCAGAAGTAAAAGAAGACTTCTGGCTTATGGGTGAGGTTATCCATGGTGATTACAGCCGCTGGGTAAACGGAGAAACCCTTCATAGCGTAACCAACTATGCACTTCACAAGGCACTCTATAGTGGTCACAATGACCATAACTATTTTGAAATTGCTCATACAGTGAAATATCTTCAGAACATGGGAAATCTGGATCTCTACAACTTTGTGGACAACCATGATGTAGAACGTATCTATACCAAACTGTCAAATAAAGCCCATTTTGCCCCGGTTCATGTATTACTTTATACACTTCCTGGAGTTCCAAGTATTTATTATGGATCTGAATTTGGCATCGAGGGAAAGAAAGAGAAATTCTCCGATGACAGCCTCAGACCTGCACTGAATCTGAAGGACTATGCAGATGCCATAACAACAAATCCAAACACAGCTCTGATCGCGGCACTTGGAAAGGTGAGACAGCATACACCTGCATTAAGTTATGGAAGCTATACAGAACTCCATCTGACAAACCGCCAGTTTGCATTTGCCCGTGATCTTGACGGAGTCCGAGTGATCGTTACTGTAAACAATGATGACAATGCAGCAGGAATGAGCCTTCCGGCTGGAAATTGTGCAGAATATGTCGGAACTCTTACCGGACAGAAAGTATCTGTTGAGGGTGGACGCATCAATGTGACGGTAGCCGCAAACAGCGGTGAAATCTGGGTACCGGCAGATACAATGACAGAAGATACACAGATAAAAGTTGAAAATGCAGCAGAGGTTCAGGCAACATCCGATACTGAGACATCTGCTTCCGCTGAGACATCCGAAACTAAAAAAGCTGAAATTAAAGAAGCAGTAACTAAAGAAACAGCACAGGATCTTGCAGCACAGGAAACTGCCGCAGCGAAAGAGGAATCTGCCTGCGCAAATGAAACATGTGCAAAAGATGCTGACAAAACAGATGAAACTTCGGATACAGCAGCCAAAACAGTAGCCGATTTGAGCAAAGCACCGGAAGATATGACAGTAGCGGAACTGCAGCTTTGCATCCTTGCTAAAATGGCAACGAACGGTCCTGTTACCGACCAGATGAAGAAAACCGTATATGATAATATCTGGCATGACTCTCTGGTAAACTGGTTTAAGAGTTTTCGTTAAGATTTAACCAGTCAACTTACTAAACAAAGGAACTACGCAATGAAAAGAAAAGTAAAGATACAGAGTTTTCCTATGTAAATAAAAAGCTTACTTCTAATAAAACATACTATTACAAAGTGCGGGCATATCGTACTGAAAATGGTAAGAGAGTATACAACAGTTATTCTAAAGTAAAGAGCGTTAAAGTTAAATAATATAAAATCAGATAATAACTAACCAGAAATTATAAAAATATCGGGCAGGATAAGTTCTTTATTACACTCTTATCTGTCCGATATTTTTATTTAAGGATTTGTGGACTTTAAATTTTGCAAGTGCTACAATAAAGAGCGTATAAAATCTACCTGAAAGGATAAACGAAAATGAACGTTCTTAAAATTATTTTACCAGTACTGGTGATGATCGGGCTTGGCATCTCATGTAGAAAATGGAAATTCCTCTCCAAAACAGGAATTAATGACATGAAGTTTCTGGTAACAAATATCATGCTTCCGGTTGCGATTTTTCATGCACTGGCAACTGCTGATTATAATCTTGAAACAGGGAAGCTGGTTCTGATCATGTTTCTGATGCTCCTGATTTCTTTTGGCATCGGATTTCTCCTGAAACCGTTAATGACAGGTGTTTATCAGAAATATCTGCCATTTATGGTCAGCGTATATGAAGGCGGACTGATGGCATATCCTTTATATACAAGCTTATGCGGACAGGAGAATCTTTCTCAGATCGCAGTACTGGATATCGCAGGACTTTTGTTTGGATTCAGCATCTACATGGGAATGTTGGGACAGACAGAAAATGGTGAGAAAATAAATGCAAAGAGCCTTGCGTTGAGTGCCGTTAAAACTCCTGCATTTATTGCAAGTGTGCTGGGAATCATTGCCGGACTTACCGGTATTATCCGGTGTCTGCTGGAGAGTTCCTGGGGAAATGTATATCTGAGTGTGGAGAATATCCTGACGACTTCCGTTACTGCCATCATCCTGATTGTGGTAGGATACAGCTTTGAACTGACTCCTGAATTATTAAGTCCGTGTATCAGAACAATTTTATTACGTACAGCCTTACAGGCAGTAATGATCGCAGGTGTTCTTTTCACCGTACATAGTTTTGTCGAAAACAATAAGCTGCTGGATCTTGCAGTCATCAGTTATATGTCTGCACCTGCTACATTCAGTATGCAGACTTTCCTCAATAAAGAGGAGAGCAGTGCTTACGTTTCTACAACCAACTCCATGTATTGCGTTGTATCCATTCTGGTTTATATGGTTCTGGCATTTACAGTTTCTTAAATGTAATGCGCCCTTGTCGATATCTGGCAGGGGCATATTATATTGTTCGGAAATTTTCTTATTATGCACATGATTTTACTTTTCTCATATTCTATAAAGTGAACAAGCATCTAAGAGGTTCTTATGTGTAATTCAGCAAATAGTAATCCTAATTATCATAATCCGCAGCAGCATGTTCACGAAATTACGGGAAGCACAGCTACCGTAAACGGATGCCGTGAATGCCACAACCACCGTTTTTGTACAGTTTCCGGCGAAGCTATTCGAATGGGAAACTCTCATGTACATGAAGTAAAATTCCGTACTGATTTTTCTGATGGACACTTCCATGAATTTTGCGGAACATCATCCCCTGCGATTGATGTCGGCAATGGAAAGCATGTTCATTTTGCAAAAACATTTACTGATATGCTTGACGGACACCGACATCAGTTTCAGGTGGCATCTTTGATTGACAGTCCGACTGATTTCGAATGTAACTGCCACGATTAAGCCAGTGAGATATGGATAAAATCATTCGCTTTACCTCGCAATGTTGCACCAGATAGCTGTTCTGCAGCTTGACTAAGAGTACAGCTGTTAAGCGTGTTACTGCCTGATTCAGTAACACGCTGCTTTTATTGCCATTGATATCTGGCAGGTTCAGAATACGTACGTTTACCGGGATAAGCTTCATATCAAAAAAATCCTGATTAATCTTCTGGGAAATGCAGTGAAATTAATTTTTTTGCCATTGACTAAATATTTTTTTGATGCTAATATAGGACTATAATTATTGATAAATCAATAACACAAAATCGTACGGGAGGAATCATTCATGAAAACACTTGAAACTAAAAATGCACCAGCAGCAATCGGACCATATTCTCAGGCAAAAATGACAGGAAACTTTGTATTTGCTTCCGGTCAGATTCCGGTAGACCCAACAACAGGTGAAGTTGCAGGAGATACAATTGAAACTCAGGCAGAGCAGTCCTGCAAAAATGTAGGTGCAATTCTTGAAGCAGCCGGACTTGGCTTTGACAATGTCGTTAAAACAACCTGCTTCCTTGCTGAAATGGCAGATTTTGCTGCATTTAACGCAGTCTATGAGAAATACTTCACAAGCAAACCAGCGCGTTCCTGCGTTGCTGTTAAACAGCTTCCAAAGAATGTTCTGTGCGAAGTAGAAGCTATTGCAGTTGTTGAATAATCTGAACAAATAAATAATGTTTTTATCAAATACAAGGAGAATCGTTTCGTATGATTCTCCCTGTATTTGTTTTAGCATCATAGGAGATTACTCCACATAATGTGCCTATGAATTGCCATAAAAAGGAGGTTTATATTGTATGAAAAACAAACTTCAAAAACAACTGATAGTAACCGGATTATTAGTTTCTGCAATGGCGGTATCATTTCCGGCAAATGGAATTACAGAGAACGTATGTGCCGCAGAAAGCACAGATTCTTCCGAAAATAAAGAAGAACTACAGACACTTTTTGATGAATCAGTAGAAGATGCCATGATCATCGATAAGGATGAAATTCTCCCTGTGGTAAGCCTGGATAAAGGAGAACCTTATGCCGTTTATGATGAAAATGGCAGGATACTTCTCTATACTTTTCACAAATATCCGGATAGCTACCCGGATGGCGCTGATGTAAAACTGGAATGGGGAAATGTATGGACATTTACAGGTGGAGAACTTGAAGACTGGTATCAGAAAAATAAAGATGGTGTCACTGACTGGCAGACAAGAATAAAAGAGCTTATCGGTCTGCGCCCTGATAATGAATCAGATCACTTTACTGCTATGTGGGTAAAACCGGAAGATGTATTACGGCCGGCATATGTATCAGAAATCGGAACGGTAGAAATGACAGATTCATTTTCCGATGATGTCAATGAAGAATATAAGGCATGGTTTGACGCAAACATTATTTCCAGCTATTTTGATGGCAAATATCCATGGACACGACTGGGATATACATATGACTGGGCTGATAATGGACAAGAATATGGTTTATCTGAATTTATCATCAAAAAAGATAGTGATGTAACAGTGGCATATACCGTTGATCTTGAAGAAATGATTAAAAAACTGGATGAGAATTCCTGGAACCCGGAAAGTGAAGTCCAGAAATAACAAACAGAAATCCACTACAAATCCTGGTATCCATTTCACTTTGTATTCTTAAGGATTTTAGCATATTCATGTCAAAACACCTTGTGAGATAGCAGATTGCTGAATAGTTACGAATTATCAGTTAATACATTTCATTCCAGATACTTGCAATTCATTCCCTGCATTATAATATTGGGCATTCTTATGATAGGCTGAAAACAGTTAAATTATTATAGAACGCATAATTAACAGTAATATCAAATCAAAAGATAATACTAAGGAGGTCCAATATGAAGAAGAGAATTGCGCTTGCACTATTGGGTGCATTACTGGTAATGGCATCTGTCCCGACAGTTGCATATGCCCAGGAAGAAAGTACTGAAAGTACAGAAAATACTGATACTTTAACACCAGACAAAAAGCCTGCCACAACCATTACAAAACAGATAAACGAAGATGTCTATCAGGTTCTGGATTTTGATGATACACAGGAAGAGGAATTTGCAAAAAAAGGTTTTATAACCGCGCCGGATTCTCTGCAGATTACAGATGATGATGGAAATGTTGTCTGGAACATGGACAATTATGATTTTGTAAGAGATGCTGATTCACCAGACTCCGCAAATCCAAGTCTCTGGAGAAACACTAAGTCAAATGCCAACTATGGACTTTTTCAGGTATCTGATGATATTTATCAGGTGCGTGGATATGATCTTTCCAACATGACATTTGTCCGTACAGATAATGGCTGGATCATCATGGACTGTCTTGCGTCATCTGATACAGCAAAAGCTGCATTAGAATTATTTAAGTCTGAAATGGGAGACATCCATATCGTAGCAGTGATCATCAGTCATGCGCATATTGATCATTATGGCGGTATTCAGGGAGTCCTCACACAGGACGAACTGGCAGATCCTTCTCTTTCTCTGGATGAGCAGATTGCATCTGGAAAAACAGCAATCATCGTTCCTGACGGATTCGAAAATGCAGTTATGTCAGAAAATGTATTTGTAGGAACAGCAATGAAGCGCCGCTCTTTATATCAATACGGTTCTGTAATTCAGCCAGGTGAGCAGGGACGCCTTTCTGTAGGCATCGGCCTTGCCGTCTCACAGGGCGAGGTGGGATATCTTTCTCCGACATTCAATGTCACAGAAGAAGTCTTTGAGACTACGATTGATGGTGTAAAAGTTATCTTCCAGCTTACCCCTGACACTGAGTCACCGGCAGAAATGAACACCTATTTTCCTGATAAAAAAGCTCTCTGGCTGGCAGAAAACTGTACCGCAAGTATGCATAATATCTATACATTACGTGGTGCAGAGGTACGTGACGCCAATAGCTGGGCACGTTATATTACAGAAGCACAGAGTCTGTTCGGAAAAGATGCAGAAGTTGTTTTTCAGTCTCATAACTGGCCACACTGGGGCAACAATGTAATTCAGGAATATATGACAAATACAGCTGCTGTATATAAATTCATGCATGATCAGACCTTACTTTATATCAATCAGGGATATACTTCAACAGAAATCGCAAACATGATCGAACTTCCGGAAGCATTAAATAAAGTATGGTATACCCGTCAGTACTATGGTACTCTGAAACATAATGTAAAAGCTATCTATCAGAAATATATGGGCTGGTATGATGCGAATCCGGTACACTTAGACGAACTTGAGCCAACCGAATATGCGAAGAAACTTGTAGAATATCTTGGTGATGCCGACAAAGTTCTGGAAATGGCAAAATCAGATTACGAAAAAGGTGAGTATCAATGGGTCGCACAGATCACAAATACTCTTGTGTATGCAGATCCGGAAAATGAGCAGGCAAAATATCTCTGTGCAGATGCACTAGAACAGCTTGGCTATCAGGCAGAATCCGGTGCATGGAGAAATGCATATCTGGTAGCAGCATCTGAACTTAGAAACGGTACAGATATGTATCCGCCAAGTGCTGTAACAGGATCAGGAAGTACCGCTCAGCAGATGGATATGCAGACAACTCTTGATTATATGGGAATCATGCTTGACAGTACAAAACTTGCGGATAAATCCTTTACTATAAATCTTCAGGTTACCAATGATCAGAATTATCTCCTGAAAGTACATCATGGTGTACTCCTGTATTACCCGGATGAACAGGATGAAAACGCAGACATTACAATTACTACAAAGAAAGCCGGTATTCTTGCAATCGCAGCCTGCAATGAAGATGGAATCAGCAAACTGATTGAATCTGTAGAAGGAGATCAGGAACTTTACAAGGCATTCTGTGAAAGTATGACACCTCTGAGCTTGTATTTCAACATCATTGAACCATAAATAAAGTCAATTTAATGCCTCTTTTTGTGAATATGTGGGAGAATGATGGATGAAAACAATCATGTTATATGGATATCCCGGAGAATGTGAAGTCTCTGAACAATATCTGAAAGAATATAAAATACAGTGTTTTTCAGAGCAGGAAGAACTGGTACCGGCACTGATGGAAACACGTCCGGCTGCAGTATGGGTGATAATGGAGAAGGCAGCTGGTATGGAAGGTGTGATTGCGGTGAGAAGGATATATCCTGATCTTCCGGTCATATGGTTGTGAATTATATCCTCACATGACTGAAGTCACGTGCTTCCAGACGCTTTAGGCGTCAGACTG